>NZ_JBHXVE010000003.1:153973-194359 GCF_042672505.1 Streptomyces sp. NPDC127190
CGCCCGCCACTCGGTCACGCGCGCGCACCACGCGGCTCCCCGCGCGCGCGCGGGCGCCGGCGGCCCGCGGGGGGGGGGGGCGCGCCGCGGCCCCCCCCCCCCCCCCCCCCCCCCACGGCGGAGGTGAGATACATGCGCAGGACCCCGGCCATCGGCCGCGTACCGGTACGTGATGTCCGGCCGGCCGTGGAGTGCGGCAGGCGCCCGGCGAAAGCGGTGGTCGGGGAGACCTTCCAGGTCACGGCCACCGTGTTCCGGGAAGGCCATGACGCCGTGGGTGCCAATGTGGTCCTGCGTGATCCGAAGGGCCGGCGCGGCCCCTGGACCCCGATGCGAGAGCTGGCCCCCGGCACCGATCTGTGGGGCGCGGAGGTCACCCCGGAGGTGACCGGCCGCTGGACCTTCCGGGTGGAGGCCTGGAGTCACCCCCTGGCGACCTGGCGGCACACCGCCTCCGTGAAGATCCCGGCCGGGATCGATATCGGGCTGGTGCTGGAGGAGGGTGCCGAGCTGTACGAGCGCGCGGCCGGCGGGGTGCCCAAGGGACCGGAGCGGCAGTTGGTCCAGGCCGCCGCGCGCGCCCTCGGCGACGACTCCCTGTCGGTGCACGAGCGCCTCAAGGCCGCGCTGGCGCCGAACGTTCAGGCGCTGCTGACCCGGTATCCGCTGCGCGACCTGGTCACCGCTTCCGCTGCGATGCCGCTGCTGGTGGAGCGCGAACGGGCCCTGTTCGGCTCCTGGTACGAGTTCTTCCCGCGCTCGGAGGGCACCGCCGAGCAGCCGCACGGCACGTTCCGTACGGCGGCCCGGCGGCTGAAGCCGATCGCCGACATGGGCTTCGACGTCGTCTACCTCCCGCCGATCCACCCGATCGGCACGACCTTCCGCAAGGGCCCCAACAACACCCTGACCGCCGGCCCGCAGGACGTGGGGGTGCCCTGGGCGATCGGGTCGCCCGAGGGCGGGCACGACGCCGTGCACCCGCAGCTGGGCACCCTGGAGGACTTCGACTTCTTCGTGCGCGAGGCGCAGCGCCTGGGTCTGGAGATCGCGCTCGACTTCGCCCTCCAGTGCTCCCCCGACCACCCCTGGGTGCACAAGTACCCGGAGTGGTTCCACCACCGGCCGGACGGCACCATCGCCTACGCCGAGAACCCGCCGAAGAAGTACCAGGACATCTACCCGATCGCCTTCGACGCCGACATGGACGGCCTGGTCGCCGAGACCGTCCGGGTGCTGCGGCACTGGATGGGGCACGGGGTGCGGATCTTCCGGGTGGACAACCCGCACACCAAGCCCGTGGTGTTCTGGGAGCGGGTGATCGGCGAGATCAACCGCAAGGACCCGGACGTGATCTTCCTGGCCGAGGCCTTCACCCGGCCCGCGATGATGCACACCCTGGCGCAGATCGGCTTCCAGCAGTCGTACACCTACTTCACCTGGCGCAACAGCAAGCAGGAACTCACCGAGTACCTCACCGAGCTGTCCGGCGAGGCGGCCGCCTACATGCGGCCCAACTTCTTCGCCAACACCCCGGACATCCTGCACGCCTTCCTCCAGCAGGGCGGCCGGCCCGCCTTCGAGGTCCGCGCCGTCCTCGCCGCGACCCTCTCCCCCACCTGGGGCATCTACAGCGGCTACGAACTGTGCGAGAACACCCCGCTGCGCCCCGGCAGCGAGGAGTACCTCGACTCCGAGAAGTACCAGCTGCGACCGCGCGACTGGACGGCCGCCGAGCGCGAGGGACGGACCATCGCGCCCCTCATCACCCGGCTCAACACCGTCCGGCGGAAGCACCCCGCGCTACAGCGCCTGCGGAATCTCCGCTTCCATCAGACCGACAACGACGCCGTGCTCGCCTACAGCAAGAGCACGGGGACGGACACGGTCATCGTGGTCGTCAACCTCGACCCGCATCACACCCAGGAGGCCACGGTCTCGTTGGACATGCCGCAACTCGGCCTGGACTGGCACGCCGCCCTGTCCGTGCACGACGAACTGACGGGCGAGACGTACCACTGGGGCAGGACCAACTACGTGTGTCTCACGCCCGGCCGGACGCCGGCGCACCTGCTCCACGTCGGGCGAGCGACGCACCCGATCGGAGGGCCCGCAGCGTCATGACCGTCAACGAACCCGTACTGGACACCTTCGAGGACACCCCGGCCAAGGACCGGGACCCGGAGTGGTTCAAACGCGCCGTCTTCTACGAGGTCCTGGTCCGTTCCTTCCAGGACAGCGACGGCGACGGCATCGGTGACCTGAAGGGCCTGACGGCCAAGCTGGACTATCTCCAGTGGCTCGGGGTCGACTGTCTGTGGCTGCCCCCCTTCTTCAAGTCGCCCCTGCGGGACGGCGGTTACGACGTCGCCGACTACACCGCCGTACTGCCGGAGTTCGGTGACCTCGCCGACTTCGTGGAGTTCGTGGACGCGGCCCACCAGCGCGGCATGCGGGTGATCATCGACTTCGTCATGAACCACACCAGTGACCAGCACCCGTGGTTCCAGGAGTCCCGCCGCAACCCCGAGGGCCCCTACGGGGACTACTACATGTGGGCCGACGACGACAAGCAGTACCCGGACGCCCGGATCATCTTCGTCGACACCGAGGCCTCCAACTGGACCTTCGACCCGGTACGCGGCCAGTACTACTTCCACCGGTTCTTCTCGCACCAGCCCGACCTCAACTACGAGAACCCGGCGGTGCAGGAGGAGATCCTGGCCGCGCTGCGCTTCTGGCTGGATCTCGGCATCGACGGCTACCGCCTCGACGCGGTGCCCTATCTCTACGCCGAGGAGGGGACCAACTGCGAGAACCTGCCGGCGACGCACGCCTTCCTGCGGCGGGTGCGCAAGGAGATCGACGCGCTCTATCCGGACACCGTGCTGCTGGCGGAGGCCAACCAGTGGCCGGAGGACGTGGTCGACTACTTCGGGGACTACGGCTCCGGCGGCGACGAGTGTCACATGGCCTTCCACTTCCCGGTCATGCCGCGCATCTTCATGGCCGTACGGCGGGAGTCCCGCTACCCCGTCTCCGAGATCCTCGCCAAGACCCCGGCCATCCCCTCCGGCTGCCAGTGGGGCATCTTCCTGCGCAACCACGACGAGCTGACCCTGGAGATGGTCACCGACGAGGAACGCGACTACATGTGGGCCGAGTACGCCAAGGACCCGCGGATGCGCGCCAACATCGGCATCCGCCGCCGCCTCGCGCCCCTGCTCGACAACGACCGCAACCAGATCGAGCTGTTCACCGCGCTCCTGCTGTCCCTGCCCGGCTCGCCGATCCTCTACTACGGCGACGAGATCGGGATGGGCGACAACATCTGGCTCGGCGACCGCGACGCCGTACGCACCCCGATGCAGTGGACCCCCGACCGCAACGCGGGCTTCTCGACGTGCGACCCGGGACGCCTCTTCCTGCCCACGATCATGGACCCGGTCTACGGCTACCAGGTCACCAACGTCGAGGCCGCCATGTCCTCCCCGTCCAGCCTGCTGCACTGGACCCGCCGCATGATCGAGATCCGCAAGCAGAACCCCGCCTTCGGACTCGGCTCCTTCACGGAACTGCCGTCCTCCAACCCGGCGGTGCTCGCCTTCCTGCGCGAGTACGGCGACGACCTGGTGCTGTGCGTCAACAACTTCTCCCGCTTCGCCCAGCCCACCGAGCTCGACCTGCGGACCTACGACGGACGCCACCCGGTCGAGCTGATCGGCGGGGTGCGCTTCCCCGCCATCGGTGAACTGCCGTATCTGCTGACCCTGCAAGGCCACGGTTTCTACTGGTTCCGGCTCACCCGAGTCGCATCCCGCATCGGCCGCCGCCGCTGACCGCGGCGCCGAGGAAAGGACGCGTCACCATGCCGAAGACCATCACGCTCCGGCCGAGAACCGCGGCCGGCGCCGACGGGCCGCTGGCCTCGCTCGGCGGGCTGTTGCGCGACTGGCTGCCCCGGCAACGCTGGTTCGCGGGCAAGGACCGGCCCGTCACCGATCTTTCGGTGCTCTCCGTGACCGAGCTGTTCCCCGGGTGTCTGCATCTGCTGGTGCACGCCTCGCACGCGCCGGTGCCCACCCCCGGCGGCACTCCCCCGCCCGGTGACTGCTACCAGCTGCTGCTGGGGCTGCGGCAGCATCTCGCGCCGCGCCTGGAGCGGGCGTTCATCGGACGCGCCGAGGAGGGTCCGCTGGCCGGCTTCGCGGTCTACGACGCGCTGCACGACCCGCGCTCGGCGAACCTGCTGCTGGAGCGGCTGCGCCGGCCGGGCACGGCGGGTCCGCTGCGCTTCGAGGCCGACCCGGCCGTCCTGCTGCCCGGAGGTCTTCCCCCGCGGCTGCTGGACGCCGAGCAGTCCAACACGTCGATCGTGTACGGCGACGCCTTCATCCTGAAGCTGTTCCGCCGGATCCAGCCGGGCGTCAACCCGGACCTGGAGGTCTCGGCGGCACTCGCCGCACAGGGCTGCACCCGGGTCCCGGCGCCGGTGGCCTGGTTCACCACCAGCGCGCCGCGGCCGGCGACGCTCGGGGTGCTCCAGCCCTTCCTGCCGGACGCCACCGACGGCTGGACGCTGGCGCTGCGCGCGCTCGCCGCCGGCGACGACTTCACCGCCGAGGCCCGGGAGCTGGGCCGGGCGATGGCCGAGGTGCATCTGGCGCTGGCCGGTGCGTTCCCGCCGGCCGGGCCGGGCGAGACGGGCCGTACGGCGCAGGAGATGTGCGCCCGGCTGGAGGCGGCCGCGCACGCCGTGCCGGGGCTACGGCCGTTCGTGCCGGGGCTGCGGGCGGCGTTCGGGGCGCTCGCCACGTGCGACGCCGGTCCCCCGGCGCAGCGCGTGCACGGCGATCTGCACCTCGGACAGGTACTGCGGGCCGGACGCGACTGGTTCGTCATCGACTTCGAGGGCGAGCCGTCCCGGCCGCTCGCCGAGCGGCGGGCCCCGCAGTCCCCGGTGCGGGACGTGGCCGGGATGCTGCGCTCCTTCGACTACGCGGCCCGGCAGCGCCGCCCCTGGCGACCCGAGTGGGCGCGCCGCTGCCGGGAGGCGTTCTGCGCGGGCTACGCGGCCCGTGCCGGCTGGGATCCACGCAAGAAGCACGCGCTGCTGCGCGCGCACGAGACGGACAGGGCGGTCTACGAGGTGCTGTACGAGGCGAGACACCGGCCGGACTGGCTGCCGGTACCGATGGCGGCGATCAAGCGGCTCGCCGTGTGGGGAGGCTGAGGTCATGGCACTGCGCGACACCGCACGTCCCGAGGCGGCCGGCCCCGCACCGGCCGCGGCCCCGCCGCTCGACCCGGACGACCGGGGCCGGCTGCTGGCCGGCGCCCACCACGACCCGCACGCCCTGCTGGGCGCGCATCCGGTGCCCGGCGGCATGTGTGTGCGGGCCCTGCGCCCGAACGCCCGCGAGGTGAGCGTCGTCGCCGACGGCGTGCGCACCCCGCTCGCCTCGGAGGGCGACGGCCTCTTCGCCGCCGTCCTTCCCTGGGCGGAGATCCCGTCGTACACCCTGCTGGTGGCGTACGACGACACCGAGGTGGAGACAGACGACCCGTACCGCTTCCTGCCCGCCCTGGGCGAGCTGGACCTGCATCTGATCCGGGAGGGCCGGCACGAGCAGCTGTGGCGGGCGCTCGGCGCCGAGCCGATGACCCACCAGGGCGTGGCCGGCACCCGCTTCACCGTGTGGGCGCCGAACGCCCAGGGCGTGCGGGTGGCCGGGGAGTTCACCTACTGGGACGGCACCCAGTACCCGATGCGGTCGCTCGGCGCGTCCGGGGTGTGGGAGCTGTTCCTGCCCGGGATCGGCGAGGGCGCCCGGTACAAGTTCGAGATCACCTCCCGGTACGGCCACCGGTTCCTGAAGGCCGACCCGATGGCACGGGCGACGGAGGTGCCGCCGGACACGGCGTCGGTCGTCACGGTCTCGCGGTACGAGTGGGGCGACGCCCAGTGGATGGCGCACCGCGGCGACACCCCGGTCCACGAGGCGCCGTTCTCCGTGTACGAGGTGCATCTGCCCTCGTGGCGGCCGGGCTCGACCTATCGCTCGCTGGCGGAGGAACTCCCGGCGTACGTCAAGGAGATGGGCTTCACCCATGTGGAGCTGATGCCGGTGGCCGGGCATCCGTTCAGCGGCTCCTGGGGCTACCAGGTCACCTCCTACTACGCGCCCACTCCCCGGCTCGGCTCGCCGGACGACTTCCGGTACTTCGTGGACGCCTGCCACCGGGCCGGAATCGGCGTGATCATGGACTGGGTGCCGGCGCACTTCCCGAAGGACGACTGGGCGCTGGCCCGGTTCGACGGGGACCCGCTGTACGAACCCGGGGACTGGCGTCGGGCGGAGCATCCGGACTGGGGCACCTACGAGTTCGACTACGGGCGGACCGAGGTGCGCAACTTCCTGGTCGCCAACGCCGTCTACTGGTGCGAGGAGTTCCATGTCGACGGGTTGCGGGTGGACGCGGTCGCCTCGATGCTCTATCTCGACTACTCGCGGGACTCCGGGCAGTGGGAGCCGAACGTGTTCGGCGGGCGGGAGGACCTGGACGCGGTCGCCTTCCTCCAGGAGATGAACGCCACGGTGTACCGGCGCTGCCCCGGCGTGGTGACCATCGCCGAGGAGTCCACCGCGTGGGACGGGGTGACCCGGCCGACGGACGGCGGGGGGCTCGGGTTCGGGCTGAAGTGGAACATGGGCTGGATGCACGACTCGCTGGAGTACGTGCAGAAGGAGCCGGTGCACCGCAAGTACCACCACCACGAGATGACCTTCTCGATGGTGTACGCCTACAGCGAGAACTACGTGCTGCCGATCTCCCACGACGAGGTGGTGCACGGCAAGCAGGCGCTGGTGTCGAAGATGCCCGGCGACTGGTGGCAGCGGCGCGCGAACCACCGCGCCTACCTCGGCTTCATGTGGGCCCACCCGGGCAAGCAGCTGCTGTTCATGGGGCAGGAGTTCGCGCAGGGCGCCGAGTGGTCGGAGGCGCACGGCCCGGAGTGGTGGCTGCTCGGTGACGACTACCACTCGGCGGGCGATCACCGGGGCGTGCAGCAGCTGGTCCGGGACCTGAACGCGCTGTACCGGGCGACCCCGGCGCTGTGGCAGCGGGACACCGACCCGGGCGGCTTCCGGTGGGTGCTGTGCGACGCGGCGGACGACAACGTCTTCGCGTTCCTGCGCTACGACAGCACGGGCACCCCGCTGCTCGCGGTCTCCCACTTCTCGCCGGTCGTCCGGGAGGACTACCGGCTGTGGGTGCCCGAGGAGATCCCCGCCTGGCAGGAGGAGCTGAACACCGACGGTCTCCAGTACGGCGGCAGCGGCGTCGTCGTCGGCGCGCCGGGGGCGCTCAAGCCCGAGGACGGGTCGCTGCGGGTGACGCTGCCGCCGCTCGCCACGGTGTTCCTGACCCCGCTGCGCTGAGCACCGTCAGGTGTCGACGGCCGTACCAGGGGCATTCGGGGGTCGTACGGACCCACGACTGTCCCTGGCGGCATGAGCGGGACAGCACGTCCCGTGGCCCGACAGGAAGGAAGGGCGGCACTCGGTGCGCACGGTCGGTGTGGAGGAGGAACTCCTTCTGGTCGATCCGGACAGCGGTGACCCGAAGGCGCTGGCGGCGGCCGTGCTCGCGCAGGCCGCGCAGGACGATCCCGGACAGGAGGTCTTCGACAAGGAGCTGTTCCGGCAGATGCTGGAGTTCGCCACGCACCCGCAGTCGGACATGGCGGCACTGGGTGCCGAGATCGTGCGCTGCCGGAAGGAGGCGGCCCGGCACGCCGGGCAGTTCGGCTGCTCGGTCGCCGCGCTGGCCTCCTCCCCGCTGCCGGTCAGCCCCAGCCTCACCGTGAACGAGCGGTATCAGTGGCTGGCCGAGCATTACGGGATCGGCACCCGGGACCAGCTGGTCTGCGGCTGCCATGTGCATGTGTGCATCGAGTCGGACGAGGAGGGTGTGGCTGTCCTGGACCGGATCCGGCCGTGGTTGCCGGTGCTGTCCGCGATGAGCGCCAACTCGCCGTTCTGGCAGGGCCGGGACACGGGGTACGCCAGCTACCGAACCCGGGTGTGGGAGCGCTGGCCGTCGGCCGGGCCGACCGAGCCGTTCGGGTCGCCGGAGCGGTACCACGGGCGGGTGGCGGACATGGTGGCCACCGGCGTCATCCTGGACGAGGCGATGGCGTACTTCGACGCGCGGCTGTGCGCCCACTATCCGACGGTGGAGATCCGGGTGGCCGATGTGTGCCTGCGCGCGGAGACCGCCGTACTGATCGCCACGCTGACCCGCGGCCTGGTGGAGACGGCCGCCCGGGACTGGCGGGCCGGCCGGCCGCCGTGCGGGCACAGTGTGAGCCTGCTGCGGCTGGCCGCCTGGCAGGCGGCCCGCTGGGGGCTTCAGCGGGAGCTGCTCGATCCGGTGGCCATGCGGCCCCGGCCCGCCGCGGACGTGCTGCGCTCGCTGCTCGACTACACCAAGGACGCGCTGCGCGAGAGCGGTGACACGGAGCGCGCCGAGGAGGGTGTGGCGGAGCTGCTGCGGCGTGGCAACGGCGCGCAGGAGCAGCGCCGGCTGATGGAGCACACGGACAGCCTGCGCGGTGTGGTCACCGCGTGCGTGCGGCGCACCCTCGACTGAGGGCCGGGCCGGTCAGAGCATCAGCACCAGGGCGTACACCAGGAAGAAGGCCGCGATCAGGACGACGAGGACGAGGATCACCGTCAGCGGCGCCTTGGCCCAGCCTCTGCTCGTGGCGTCCGGCTCCCGCGGCCCGGCCTGGGGCATGCTGCTCTCGGCGGGCGGGGTCTCGCCGGGCGGGACGCCGCCTCCGGGCTCCAGGCCCGTGGTGCGCTCGGGTTCGGGATTGGGGTTCACATGGCTCATGTCTGCCGAGTCCCCAGGACACGCCGACATCATCAGCCGATCACGACTTCCGCATTCCAGACCCCGGAGGCGGTCCGCTGGGCTACATTCGAGCACCGCCGACGACAGAGCCGATCGGCGGAGTGACCCTCCGTACTCCGGGAGCAGCGCATGCGGGACGTCGCCCTCGCTCCGGCCGGCCCCTCCGTGCTGACCGGCGGTCTCGCCGACAGTGTCTTCGAGAGGGCCGACCGCCGGCCCACCCTGCCCGTGCTCGCGCACCGCGCGGACCGGACCGCGAGCCGGTGGGAGGAGGTGACGGCGGTGGAGCTGCGGGACGCGGTGGCCGACCTGGCCAAGGGGCTGATCGCGGCCGGTGTCGCCCCGGGACGGCGGGTGGCCCTGATGGCGCGCACCCGCTACGAGTGGACGCTGTTCGCCCTGGCCCTGTGGGCGGTGGGCGCCGAGGTCGTACCGATCCATCCGGCGTCCTCCCGGGACCAGGCCGAGTGGATCCTGCGGGACGCCGACTGCGAGGCGGTGGTCGTCGAGGACGAGCAGGGCGTGATGACCGTCGGCACCGTGTGCGCCCGGCTGCCCCGGCTGCGGCATGTGTGGCAGCTGGACGCGGGCGCGGTGGCCGAGCTGGTGGAGCGGGGCGCGGCCGTGCCCGACGCGACGTTGGAGTCCCTGCGCCGGCTCGTGCTGCCGGACGCCACGGCGGCCGTCGTCTACACCTCCGGCACCTCGGGCCACCCGCTGGGCTGCGCGCTCAGCCACCGCGGCCTGGCCTATCCCTGTGACACCCTGCTGACCGGCTGGCTGCACACCGCGGCACCGCCGGGCGAGCAGCCCTCGGTCCTGGCCTTCCTGCCGTTCTCGCACGTCTACGGCATCATGATCATGCTGACCTGTGTGCGCGGCGGGGTCCTGATGGCGCACGAGCCGGAGCTGACCGAGGAGGCGCTGGGGTCGGCGCTGGCCACCTTCCGGCCCACCTATCTGTACGGCGTGCCGTCGCTGTTCGAGAAGCTGTACAAGAAGGTCCTGCGCGCCGCCCAGCAGTCCGGCCGGGGCGCCCTGTTCGAGCGGGCCGCGCAGACCGCGCGGGACTTCGCGGCGGCCGAGGAGCGGCGGCGGCTCGGCACCGGGACGGGTCCCGGCCTCGAACTCAGGGTCCAGCACGCCCTGTACGAGCGCACGGTGTACCGCAGACTGCGGGCGGCGCTCGGCGGCCGGGTGCTGCGCGGCACGTCCGGCGGTTCCCCGCTCAGCCGTGAACTGTCGCTGTTCTTCGCGGGCATCGGGGTGTACGTGCACGACGGCTACGGGCTCACCGAGACCTCCGGCGGGATCACCATGCAGCCGCTCGGCCGGGAGAAGTCCGGGACGGTGGGCCGGCCGCTGCCCGGTACCGAGGTCCGGGTGGCCGACGACGGGGAGATCCTGGTGAACGGCCCGTCGGTGTTCCAGGGGTACGCCGGCGACGAGGCGGCGACCCGGGCGGCGCTGCGCGGCGGCTGGCTGGCCACCGGGGACATCGGGCATCTGGACGCGGAGGGCTATCTGACGATCACCGGCCGGAAGAAGGACATCATCGTCACCAGCGGCGGCACCAGCGTGGCGCCGGCCCCGCTGGAGCAGCGGCTGCGGCAGCATCCGCTCGTCCACCAGGCGGTGGTGATCGGCGACAACCGGCCCTGTGTGGGGGCGCTGATCACCCTGGACCCGGAGTTCCTCGCGCACTGGCGGGCGGCGCTGGCGCTGCCGCGCGACGCCCCGGGCCGGGAGGCCCGCGAGGAGAACGCGCTGCGCGAGGAGATCGCGCGGGCGGTGGCGGCCGCCAACACCACGGTGTCCCGCGCGGAGTCCATCAGGGTCTACCGTGTGCTCCAGGAACCGTTCGCCGCGGACAACGGCCTGCTGACGCCGTCTCTGAAACTGCGCCGGGACGCGATCGTGCGGCACTGGGCCGCCGAGGAGTTCCTCGGTGCCCTCGCCCGGGACACGCCGCCGGGCGCGCACGAGTACTGGGACGACATCCTGCTGGTGGTGACCGAGCTTGCCGCCAACGTGATCCAGTACGCGCCCGGCCCGTTCGGGCTGCGGATGCGCCGGACCTTCGACGGTGTGCACGTGACGATGCGCGACAGCAGCACGGTGAAGCCGGAGCCGCGGCCCTTCCGGCCGCACACGGGCGGCGGCGGCATCGGCTGGCATCTGGTGCACACGCTGTGCACCCAGGTGAGCGTCGTCGTCCATGACACCGGCAAGGACATCCATGTGTTCCTGCCCTGGTGACCGCGGGGCAGCGGGGTAGCCGCACGGGTAGCCGTACCCAGCTGGCGGAACGGCTCGGCCGGCTGTGGGATCGAAGGTGCCGCGCAGAAAGGGATGAACACCGTGACACGACCCAGGATCCTGGTGGTGGGCGCAGGCTTCGCCGGAGTCGAGTGTGTCCGCCGCCTGGAGCGGAAACTCGGCCCCGACGAGGCCGACGTCACCTTGGTGACGCCGTTCGCCTACCAGCTCTATCTGCCTCTGCTGCCGCAGGTGGCCTCCGGCGTCCTCACCCCGCAGTCCATCGCCCTGTCGCTGCGGCGCAGCAAGAAGTACCGCACCCGGATCATCCCGGGCGGGGCGATCGGGGTGGACCTGAAGGCCAAGGTGTGCGTCGTACGCACCATCACCGACAAGCTGGTCAACGAACGTTACGACTACATCGTGCTGGCACCGGGCAGTGTGACCCGGACCTTCGACATCCCGGGGCTGACCGAGCACGCCTTCGGCATGAAGACCCTGGCCGAGGCGGCCTACATCCGCGACCACGTCATCTCCCAGCTCGATCTCGCGGACGCCAGCGACGATCCCGCCGAGCGGGCGGCCCGGCTCCAGTTCGTGGTGGTCGGCGGCGGCTATGCCGGCACCGAGACCGCGGCCTGTCTCCAGCGGCTGACGCACGCGGCCGTGACCCGGTACCCGCGGCTGGACCCGGGCCTGATCAAGTGGCATCTGATCGACATCGCGCCCAAGCTCATGCCGGAGCTGGGCGACAAGCTCGGCCGCAGTGCGCGGGAGATCCTGGGGCGGCGTGGCATCGAGGTGTCGCTGGGGGTGTCGATCGAGAAGGCCGGGCCGGAGGAGGTCACCTTCACCGACGGCCGGGTGGTGCCGACGCACACGCTGATCTGGACGGCGGGTGTGGTCGCGAGTCCGCTGATCGCCACGCTCGGCGCGGAGACGGTCCGCGGCCGGCTGGCGGTCACCGCCGAGATGTGCCTGCCCGGCCACGACGGGGTGTTCGCGCTCGGCGACTCGGCGGCGGTGCCGGATCTGGCCAAGGGCGAGGACGGGGCGGTCTGCCCGCCCACGGCGCAGCACGCGATGCGGCAGGGCCGGACGGTCGCGGACAACGTCATCGCGACGCTGCGGGGGCAGCCGCGCCAGCCGTACGTGCACAAGGACCTGGGTCTGGTCGTGGACCTCGGCGGCAAGGACGCGGTGTCCAAGCCGCTCGGGGTGGAGCTGCGCGGGGTGCCCGCGCAGGCGGTGGCCCGCGGCTACCACTGGTCGGCGCTGCGCACGAACGTGGCCAAGACCCGGGTGATGACCAACTGGCTGCTGAACGCGGTCGCGGGCGACGATTTCGTCCGCACCGGCTTCCAGGCGCGCAAGCCCGCCCGGCTGAAGGACTTCGAGTTCACCGACGCGTATCTGACGCCGGAGGAGGTGCGGGCCCGGGTGGAGGGCGGTGCCACCGCGAGCCCGTGACCTGAGCCGGGGACGTGACCGGGCCGGTTGCCGCACCCCTGGCCGAGGGCCGGTGGTGCGGCGGCTCGTGCGATGCTGGGGTTGATCGGTTTCTGGCACGGCATGCACGGACACGGGAGAGCGCGGCGGCGTGAGGGTGGCGAGGCGGTCGGGGCGGGTGCGGGTGTGGGACCGGCTGGCGGCGTCCGATCCCGGGCTGCTGCGGCTCACCGCCGGACTGCGCACGGTCACCGCGATCGCGCTCACCCTCGCCGTCCTCGCCGTGCTGCGGGTCCCGGTGCCGCTGCTGGTGGCCGGGGCGATGGCGGCGATGGTAGCGACCTTCGCCATCCGGGAGAAGCAGCGCGCGCAGCAGGCCGTGACCCTCGCGCTCGGCCTGCCGGTGGCGCTGGCCTCGGTGTCGCTGGGTGCGCTGCTGAACCAGCGGGTCGTCGTCGGCGACCTGTTCTTCGTCCTGCTCATCTTCAGTGCCGTCTACGGCCGCCGGTTCGGCGACCGCGGCACCGCGCTCGGGCTGATCGGCTTCCAGATCTACTTCCTGTCCCTGTTCGTGCACGCCACGCCCGCCGTGCTGCCGCAGCTGTACGGAGTGCTCTGCGTGGCGTTCGCGTGCAGTGCCACCGCCCGGTTCGCGCTGCTGCCGCAGACCCCTGCGGGCACCCTGGACCGGCTGCGGCGCGCCTTCCGCGCGCGGCTGGCGCAGCTCATCGCCACCCAGGCGGAGCTGCTGGACGCCGGCCCGGCCGACGCCGAGAAGGTCCTGGACGACCTGCGCACCGGCACGGCACGGCTGCACGAGACGGCGCTGCTGATCCAGGGCCGGCTGGAGGACGGCACCTTGGACGAGGGGGCGGCCCGGCTGCTCCAGCGCCGGATCGCGGACGCCGAGATCGCCGCCGAGCGGCTCGGGCTGCTGCTGCTCACCGCGCGCAGCGCCCAGCGCACCGACACCCTCACCCTGCATCTGCCGGGCGCCCCGCTGCCCTCCGGGGGCGAGCTGCCGGTGCGGGACGAGGCGTCGGCCGCGCTGCGCCGGGACCTGGGGGCGCTGCGGGAGCTGATGGTGCGTCCGCGCGGCGAGGCGTCGGGGACGGCGCTGGCCCAGGTGCGCAACCGGCTGCTCGGCTATCGAGACGAGGAGAACCTGCCGCCGGCCGCCCCGGCGGTGCAGGACGTGTTCCGCGGCCTCGGCGAGGCGGCCCGGGCGGCGCTCGGTCTGCGGATGGCACTGGACGGCCCGCAGGACGAGTCGGACGACAGCCCGGCGACCACCCGCTCGCGCGAGGAGCTGGACGCGGAGGACGCCGCGATCGAGGCCCGCGAGGAGAGCGAGCCGGAGGAGGCGGAGGCGACCGGGCTGCGCCGGCCCACCACCCGGGCCGCCGTCCAGGTCGCCGTCGGTTCCTCGCTGGCCATCGTCGGTGGTGAACTGCTGTCCAGTCAGCGCTGGTACTGGGCGGTGCTGACCTGCTGGATCGTGTTCCTCAACACCGCCTCCACCGGCGAGATCCTGGTGAAGGGCTACCGACGGCTGCTCGGCACGGTACTGGGCGTGGTGGCCGGCATCGGGCTCGCCGGTCTGGTCGGGCAGCACACCTGGACGGCGTTCGGGCTGGTGCTGGTGTTCATCTTCGCGATGTTCTACAGCGCTCCCCTGTCGTACACGCTGATGTCGTTCTTCGTCACGGCGATGCTGGGACTGCTGTACACGCTGCTGAACACCTACAGCATGGCGGTGCTGGTGCTGCGGGTGGAGGAGACGGCGCTGGGCGCGGCCTGCGGGGTGATCGCGGCGGCGCTGGTGCTGCCGGTGCGCACCGACCGCCGTACGAACGAACTCCTCGGCACCGTCCTGGACCGGCTCGCCGGGCTCACCCGGGGCGCCGTCGACCAGTTGAGCGGCGGAGCGGGCGCCGACCTGGTGGAGCAGGCGCGGGAGCTGGACCAGGCGCTGGCCGACCTGCGCGCGGCCACCCAGCCGCTGACCCACCCGATCACCCCGCTGCGCTCCCGCCGGGACACCGCCCGGTACGTGGTGGCGCTGCTGGAGACCTGCGCGTATCACGGGCGGTCGCTGGCGGCGACGGCGGAGCTGCTGCCGACCCACCCCTCGATCGCGGCGGACCCCCGGCTGCGCGGCGCCTGCGCGCGGATCGTGCACAACATCGAGGCGATCGCCGCGCACGTCGCCGATCCGCGGTCCGCCGAGGAGCTGGAGTCCGGGCCCAGCATCGCCTCGATGCTGGAGCCCGGCACCCTGCACACGCCCCGCTACGGCCGGGTGACCGACCGGGTCCTCAGGCATCTCCAGCGCCTGGACGAGGCGGTCTCCGGTCTGGCCCGGCCGCTGGGCATGGGCGCGCGGGCCTGAGGCCGCGACGCCGGCTCAGCAGGTGCCGGTGCCGCCGGGGCGCGAGCCGAGCGCCTCGTCGCGGACGCGGGCGCAGCTGCGGCTGATCAGCCGCGAGACGTGCATCTGGGAGATGCCGAGTTGGTCGGCGATCCGGCTCTGGGTCATGTCCTCGAAGAAGCGCATGTAGAGGATGGCGCGCTCCCGCTCGGGCAGCCGGCGCAGCCCCTCCTTGGCGGCCTCGCGATCGACCACGACGTCGTAGGAGGTGTCTGGGGAGCCCAGGGTGTCGGCGAGGCTGTAGCCGTCGTCGCCGGTGTTCAGCTCGGCGTCCAGGGACAGGGTGCTGAAGCTCTCCAGCGCCTCCAGGCCGGCCGTGACCTCGTCCTCGGTGAGGCCGGTGTGCTCGGCGAGGGCGGCGACGGTGGGTTCCGGGCTGCCCGGGTGCTGGGTGAGTTCGCGGCGGGCCACCCGGACCCGGTTGCGCAGCTCCTGCACCCGGCGGGGTACGCGCAGAGCCCACATCCGGTCCCGGAAGTGCCGCTTGACCTCGCCGGTGATGGTGGGCACGGCGTAGCTCTCGAAGGCCCCGCGCGAGGGGTCGAAGCGGTCGATGGCCTTCACCAGGCCGAGCGCGGCGACCTGGCGCAGGTCCTCGACGGACTCGCCGCGGTCGCGGAAGCGGCTGGCGATCCGGTGGGCCATGGGCAGCCAGGCGGTGGTGAGCTCGTCGCGTACGGCGTCCCGCTCCGGGCCGTCGTCCAGTTCCGCCAGCCGGGCGAAGAGCGCCGCGGTGTCCGGGGCGTCGTCGTGGGGGCGCCGGGTGGGCGCGGCGGCGGTGCCGGTGTCGGTGTCGGGCGTGCCGGGACGGCTTGTCGAGAGGTCGGTCAGCATGCGGATTCGCTCCTGAACGTGGTTTCAGGGCACGACCGGAAGAGGATTTCCGGTTCCGGGCCCGAACGGTGGTGTCAGGGTTCGCGGCGGGTGGGCCGCCGGTCCGCCGGGAGGGACCCGGGCAACCGTACGGTTCCCGCTGGACGCGCGCCTCCGGTCCGAAGCACGAGACTCCGTCTGCCCCCCGACCCGACGAGCAAACGCCCTCGTCCCCGACGGTGGAACGTCCCTGGCCGAAGGGTCGAAAGTTCTCCTCCCCGCCGGGCAAACGCCCCCCACCGGACACACGGAAATCCCCGCCCCCAGCAGCCACACGCCGCCGACGAGACACACGAACACCCTCGGCCTCGCCTGCCAGACGCTCCCAGGCCAACGGCCCCACCGAGCAAACGCACCTCGCCGGACACACGGAACTTCCCGACCCCAGCGGGCACACGCCCCCGGCCAGACACGTGAACACCTTCGGCCTTGGCAGCCAGACGCTCCCAGCCGAACGGACAAAAGTCCTCGGCCCCCGCACGCAAAGGCCGCGGGCAGACACGCACAACACCCGCGGCCTCGCCAGGCAGACACTCACAGCCCAGCAGGCGAAAGCCCTCGGCGCCAACGGGCAAAGCGCTCCCCGGCCAGAAGCCCCGCCCCGACAGGCAGCCCCCAGACCGGACACGGGCAAGTTCCCGACCGGCCCAGCGGCAGAGTCCCCGGCCGAACACACGCAAGCCCCGCCCACGACAGGCAAGCCCTCCCCGGCCACACGCGCGCAAGACCGGCACCCCCACCAGCCACACGCCCTCGGCGGGACACCAGAGCCCCGGCCTCAACAGGCAGACGCCCGCCCCGGCCGGCGAAAGGCCAGGGCACGACGGGCAGACCGACCGGGTGGACGGGTGAGTCGCGCCGGACGGCGTCAGCGCAGCGGGACCACGGCCGTGACGCGCTTGCCGCCGCAGGGCAGTTCGGCCACCCGGACATCCCGGGAGAGCCGGCAGACGATGGGCCAGCCCCGGCCGCCCGGCCGGGCCAGTCCGCGCTCGTCCGTGGCGGCGAGCGCCACCGGCACCTCTTCGCTGCGGTCGCTCACCGACACCCGTACGCCGCCGGAGTCGACGGCGACGTCGAAGCCGGTGATGCCGCCGCCGTGGAGGATGGCGTTGGTGGTGAGTTCCGAGGTGACCAGCAGGATGTCCTCCATGGTCTCCGGGGCGCACGGCAGGGCCCGGTCCCGGCACCGCTCGGCCACCACGCGCTGGACCGTTCTGCGGGCGTCGGCCGGCCGGCACGGCAGCCGGCGCGGTTCCCGTCGGCTCGTCGAGGAAATGGTCCGGTGCTTGATGGACATCCGATCCCTCCTGAGACGTAAGCCCTCACCTTTCGGCTGACCTGTCAGGGCGCAGCCAAACACCCTCGGTACGAATGCCATCACCGCGCCGCGGCCGGGTACCCGAGCCACATGACCGATGTGGTGGACGCGGACGAGTTGTTGCGGCGCATCCAGCGCGCCCGGGCCTGCGCGGCCGAGGAGGAGCGGGCCTGGCACGGGCGGGCCGGAAGTCTGTCGGCGAGCGATCCGGACGGCGCGCGGGAGGCGGCGGTGCGGGCGCGGGCGTACGAGGCGGTGCGGCGGGTGCTGGACGAGATCGTCAACCCGGGCAGGGCCGCGAGGAGCGCCGACGCGGCGGCTGAGGGACCGGCGGAGGGCGCGGGAGTGAAACAGGTCACTTGACCCGTTCTCGAGTACCGGATCGCACTCCAAGTGGTTTATCGTTCATACATACGTGGTGCGGAGCGGACCGGAACCGTCCTTCTGTGCTCCCCGCATCACCGCATACGGCCCTGGCCGGCCTCCCCCGTCCGGCCAGGGCTTTTTGCTGCCCGAGATCGCCGCCGACCGGCGCAAAGCCCGCGTTTCGAGGTGCCCCGGGCGGCCGCAGCGGCTGAAATGGGCTGAGGGAAAGCACCCGAACCGCCGCCGGCGAGGAGCCCCGCCCCATGACCAAAGCGATCAAACTGCTCACCGCCCTGCCCCAGACGCAGCGCGAGCGCCTGATGGAGCTGGCCAAGGAAGTGTCCTTCCCGGAGGACACCCGCATCTTCGAGGCGGGCGGCACCGCCGACCGCTTCTGGGTGATCCGCTCCGGCGCGGTCCACCTGGACCAGCAGGTCACCGCCCGTCAGCGGGTCACCGTGGCCACGCTCGGCGCGGGCGACCTGCTGGGCTGGTCCTGGCTGTTCCCGCCGTACGAGTGGGACTTCGGTGCGGTCGCCTTCAGCAATGTGAGGGCCTACGAGTTCGACGGGCCCTCGGTGCTCGGGCTGTGCGTGGAGGATCCGCTGCTCGGGCTGTCCCTGGTGCGGACGGTGGCGGAGGTCCTCGCCAGCCGGCTGGAGGCGACCCGAGGCAAGCTGCTGGACCAGTACGCACTGCGCCGCAGCCCTCCGCTGTAGGGCGCGGCCGTCAGATCCGGTAGCGGCGCAGGGCCGGCATCGCGGCGGCCAGCATCAGCATCACCACGACGACGAGCGCGCCGCCGCCCGCGACGGCGGCGCGCGGACCGACCGCGGAGCCGGCCGTGCCGTGCAGCACGTCGGCCAGGCGCGGGCCGCCCGCCACCACCACGGTGAACACGCCCTGCATCCGGCCCCGCATCTCGTCCGTCGCGGCCGACAGCAGGATCGCGCCGCGGAACACCATCGAGACCATGTCGGCCACCCCGGCCGCCGCGAGGAAGACCAGGGCGAGCCAGAGGTTGCCGCTCAGCCCGAACCCGGCGACGGCCACGCCCCAGCCGACGACGGCGCCGATCACCATCGCGCCGTGCCGGCGGGCGCGGGAGAACACCCCCGAGAACAGGCCGCCGAGCACCGCGCCGACCGGGATGCCCGCGAACAGCACACCGAGCGCGAGACCCTCGCCGTAGGAGTGGTACGTCTCCGCGGCCAGCTGCGGGAACAGGGCGCGGGGCATGCCGAGCACCATGGCGACGATGTCGGCGAGGAAGGACAGCAGCAGCACCTTGTGCCGGGAGATGTACCGGAACCCGGCCGCTATCTCGCGCACCCCGGCCCGGCGGGCGGGGCCGTCGCCGAGCGGGGGCAGCGCGGGGAGCCGGAACACGGCCCACACGGTCACGCACAGCGCGAGGGCGTCGATGAGATACAGCTCGGGCAGGCCGATGACCGGGATGAGCACACCGGCGAGCAGCGGGCCGGCCACCAGCCCGGTCTGCATCACCGTGGAGCCCAGCGCGTTCGCGGCGGGCAGCTCCTCCGCCGGGACCAGGCGGGCGATGGAGGCGTTGCGGGCGGGCGCGTTGAGCCCGAAGAAGGCCTGTTGCAGCGCGAGCAGGACCATGAGGACGACCACGGAGTCCAGCCCGGTGACGGCCTGGGCGAAGAACAGCAGGGAGGTCACCGCGATCCCGCTGTTGGTGACCAGCAGCAGCTTGCGGCGGTCCACGGTGTCGGCCACCGCGCCGCCCCACAGCGCGAACGCCACCATGGGTATCAGCCCGGCCAGGCTCGCGTAGCCGACCCAGGCCGAGGAGCGGGTGATGTCGTAGATCTGCTTGGGCACGGCGACGGCGGTGAGCTGGCTGCCGACGGCCGTGACGATGGTCGAGGACCACAGCCGCCGGTAGGCGGGGATGCGCAGGGGCCGGGTGTCCATGGCCCAGCGGCGCCAGCCGCGCCGGGGTGCGGGCGGGGCCGCCGGGGTGAGGGAGTCGGTTTCGCTGGTGCTGCTCTCGCTGGTGTCCACGGGTGTCCTGTTGCCGGTCCGCCGATGAAGGTTGCTCCCTCCATCTTTTTCACTTCGAGAGCCTAACTATCTCAGCAACCGCTGTGGACGCCACCGCTATTTCGCTCAGGCCCCGGCGATCAGCGCCGCGCCGAGCCCCAGCATGGTGACGGCGACCAGCCCGTCCAGCACCCGCCAGGCGCCGGGGCGGGCCAGGAAGCGGCCGAGCAGCCGGGCACCGAAGCCGAGCGCGGCGAACCAGCACAGGCTGGCGAGCGCGGCGCCCAGGCCGAAGGTCCAGCGCAGCGGGCCCCGGTCGGCGGCGAGCGAGCCGAGCAGGAAGACGGTGTCCAGGTAGACGTGCGGGTTGAGCCAGGTCATGGCCAGGCAGGTGAGCACCGCGCGGCGGCGGGAGCCGGCGGCCTCGCCCTCGGTGCTGAGGCCGGCCGTGCCGGGCCGCAGCACCCGGCGCGCGGCGAGGGCGCCGTAGCAGAGCAGGAAGGCGCCGCCGACGATGCCGACCGCGCGCAGCGCGCCCGGCCAGGTCACGACGACGGCGCCGACCCCGCCGACGCCGAGCGCGATGAGCACCGCGTCGGACAGGGCGCAGATGCCGACCACGGCGAGGACGGCGTTGCGGCGCACCCCCTGGCGCAGGACGAAGGCGTTCTGGGCGCCGATGGCGACGATCAGGGACAGGCCGGTGCCGAATCCGGCGGCCGCGGCGGCCAGGGTGTGGTTCATGCCGTCGACGCTAGGCAGGCCGACTGTCTCAAGTACAGCTAAAGATTCTTACGTACCCTTAGCCGATGTGATGACCGACCTTCCCGTGGAGCAGGTGCGAACGCTGCTCGCCGTGGTGGACGAGGGCACCTTCGACGCGGCTGCCGCGGTCCTGCATGTGACGCCGTCGGCGGTGAGCCAGCGGATCAAGGCGCTGGAGCAGCGGACCGGCCGGGTGCTGCTCCAGCGCACCAAGCCGGTGCGGCCCACCGAGTCCGGCGCGGTGCTGGTGCGGTTCGCCCGGCAGCTCGCCCGGCTGGAGCGGGACGCCTGGGGCGAGCTGGGGCTGAGCGGCGCCGGGGAGCCGACCCGGGTGTCGGTGGCGGTGAACGCGGACTCGCTGGCGACCTGGTTCCTGCCGGCGCTGTCCCGGGTACCGGGGCTCTGCTTCGAGCTGCACCGGGAGGACGAGGACCACACCGCGGCCCTGCTGCGCGAGGGCGTGGTGATGGCGGCGGTGACCTCCGCGGCCGATCCGGTGCCGGGCTGCACGGTCCGTCCGCTCGGCCGGATGCGCTATCTGCCGGTGGCGGCACCGGAGTTCGTCGCCGCGCACCTGTCGGACGGGCCGCTGCCCGAGGTGCTGCCCCGGGCGCCCGTCGTCTTCTTCGACCGCAAGGACGACTTCCAGGACGTGTTCCTCCGGCGGCTGGGCCATGCGCCCGCCGGTCCGTTCCGGCACTATGTGCCCACCTCGGAGGGGTTTGTCGACGCGGTGGCCGCGGGGCTCGGCTGGGGCCTGGTCCCCGAGGACCAGGCCCGACCGCTGCTGGCCGAGGGGCGGTTGGCGCTCGTCGCGGCCGGCGAGTGGGTGGACTGCGCGCTCTACTGGCAGCAGTGGAAGCTCGACTCCCCCGCGCTGGCCGCCCTGGCCGAAGCGGTGACCGCCACCGCGGCGCGGGCGCTGCGCCGTTGACCTCTGCGCTTCCGGGGCGGCGCCGGCCGGCCGGAAGCGGAGTACGGTGGTCCGCGACGGCGGAGCGGCCGGCACCCCGGCTCGCCGCCGGGTGCCCGCCCGGGCGGGGTCGCCGCGGTGCCCCAAAGGCCCTTCCGCCCTGCCCAGTTGAGCGCGTACGGCCCACCACGGGACCGCGTGCGCCGTGACCCGCAGACGGTCGTCCTCCGATTCCCCTCCGGTCGCGTCGTTTCACCCCGCCCCGACCGGTCACCCGAATCGGCAGCACTCAATCGACAGGCACGGACGACTTCGATTCCGAGCAGGAGACTTCGATGGACAACTGGCGCGACCATGCCGCGTGCCGTCACGAGGACCCCGACCTCTTCTTCCCCGTCGGCACCACCGGGCCCGCGCAGGTACAGATCCAGCGGGCCAAGGAGGTGTGCGTGCGATGCCCGGTCCGGGAGCAGTGCCTGGACTGGGCTCTGGACACCGGTCAGGGCATCGGCGTCTGGGGCGGGAAGACCGAGCTGGAGCGGCGCGCGCTGCGCCGCCGGGCCTCGTCCCGGCCGCGCTCGGGCTGATCCCCGGCACGCTCCGCCCGCACCGGGCGCGGCACCCCGGCCGGCTCAGCGGCCGCTGCGGCGCAGGGTCCCCCAGTGCCGCTCCTGCCGGGCGACCTCGGCGCGGGCCGCGTGGATCACCCGGTCGGCGATCCAGCACACCGGCTCGACATCGGCCACCAGCGGCTCGTTGTCGGGGCCCCGGCCGGTCTCCCGGCCCCTGAGCACCCAGGGCCGGACGCCGGGGCCCTTCTCGTGCGGCAGGTGTGCGTAGTCGTACAGGCGGCGGGCCACCCACAGCTCCACCGAGCGGCCCGCCCACCAGTCCTCGACGTCGAGCGGGTTCGCGGACAGTCCGGGGAGGGGGACGCCGGTGAGCGCGTCCAGGCTGGAGACCCGGTCGAGGTCGGGGCCGGGCCCGGTGGACCAGCGCACGTACAGGCCGCGCTGCCGCTGCACCAGGCCGGCCATGTCGGCGAGCGTGGACACGACCGGCAGGTCATCCGCTGGACTCATGGCATGACCTCTTCCTCGGCACCGCCCCCACCGCTTGCGTCCCCCGGTCGGTCGGAGTACCCCGGGGGCGGTCCGGGAACCGGAGCCGCCGGGCCGGGGTGCGACACCGGGGGGACTCAGGCGCCGGCCGGCTTCCCCTTGTCGTACAGCCAGGTGTGCAGCAGTCCTGCCACCGGCTTCCCCGACGTCTTCTCGGCGAGCCGGACGAACTGCGCGGTGGTGCCGTGTCCGTCCCGGTGTGCGGCGGCCCAGGCACGCAGGATGCGGAAGAAGTCCCGGTCGCCGACGGCCTTGCGCAGCTCGTGCAGGGCCATGGCGCCCCGGGCGTAGACGGGGGTGCCGAAGATGTGCGCGCCGCTGCCGGGGTCGCCGGGCGGGTAGGCCCACAGCGCGTTGCTCGCGGGGCGGGCGTACAGGGCGTCGAAGGTCTTCTGGGCGCTGTCGCCGCCGTGCTGCTCGGCGTAGAGCCACTCGGCGTAGGTGGCGAAGCCCTCGTTGAGCCAGATGTCCTTCCAGGCGGTCAGCGAGACGGAGTCGCCGAACCACTGGTGGGCGCTCTCGTGCACGAGGGTGCTGATGTCGGGCGCGGAGTCGTAGAGCGGCCGGGTCTGGGTCTCCAGGGCGTAGCCCACGTTCGGGGCGTGGTCGACGATCGAGCCGGCGGCGCGGTACGGGTACGGCCCGAAGAGCTTGCTCTCCCAGGCCAGCACGGAGGGCAGCTTCTTCAGCACGGGAGCGGCGGCGCGCGCCTCCCGGGGGTCCACGGCGTTGTACACCTGGATGCCGTCGCGGGTGGTGTACCGCTCGACCTGGAACTTTCCGACGGTGGCGGTGGCGAGGTAGGCGGCCATGGGCCGGCTCTCGCGCCAGCGGAAGGTGGTCCAGCCGTGGTCGGTGTGCGTCCCCCTCAGGACGCCGTTGGCGACGGCGGTACGGCCCTTGGGCACGGTGAGGGTGAAGTCGTACGACGACTTGTCCCGGGGATGGCTGTTCGCCGGGAACCAGGTCATCGCGCCCTGCGGCTCGCCCGCGACGAACGCGCCGTCGTCGGTGGCGATCCAGCCGTCCGCGGAGCCGTCGGGGTCGGTGACCGGCTTCGGGGTGCCGTGGTAGGCGACGGTGACCTCGAACTCCTGGCCCGCGCGGAGCGGGTGGGCCGGGGTGACGACGAGTTCCTGGCCGCTGCGGGTGTAGCGGGCGGCGGTACGGCCGACGGTGACACCGGTGACCGTCAGGCCCGCGAGGTCCAGGTCGAACCGGGTGAGCGGCTGGGTGGCGCGGGCGCTGAGGACGGCGGTGCCGTCCAGCCGCCGGCCGGCGGTGTCGTAACGGAGCGTCAGACCGTAGTGCCGGACGTGGTAGCCGCCGTTGCCGCTCAGCGGGAAGTACGGGTCGCCGGCGCCTGCCGCGCCGATCGTGCCGGCCGATGCGGGTACGGCGGTGCCGACGAGCGCGGCGAGGGCGAGGGGCAGGGTGGCGAGCACCGCGGTACGGCGGCGGTGCGGTCTGCTGGGCGGCGTCACGGGCGCTCCTGTCAGCGGGGAGGCGGATGATCCAGAGTAGGCGCAGAGGGGCCCTGATCCGCCGGGTTCCGGCCAACTCGCGTCGGGGCGTGGCCGGATGGCCGAGGGCCGCCGCCGTACGCTCGCGGCACCGTCGGCGACCCGAGAGGGGCCGCCCCCTGAGCGTGCGCGTACGCCGAGTCTACGGTGGTTCCGCGGTGGCGGCTCGTACGACGGGTTCCGGGCCCGGTACGAGGCGGAGCCGGCCGCTCCCGAGGCCGCCGGGCTTCCGGACGGCCTGCGCGCGTCGGCCCGCGCGGGGCGCGTGACCCTGCTGACGGCGTCCAGGACGCCGGAGCGGAGCCACGCGCAGGTACTGCTGGAGTTGCTGGGCGGCCGAGGTCAGCCCGTGTGCCGGGCCGCGTGTCGGCCGGCCGCCCGCCCGGAGAACAGGCAGCCGCCGAGGAAGGTGCCCTCCAGCGCGTTGTAGCCGTGCACACCGCCGCCGCCGAACCCGGCCACCTCGCCCGCCGCGTACAGGCCCTCGATCGGCGTGCCGTCGGTTCCGAGGGCGCGGGAGTCGAGGTCGGTCTGGATGCCGCCGAGGGTCTTGCGGGTCAGGACGTGCATCCGGACGCCGATGAGAGGGCCGGCGGCCGGGTCCAGCAGGCGGTGCGGGGCGGCGACCCGGCCGAGCCGGTCGCCGATGTAGCGGCGGGCGTTGCGGATGCCCTGGACCTGGGAGTCCTTGCTGAAGGGGTTGGCGATCTGCAAGTCGCGGGCCTCGATCTGGCGGCGCACCTCGGCGGCGTCGAGCAGCGCCTTGCCGGTCAGCCCGTTCATCTTCTGCACGAGCTGTTCCAGGTTGCCCGCCGTGACGAAGTCCGCGCCGTGGTCGAGGAAGGCCTGCACGGGCCCGGGGGCGCCCTTGCCGAGCAGCCGGTCGCGCAGGACGGCCTTGCGGTCCTTGGCGGTGATGTCGGGGTTCTGCTCGGAGCCGGAGAGGGCGAACTCCTTCTCGATGATCTTCCGGGTGAGGATGAACCAGGAGTGGTCGTACCCGGCGATGTCCTCGGTGGTGCGCAGGTACTTGAGGGTGTTCAGGGTGTCGTAGCCGGGCAGGCAGGGGTCGGGCAGCCGGCGGCCGAGGGCGTCCAGCCAGACGGAGGAGGGGCCGGGCAGGATGCGGATGCCGTGGCCGGGCCAGACCGGGTCCCAGTTCTGCAAGCCCTCGGTGTAGTGCCACATGCGGTCCCGGTTGACCAGCCGGACGCCGGCCCCGGCGCTGATGTCCAGCATCCGCCCGTCGACATAGGCGGGCACCCCGGTGACCATCTCGGCGGGCGGGGTGCCGAGCCGCTCGGGCCAGTAGCGGCGGACGATGTCGTGGTTGGCGCCGATCCCGCCGGTGGTGACGACCACGGCCTGGGCGGTGAGTTCGAAGTCGCCGATCCGCTCGCGGCTGGAGGCGACGCCGCGCGGTGCGTCGTCGGCGGCGAGGACGGTGCCGCGCACCCCGCGGGCCGTCCCGTCCTGGATGACCAGCTCGTCCACCTGGTGGCGGTGGTGGAAGGTGAGCAGCCCGTCGCGTTCGGCCTGCTTGGCGTAGCGGACGAAGGGCGCGACCACCCCGGTGCCGGTGCCCCAGGCGACGTGGAAGCGCGGCACGGAGTTGCCGTGGCCGTTCGCCCGGAGGTCGCCGCGCTCGGCCCAGCCGACGGTGGGCAGCAGCTCGATGCCGTGGCCCTGGAGCCAGGAGCGCTTCTCCCCGGCCGCGAACTCGACGTAGGAGCGGGCCCAGCGGACGGCCCAGGAGTCCTCGTCGTCCTGCCGGTCGAACTGGGCGCTGCCCTGCCAGTCGTTCCAGGCGAGTGCGAAGGAGTCCTTGATGCCGAGGCGGCGCTGTTCCGGGGAGTCCACGAGGAAGAGCCCGCCGAAGGACCAGAACGCCTGGCCGCCGAGGTTGGCGGCGTTCTCCTGGTCGACCAGGGCCACCCGGCGGCCCCGGCTGGTGAGTTCGTGCGCCGCGACCAGGCCGGCGAGGCCCGCTCCGACGACGATGACGTCCGCGTCCATGGCGACTGTGTCCTTCCTCAGATCCTCGATGGGGAGCTGCTGCCGTCGGTGAGAAGTGCGGTGAGCAGTTGCTTCAGCCAGGCCCGCGCGGCCTCGACGTCCCGGTCCAGCAGAAGCTGGACGGTGACGCCGTCGTACGCGGCGACCACGGCGTGCGCGGCGCCGTCCGCGTCGCCGAGCACGGCGGGCAGTTCGGTGTGGCCCCGGGACCGGAAGAGCCGGTCGGCGACGGCCTGGCGCAGCCGGGCCCGGTGGTCCAGGAGGGCCTGGGCGACGCCCGGGTCGCGGGCCGCGTGCACCAGGAAGTCGGTCTTGACGAGCAGCCAGTCCACGTCGAGGAGCAGCACCTCGGTGACCCGGTCCACGGCGGTGGGCACGTCGAGGCCGGGGCCGTCCTGGGCGAGCGCGTCGGCGACCTGGGCCGCGATGAGGTCGGCGCGCTCCTGGTAGAGGGCGAAGAACAGCTCGTCGAGGGTGGCGAAGTTCGAGTAGAAGGCGCCCCTGCTGTAGCCGGCGGCGTCGCAGATCTCCTCGATGGAGACCCGTCCGAAGCCCTTGGCGGCGAACACCGTGAAGGCGGCGTCGAGCAGCTGGGCGCGCGTCCGGGCCCGCCGCCGGGTGACCCGCGGGGCCGTCTCCTCGGCCGTCATCTGCACCGCCTTCCACATGGGATACGTGAATGTATCGGATACATCAATGTATCGAAAGCGCAGGGGCGCAGACACGGAAATTCCCTTGGAACACATTTTCGATTACGGAGTACGCTGGGCCTATGGCCACGCACCTCCAGGGCTCCCTGTTCGACCAGACCGACGAGCTGCGGCTCGGCCCGCTCACCGGGCTGCACCGCACCGAGCTGGGTGCCGGCGCCTGGATCGACGTCCTGCCGGGCTGGCTGAGCGGGGCCGACGCCCTGTTCGAGACGCTCGCGGCGGAGGTGCCCTGGCGGGCGGAGCAGCGGAAGATGTACGACAACGTGGTCGCCGTACCGCGGCTGCTGGCGTTCTACGGGGCGGACGACCCGCTCCCCCACCCCGTGCTGGCCGAGGCGCGCGCCGCCCTGTCCCGGTCCTACGCCGAGGAGCTGGGCGAGCCGTTCGCCACCGCCGGGCTCTGCTTCTACCGGGACGGCCGGGACAGCGTGGCCTGGCACGGGGACCGGATCGGGCGGGGTGCGCGCGAGGACACCATGGTCGCGATCCTCTCCGTGGGCGCGCCCCGGGATCTGCTGCTCCGCCCGGCCGGCGGGGGCGGCCCGACGGTACGGCGGCCGCTCGGGCACGGCGACCTCATCGTCATGGGCGGCTCCTGTCAGCGGACCTGGGAGCACTGCATCCCGAAGACCGCCCGGGCCACCGGACCGCGCATCAGCATCCAGTTCCGCCCGCAGGGCGTGCGCTGACCCCGGGCGGCCTGGTGGCGGACCGGCGCATCTGGTTGGCTGTCCCCCGACGATCACATTCGGGTGCCGGGGAGACCATGACCGCCGACGTACGCCAAGTCGCCGACCACACCTATCTGGTGCACGGCCACCACACCAACTGGGTCATCCTCAAGGACGGCGACGCCGTCACGCTGGTGGACACCGGTTACCCCGGGGACCGCGAGGGGCTCCTCCAGTCCCTCGCCGCGGTGGGCAGCGCACCGGAGGCGGTGGCCGCGGTGCTGATCACCCACGCGCACAACGACCATCTGGGCTCGGCCGAGTATCTGCGCACGGCCCACCAGACCCCGGTCTATCTGCACCCGGCCGAAGTGCCGCACGCCCGCCGGGACTTCCTTCAGCAGGTCACCATCGGCGAGCTGGTGCGCAATGCCTGGCGGCCCGGGGTGGTCTCCTGGGCACGGCATGTGATCCAGGTGGGCGGCACCCAGCACAACCCCGTCATCGAGCCCCAGCCGTTCCCCGGCGAGGGCCCGCTCGATCTGCCGGGCCGGCCGGTGCCCGTGCACACCCCAGGGCACACCGACGGCCACTGCGTCTACCACCTGCCCGAGGCGGGCATCGTGATCTCGGGTGATGCCCTGGTCAGCGGGCACGCGACCTCCCGGCTCAAGGGCCCGCAGCTGCTGCCGGACTTCTTCCACCACGAGCGCGCCCGGGCGATCGCCTCCCTGGAGCTGATCGGCGCGCTCGAGGGCGACGCCCTGCTGCCCGGCCACGGGCCGCTGCACCGCGGCTCGGTACGGGCCGCCGCCGAACAGGCCCGGGAGCGGGCCGCCTAGGGCCTTTCCGGCCCTCGGGGTCACGTCTTCAGCTTGCCGGCGTGGGCGCCGTGCCCTTGGTGCGGATGTGCTGGCGGAGGAAGAGAGCGGCGCGCTCCAGTGCCTCGTCGGCTTCGTCCAGGACGCCGGCGAACGCCTGGAAGACATGGGGAACGTCGGCGGTGACGTCCAGGATGACGTCCACTCCGGCTTCCCTCGCGCGCGTGGCCATGCGGGTGGAGTCGTCCAGGAGCATTTCGTTGGTGCCCGCCTGGAGGAGCATCGGGGGGAACCCGGTCAGGTCGGCGCAGACGGCGGGGCTGAGCAGGGGCTGCTGCGGGTCCTGTCCCGCAAGGTACATGGCCCCGGTGTGTTCCATGCCCTCCCGCGTGAAGAACGGATCGACGCCCGCCTTGCTGTCCATGCTCCCGCCCGTCCGGGTCATGTCGAGGCCCGGGGAGAACGCCACGATCGCGGCGGGCATGGGCAGGCCCGCTTCGCGAGCAGCGAGGCAGACGGTGACCGTGAGGCCGCCACCGGCGGAGTCTCCGGCGAACGCGATCGTCGAAGGGTCTTCGCCGCTGTCGAGAAGGGCGCGGTAGGCGCTCAGCCCGTCCTCGATCGCGGCCGGGAACGGGTGCTCGGGGGCAAGCCGGTAGTCCAGCGAGAATGCCCTGAATCCTGTTCTGGTCACCAGGTTCCCCGTCAGCGACATCGCCGTCTCCGGTGAACCGACCACGTAGGAGCCGCCGTGGAAGTAGAGGACTGTCCCGGCCTTCGGAGTGCCGGCCGGCTCGACGAGCACCGCACGCCGGTCGCCGAGCGTCGCACTCCGGGTGCGGATGCCGGCCGGGACGATCATTTCGGCCATCATCGCCCTGAACCCGGCACGGAGCCCCTCCACCGACCGAGGACCCTCGGGCCGGGGCTGCCGGACCCTCGCGTCGATCTCCGCGCGCTGTTGCCTGCTCATGGCCGCCTCCCTGGCAAGTAAATGCCCAGGAACTATATGCCTGGGCATATGAACTAAGATATATGCCATGGCATCTAAGTCAAGCGGTGGCCGGATGGACCTCCCGGGCTTCTTCGACGACCTCGTGCGCTGTGAGACGCGCCTCTACAACGCGCTGAACGACCGGCTGCGCGAGCGGCACGGGATCGTCACCTCGCAGTTCGAGTTCCTGCGCTTCCTGCGTGACCACCCTGGGTCCCGGGTGGCGGACCTCGCCGCCGCGTTCGCCATCGGGATCGGTGCGACCAGCAAGGGCATCGACCGCCAGGAGAAGAACGGATGGGTCGTACGGCGAACCAATCCCGCGGATCGTCGCTCATCGCTGCTGGACCTGACCGATGACGGCCTGCGACTCGTCGAGGCGGCGGAGGCGACCTTCACCGAGGCGCTGGCCGAGCTGACCGCGGGCATCCTCGGCGGCCCCTCCGGACCGGCCGCCGTACAGGTCCTTGCGGAGCTCCGCGCCGTTCTGGAACGCGACCGGATCGGCCTGCCCACCGGCTGACGGACAGGTCCGGCAAGGCCTTAGGGTTCGTGCCATGGCCTTGCAGATCAGTGCCACGAACCCGGAGCACCCCGCGCTGCTGCTCGCCCTGCCCTGGGACGTGCCACTGGAGGAGTGGCCCGAGGAGTACCTCGTGCCGCTCCCCCGCGGCATCTCCCGGCACGTCGTGCGGTACGCGCACGCCGGGGACGAGGTGATCGCCGTCAAGGAGCTGGCCGAGCGGCCCGCGCTGCGGGAGTACGAGCTGCTGCGCGACCTCGACCGGCTCGGCATCCCCGCCGTCGACCCGCTCGCCGTGATCACCGGCCGCACCGACCGCTCCGGCGCTGCGCTGGAGCCCGTGCTGGTCACCCGGCATCTGCGCGGCTCGCTGCCGTACCGGTCGATGTTCGAGACGACCATGCGCCCGGCGACCATGCACCGCCTGATGGACGCCCTGGCCGTGCTGCTGGTCCGGCTGCATCTGGCCGGGTTCGCCTGGGGCGACTGCTCGCTGTCCAACACGCTGTTCCGGCGCGACGCGGGCGCCTACGCCGCCTACCTGGTGGACGCCGAGACCGGCGATCTGCACCCGCGGCTGAGCCCCGGGCAGCGGGAGTACGACCTCGACCTGGCCCGGGTGAACATCAGCGGCGAGCTGCTGGACCTGGAGGCGTCCGGCGCGCTGCACCCGTCGGTCGACCCGGTCGAGTTCGGCCACGAGATCTGCACCCGCTACGGCGGGCTCTGGCAGGAGCTGACCCGCACCTCGGTGTACCCGGCGGGCAAGTACCACTACATAGAACGCCGGATACGCCGCCTGAACGACCTCGGCTTCGACGTGGCCGAGATGCAGATCGAGCACTCCTCCACCGGCGACAGCGTCACCTTCGTGCCCAAGGTCGTCGACGCCGGGCACCACCAGCGCCAGCTGCTGCGGCTGACCGGCCTGGACGCCGAGGAGAACCAGGCGCGTCGGCTGCTGAACGACCTGGAGAGCTGGATGGCCACCCAGGACGACCACGCGCCCGGCGATCCTCCCCCAAGCTCTCGGCTTCGCTCGAGCAGGGGGGACCCCCATACCGCGCGCCCGGAAGTCCTCGCCCACCGCTGGGTGCGGGAGGTGTTCCGGCCCACCGTACGGGCGGTGCCGGCCGAGGCTCGCGGGGCGATGGACCCGGCGCAGATCTACCACGAACTCCTGGAACACCGCTGGTATCTGTCCGAGCGCGCCCAGCACGACATAGGCCTCGACACCGCCGTCGCGGACTACATCGAGAACGTCCTGCCGAAGGCCCGCTCCCCGCTGGAGCCGACCGCACCCGAGTAGCGGCCGCCGGGCTCCGGCCGGCTCACTCGTGCGGGACCACGGCCACCGGGCAGTCCGCGTGGTGCAGCACCCCGTGGGCGACCGAGCCGATGCGGCCGCCGACGGCCGTGCGGTGGGCGCGGCGGCCGACGACCACCAGCTGGGCCCCGGCCGCCTCCGACAGCAGCACCTGACCCGCACTGCCCATCTCGATGTGCTCGGCGACCGGCACCTGCGGGAACCGCTCCTGCCAGGGCTTGAGTGCCTCGGCGAGCGCCGTCCTCTCGTACGGCTCCAGGCCGCCCGCGTCGTCCAGCAGCTGGAGCGAGCCGGGGCTGTAGGCGAAGACGGGCGGCAGGGTCCAGGCGCGGACGGCGCGGACGGTGGCGCCCCGGGCGGCGGCCGTCTCGAAAGCGAACCGCAGCGTCTCCGCGCTGTCCTCGGGGCCGCCGTGCTGGCCGACCACGACGGGCCGGCCGGCCGCCTCCGCCGCCGCCCGGTCGCCGGCCCGCACCAGGACCACCGGCCGCGTCGCCTCGGCGATCACTTGCTGCCCGACCGAGCCCAGCAGGAACCCGACGACCGGTCCGTGCCCGCGCGATCCCAGCACCAGCAGCTCCGCGTCGGCGCCCGCCCGGGCCAGCACCTCCGGGGCGGCGCCCTCGACCACGTCGACGCTCACCGCCGGCTCCGGATGGTGCTCGGTGACGGCACGTACGGCCTGCGCCACCCCGTCCGACACCCACCCGTGCTGGGTGGTGCGGTCAGCCGCGGCGAGCGAGTCCGCGTACCGCCAGGCGTGCACCACCCGCAGCGGCAGCCGCCGGCGCACGGCCTCCCGCGCCGCCCACTCCAGCGCGGCCAGACTCTCCTCGGTACCGTCCACCCCTGCCGTGACCGGGCGCGTCATCTGCGGGCCTCCTTCTCGTCGCCGCGTTCCTGTGCTGCTGCTGGTGCCCACTATCGGGCACGGTCAGGCGGGCCGCCGGGAGCGCTGCCGTGATCCGGAGCGAAACGGCGCCATCGAACATACGATGGGGCGCGTATGGGTGCGGTGGTCCCCACGACACCCGCCCGGGGCACCGACCAACGGGGTGGGACGTTATATGGCTCAGGCTGCCGAAGCAGCGCGGACCGTCATCCTGACCGTGGACGACGACCCCGGGGTCTCCCGGGCCGTCGCCCGCGATCTGCGGCGGCGCTACGGCGCGGCGCACCGGATCGTGCGCGCGGAGTCCGGCGAGTCCGCGCTCGAGGCACTGCGCGAGCTGAAGCTGCGCGGCGAGCCGGTGGCGGTCATCCTGGCCGACTACCGGATGCCGCAGATGAACGGCATCGAGTTCCTGGAGCAGGCGCTCGACATCTACCCGAGCGCGCGGCGGGTGCTGCTGACCGCGTATGCGGACACCAACGCGGCGATCGACGCGATCAACGTCGTCGACCTCGACCACTATCTGCTCAAGCCCTGGGACCCGCCGGAGGAGAAGCTCTACCCGGTCGTGGACGACCTGCTCCAGGCGTGGCGGGCCGGCGGCCACCGGCCGGTGTCCAGCACCAAGGTGGTGGGGCACCGCTGGTCGGCGCGGTCCTCGGACGTCCGCGAGTTCCTGGCCCGCAACCAGGTGCCGTACCGCTGGTACTCGGTGGACGAGCCGGAGGGCCGGCGGCTGCTGGCGGCGGCCGGGCAGGACGGACAGCGGCTGCCGCTGGTGATCGCGCCGGACGGCACCGCGCTGGTCGAGCCGGAGGCGCCCGAGCTGGCCGCCCGGGTGGGCCTGGCGACGAACCCGACGGCCGACTTCTACGACCTGATCGTGATCGGCGGCGGACCGGCCGGGCTCGGTGCCGCCGTCTACGGCGCCTCGGAGGGGCTGCGGACCGTCCTCGTGGAGCGGTCGGCGACCGGCGGCCAGGCCGGGCAGAGCTCACGGATCGAGAACTACCTCGGCTTTCCCGACGGTGTCTCGGGCGCCCAGCTCACCGACCGGGCGCGGCGGCAGGCGGCCAAGTTCGGTGCCGAGCTGCTGACCGCGCGGGAGGTGACGGGCCTGGAGGTCAACGGGTCCGCGCGGGTGGTCCGGTTCTCGGACGGCTCGGCGATCGCCGCGCACACGGTGATCCTCGCGACCGGGGTGCAGTACCGGCAGCTGGACGCCACCGGCTGCACCGGCCTGACCGGGTGCGGGGTGTTCTACGGCTCGGCGCTGACCGAGGCGGCCTCCTGCCAGGGCCAGGACGTGTACATCGTGGGCGGCGCCAACTCGGCCGGACAGGCGGCCATGTACCTCGCCCGGGGCGCGAAGTCGGTGACGCTGCTGGTGCGGGGTCCGGATCTGGCGGCGTCGATGTCGCACTACCTGATCCAGCAGATCGCCGAGGCGCCGAACATCCGGGTGCGCGCCCACACCGTGGTGGACGCGGCCCACGGGACGGACCGGCTGGAACAGCTCACGCTGCGGGACACGGTGACCGGGGAGACCGAACGGGTCGACACGCACTGGATGTTCGTGTTCATCGGGGCCGCCCCGCTGACCGACTGGCTGGGCGACACCGTGCTGCGCGACGACCGCGGGTTCATCCTGGCCGGGCCCGACCTGGGCGCCGAGGGACGGCCGCCGGCCGGCTGGGAGCTGGACCGGCCGCCGTACCACCTGGAGACCAGCATTCCCGGCGTGTTCGTCGCGGGCGACGCGCGCGCCGAGTCCGCCAAACGCGTCGCGTCCGCCGTCGGAGAGGGAGCCATGGCCGTCATGCTCGTCCACCGGTATCTGGAGCAGTCGTGAGCGGGCGGGTGATGCCGTGCAGCCCCGGGGAGATCGGCTCCCTGTTCCTGTTCGAGAAGCTGACCCCCGAGCAGCTGGGCCGGCTGTGCGGCGAGGGCCGGGTGGAGCTGTTCGAGCCCGGCCCGGTGTATGGCGAAGGCGCCCCGGCCACCTGTTTCTTCGTGCTGATCGAGGGCACGGTGGTGCTGTCCCGCCGGGTCGGCGGTGACGACGTCGAGGTGACCAGGACCGACCGGCCCGGGGTGTACGCGGGCGCGATGCAGGCGTATCTCGGCGACCGGGTGCCCCAGGTCTACAACAACTCGCTGCGGGTGACCCGGCCCACCCGGTTCTTCGTGCTGCCGGCGGATGTGTTCGCGGAGGTCATGCGCGAGTGGTTCCCGATGGCGGTGCATCTGCTGGAGGGGCTGTTCTTCGGGTCGAAGAGCACGCAGGCGGCGATCGGGCAGCGGGAGCGGCTGCTGGCGCTGGGCTCGCTGTCGGCCGGGCTGACGCACGAGCTGAACAACCCGGCGGCAGCGGCGGTGCGGGCCACCTCGACGCTGCGGGAGCGGGTGGCGAAGATGCGGCACAAGCTGGCCGTGATCGCCGAAGGCCCCTTCTCGCGCGATGCGCTGGCCGGGCTGATCGAGATCCAGGAGCGCACCGCCGAGCGCGTCGCGAAGGCGCCGGTGCTCAGCCCGCTGGAGGCCGCCGACCGGGAGGACCTGCTCGGCGACTGGCTGGCGGACCACGGCATCGACCACGGCTGGCAGCTGGCTCCCGTCTTCGTACAGGCGGGCCTGGACACCGACTGGCTGGAGCAGGTCGCGGCGGCCGTGGACGCGGAGATCCTGCCCGGCGCGGTGGCCTGGCTCAACTACACCATCGAGACCGAGCTGCTGATGAACGAGATCGAGGACTCCACCTCGCGGATCTCGCACCTGGTCGACGCGGCCAAGCAGTACGCGCAGCTGGACCGGGCCCCTTACCGGGTGGTGGACGTGCACGAACTCCTCGACAGCACCCTGCTGATGCTGTCCGGGAAGCTCGGCTCCGGCATCACGGTGGTGAAGGAGTACGACCGTTCGCTGCCGCCGGTGCCCGCCTACCCGGCGGAGCTGAACCAGGTGTGGACCAACCTGGTCGACAACGCGGCCGCCGCCATCCGGAGCGCGGGCGGCGAGGGCACGCTGACCGTGCGGACCGCGCTGGACCACGAGCGGCTGCTGGTGGAGTTCCGGGACACCGGGCCGGGGGTGCCCGCGGAGATCAGGGACCGGATCTTCGACCCGTTCTTCACCACCAAGCCGGTCGGTGAGGGCACCGGGCTGGGGCTGGACATCTCCTGGCGGATCGTCGTCAACAAGCACCACGGCACCCTGCGGGTCGAGTCGGTGCCCGGTGACACCCGCTTCCAGGTGCTGCTGCCGCTGGAGGCCGAGACACCCGTGGAGGAAGCAGTATGAACCCCGTCGACGGCATCGACCCCGGCGTGCCGCCCAGCGGCACCGGCTGCGTGGAGTGCGAGCGGGCGGGCGGCTGGTGGTTCCATCTGCGCCGGTGCGCGCTGTGCGGGCACATCGGCTGCTGCGACGACTCGCCTGCGCGGCATGCCACGGCGCACTACCGGGACACCGGGCATCCCGTGATCCGCAGCTTCGAGCCGGGCGAGGACTGGTTCTGGAACTTCGCCACCGAGGAGCTGTACGGCTCGGGGCCCGAACTCGCCCCGCCGGCCAGCCGGCCGGTGGACCAGCCGGCGCCGGGCCCGGCGGGAAGAGTGCCCGCCGACTGGGCCGAGATCCTGCGGCGCTGACCGGCGGCCCGCTCAGCGGGCGCAGTCCAGGCGGTGCGGGGCCACGGCGTCGGCCAGCGCCCGCATGCCGCGGTCGCCGGGGTGCAGATGGTCGCCGCTGTCGTACGCGGGCCGCAGCCGCGCGGGGTCGTGCGGGTCGCGCAGCGCGCGGTCGAGGTCGAGGACGGCGTCGAAGGCGCGGGTGCCGCGCAGATAGCGGTTGACCTGGCGGCGTACGGCCTCGGCCGCCGGGTCCCATTCGGGCCAGCCCTGGAAGGGACTGAGGGTGGCGACGGCCACGCACAGGCCGGCCGCGTGCGCCCGCCGCAGGATCCGCAGATAGCCGGCGATCAGGCGGGAGGCGGTGACCCCGGTGTGCGCCTTGATGTCGTTCACGCCCTCGAAGAGTACGAGGGTGCGCACCCCGGGCAGGGCGAGGACGTCCTGGTCCAGCCGGTGCAGGGCGCTGGGCGCGGCGCCGTCGGCGAGCACCTGGTTGCCGGAGATGCCCTCGTCGGCCACGCCCTGGACGGCGGTGCGGGAGGCGGCGAGGCGCCGGGCGAGCAGGTCGGGCCAGCGGCGGTTGGTGCCGGGGGTGGAGCGGCGGCCGTCGGTGAGGGAGTCGCCGAGCACGGCCACGGCACCGGTGCCCGGCCGGGACGGTCGTACGGCCACCGCGTCGAGGTACCACCAGGACCGGGTGGTGTGCGTCCAGTGCGCGCCGCTCTCCTCTGCGGTCGGGTCGCCGGGACCGGTGTAGGAGGTCTGCAAGGCCAGCGCGTGGCCGGTGGCCGGTCCCTGCCCGCCGGGGGTGTGCAGGCTGACGACCAGGTCAACGTCGGCCGGGAGGCTGGCGGGCAGCGGATCGCTCCAGACGGAGGCGCCGGGCGGGACGGTGACGGTGCGGGCGCCGGCGAAGGTCAGCCGCCGGTTGCTGCCCGGGCGCAGGGCCGCACCTCGCGCGCGCAGGCCCGCGTAGACGCTGTCCAGGGTCAGCGGGCGGTCGCCGAAGGCGTTGGAGAGGCGGACGCGCGGTGCGCGGCCGGCCACGCTGGTGTGCACGACCAGCCGGTAGGCCTGGCCGGGGGCAGCCTCGCCGAGGGGCTGTGCGCTCGCCGCCCAGGTGACCACGCCGGGAACCGGGGCGGCGGGCCTGGGGGGTGGCGCGGGCCGGGCGGGTGCGGGCCCGCAGGCGGCGGGGGCGGGCAGGACGGCGGCCGTCAGCAGGGCGGCGGCGAGGGCGCGGCCGCGGAGGCGCCGGCCGGTCACGGGGCCGGGCCCCGGGGTACGGCGGTTCTCCCCGGCCGGGTGTGGACCGGCCGGAACGTGTCTGCGTGTCCCACGCAGGTCATGGTGGCGCCGGGGCGGCTCGGGCGCATCCCGGCCCCGGTGCGGCCGGCCCCGGAAAGGGGGATGCCCCGCGCGGGGCGGGGCATCCGGTGCGCTGCCGTCCGTCAGTGGCGGGCGGCCGGCTTGTTGGCGGCGGTGACGTTGACCGCGGCCCACGCCTTGTCCACCGTCTTGTACTCGGTGCTGTTCGCACCGTACAGGTCCTTGGCCGCCTTCAGCGTCGCGACGCGCGCGTCGTGGAAGTCGGTCGTGGAGACCATGTAGCGGGTGAGCGCACGGTAGAAGATGGCGGTGGCCTTGGCGCGGCCGATGCCCTTCACCGTGGAGTGGTTGTACGTCGGCGAGTTGTAGGCGACCCCGTTGATCGTCTTCTTGCCGCTGCCCTCGGCGAGCAGGTAGTACGCGTGCGAGGAGACACCGGAACCGGCGTGCACCTCGGTGTAGTACGTGTCCGACGACCAGTAGTCGATCGTGCCCTCGAGCTTGTCGAGCGAGGGGTGGTCCAGGCGGCGCAGGAACTTCTGCGCGAGGCCCAGCTTCTCGCCGATCAGGTAGTCGGGGGTGTCCTTCTTGTTGTTGGCGTAGAACTCGACGTTGGAGCCGAAGATGTCCGCGAGGGACTCGTTCAGCGCGCCGGGCTCGCCGTACTGGTTGCCGTCGGAGTCGACGTAGGTCGGCTCCAGCTTGGCGGTCGCGTCCACCACGCCGTGGGTCAGCTCGTGACCCGTGACGTCGATGACCACCAGCGGCTTCTTGAAGGTCTGGCCGTCACCGTCGCCGTACAGCATGCAGCCGCAGGTCGGGTCCCAGAAGGCGTTGGCGACCTTGTTGCCCCAGTGGACCATGCCCTGGGCGGCCTTGCTGTTGTTGGCGATGCCCTTGCGCCCGAAGGTCTTCTTGTAGAAGTCCAGGGTCTTGGTGATGCCGTACTGGGCGTCGGCGGCCGCGCTGGTGCGGTTGCCGGTCGTGCCGTTGCCCCACACGTTGGTGGTGCTGGTGAACTTCGTGCCCTTGCCGAAGTTCTCCGTGTACGAGCCCTTGGCGTCCCGGGTCTCGGTGCCGTACCGGTGCGGGTCCTTGAGCTGGTAGTGGCCACGCGAGGTCTGCGTGGTGGTGAGGCCGACGCTGCCGACGAAGAGCGTCTTGCCGGTGCCGTAGGCGGCCGACGGGTAGCTCGTGGCGCCGGTGGTCGCGCCCGAGCCGAGCAGGCCCGAGGCGGCGGAGGCGGTGCCGGTGGCCGGGTCGGCCGTCTCGCCGCGCTGGTGCAGCGCGTTCAGCAGCTTCGGCGACAGGAACTCGTCACTGTCGGGCGTGTTGCTGCGCACCTTGCCGGTGACGGCGTCGATGACGACGGTGTTGGTGCCGGTCTGGTCGGTCACGGTCACCTGGTAGGCCAGGGCCGAGGAACCGCCGCGGGCGTCGACGACGAGCTGGGCGTCGCCCGCCTCGCCCTTCGCGGCCTTGGCGGCCTTGGCGGCGGCCTGGTCCGCCGTCACCTTGGCCTGGGTGGCGTCCGGCGCGACGGAGTGGCCGGCGGCGCGGGTCACGCCGTCGTAGGCCAGCTGGTGGGTCAGGTGGACGACGAGGTCCCCGCCGAGGACCGGCATTCCCTCGTGCGTACGGACGAAGCGGACGTGCCGGGCACCCTCGGGGTCCAGCATGACGTCCTGGGCGTGGAGTTCGTCGCCCTTGGTGACGCCGGTCGCCGACGCGTGGGCGAAGGCCGCGGCGCGCGCCGCGTTCACCACCGCGGTCGCGTCGGTCGTGACGGCGGCGGACCGCTCCGTCCCCGTGGCGGGGCCCGCGAAGGCCGTACCGGCCAGGCCCGTGGCAGCGGTCGTCACCGCGATGGCGACGGCCACGCTGCGTATGTGCGGTCTGCGCACTATTCAGGGTTCCTTCGTTCAAAGGCGGCCGGGATCCCCAACCGCCTTGACGCATGGCGCAGTTCAGCGCGCCACGGGGGCTGGTAGGGCCCCGGGGAGTACCCTTACGGATCAGTCATGTCCACGTAAAGGTGGAATGATCGATTTCGCGTCTTTCTATGACAATCTTTTGCAAATGCACGCCATAGGGTGATCACGAGATGACCAACTGTGTGTCGGTTGTGGAGACGCGCCCCTCATGCCCTAGGTTCCCAGGCCGGAATGTGACCGATGTCGCAGCAACAGACGTACAGAGGAAAGTGGGTGCCGGATGGTTCCAGCGACGGTGAGCAGAGGCGCGGTCCTCGGAGCGGTCGCGCTGTCGCTCCTGGCGACCCCGGCGTGGGCCGCCACCGGGGCGCCGCAGGCGAGGGCCGCGGCGGCGCTTCCGGCGCCCGACACGGCGGGCCTGGGCACGGTGCTGCGCTCGGTGGTGAACCAGGGCGCGCCGGGCGCGCTGGCCCGGATCGACGACCACGGCACGGTGTACAAGGTGACGCGCGGCGTGGCCGACCGCGGCACCGGGCGGGCCATCAGCACCGCCGACCGGTTCCGCATCGGCAGCGTGACCAAGACCTTCTCGGCCGTCGTCCTGCTGCAACTCGCCGACGAGCACCGGCTCGACCTCGACGCCCCGGTCAACCGCTATCTGCCCAAGCTGCTGCCCGACGACCGCATCACGGTCCGCCAGGTGCTCAGCCACCGCAGCGGGCTGTACGACTACACCAACGACCTCTTCGCCGACAGCGTCTCCGGCTTCGAGGCGGTGCGGAACAAGGTCTTCAGCTACCGCGATCTGGTCGCCCTGTCGCTGAAGCGGCCGCGCACCAACGCGCCGGGCGCCGCGTACTCGTACTCCAACACCAACTTCGTCGTCGCGGGCATGCTCATCGAGAAGCTCACGGGGCAGCCGGTGCGGACCGCGTACGAACAGCGCATCTTCCAGCCGCTGAAGCTGAAGGACACCTTCTACGTCCACCCGGACACCGCGATCCCCGGCCGGTACACGCGCGGCTACCTCACCAACAACGGCTCGGGCGCCCGGCTGATCGACGCCACCCGGCAGACCGTGTCCTGGGCGCAGAGCGCGGGGGCCATCATCTCCAGCGCGCAGGACCTCGACACGTTCTACAGCGCGCTGCTCGGCGGCCGGCTGCTGTCCGCCGCGCGGCTCGCCGAGATGGAGCGGTTCAACAGGGTGGACAGCACGACGTCGTACGGGCTCGGACTGCGCCGGCGCGATCTGTCCTGCGGGCTGTCGGTGTACGGGCACACGGGGGCGGTGCAGGGCTACTACACCTACGCGTTCGCCACGAAGGACGGCGGGCGCAGCCTCACGGCCGTCGCCAACGCGTCGAACAGCAGCGGGGTGCTGAAGGCGCTGGGCGGCGCGCTGGAGTCGGCGTTCTGCGGGAAGCAGGCCAAGCCGGCCGTGAATTGACCGCAGCCGGGCGGGGGGGGGGGGGGGGGGGGGGTGGGGGGGCGGGGGGGGGCGGGGCGGCGGCGCGGCGAGGGCGCGGGGGGTAGGGGGAGGGCTGGTGTGGTGGCGCGGCGAGGGGAGCGGCTGCG
>NZ_JBHXVE010000003.1:194369-201371 GCF_042672505.1 Streptomyces sp. NPDC127190
GGGGGGGGGGGGGGGGGGGGGGGGGGGGGGGTTTTGGGGGGCCCCCCCCCCCCCGGGGGGGGGGGCGCCCCGGGGGGGGGGGGGGGGGGGGGGGCGGGGGGCGCCCCCCCCCCCCCTCCGGGACACCATGCCCGGCATGAAGGGTGATCTTTTTTCGCATCAGAACCGGGTCCTGCCGGCCACCGAGCCGGGCATGACCGTGGAGAACGCCAAGTGCATCAGATACGTGGTGCACGGCGAGATGTACGCCCGGCAGGGCGCGATGATCGCCCACCGCGGCGGCCTCGCCTTCGAGCGCAAGGGGCAGGGTGTCGGCGGCATGCTCAAGCGAGCGGTCACCGGGGAGGGGCTGCCGCTGATGGCGGTGCGCGGGCAGGGCGAGGCCTGGTTCGCGCACGAGGCGCAGAACTGCTTCATCGTCGAGGTGGAGCCCGGTGACCGGTTCACCGTCAACGGCCGCAACGTCCTGTGCTTCGACGCCTCGCTGTCGTACGAGATCAAGACGGTCAAGGGCTCCGGCATCGCCGGTGGCGGGGTGTTCAACAGCGTGTTCAGCGGGCACGGCCGGCTCGGGCTGGTCTGCGAGGGCAACCCGCTGGTCATACCGGTTACGCCCGAGGCGCCGGTGTACGTCGACACGGACGCGGTGGTCGGCTGGTCGGCGCAGCTCGAGACCTCGCTGCACCGCTCGCAGTCCATCGGCTCGATGCTGCGCGGCGGTTCGGGCGAAGCGGTCCAGCTGATGCTCCAGGGCGAGGGGGTCGTCGTGGTGCGGCCGAGCGAGCTGACGCCGCAGAAGAACCAGCAGCACTGAGCCTTCCGATGTGATGCGCGTCGCACAGTCAACCCCGGCGGCGGAACCCGCGTCTTGATCCACAACAGACCGAAGCCCCGGTCCCGCACGGGACCCGGGGCATGTTTCCGAGACGCTATACACGTCATGTATACACTCCGTGTATAGAAGGGTACGCATGTACGGCAAGGCTTTCGCCCCGGAGTACCAGGGCGCCCTGACCACCCTGTCCGTCAACTCCTCGCTGGTCGATGTGCTGGCCGAGGCCACCGAACGGCTGCGCGAGGCCGAGCGCTCCGGGCACCCGGGCGAGGCGGCGCGCTGCGGACTCGCCGTCGCCGAGGCACACCGCCGGCTCGGCCATGTGCAGGACGCGGACCGCGCCTGGAAGGCGAGTTACCGCGCCGCCCGGGAGGCCGGCGACACCGCCGCGATGGCCTGGGCGCTGTGGAGCGGCGGCACACTGGCCCGGCAGCGCGGCGCCTTCCCGCTGGCCTGGCGGCTGCTGGGACTCGCGGCCGAACTCGGCGAGCGCGGCGGGGACGTCGTCGTCCGCGGCTACTCCCTGGCCGGGCTCGCCGAGACGGGCCGGATCCAGGGCGACTACGCCGCGGTCGGCCGGCTGCACGAGCAGCTGCTGGCCGAGGCCCGCCGGCGCGGCGAGGCCCGGCACACGGTGTGGGCGCTGGAGGGCATCGCCCAGATGCACCGCAACACCGGGGAGTACGACAGGGCGTACGCGCTGTTCGAGGAGGCGGCGGAGATAGCCGCGCGGGCCGAGGACCGGCGCGGCCACGCCTGGGCGCTGCGCGGACTGGCCGACGTCCTCTCGGTGCGCGACGGCGACACCGGGCGGGCGCTGGAGCTGTTGTCCGAGGCGGAGACCATGTGTCGCGCGATGAACCTCTCCAGCGCGCTCGCCTACAACCACAAGATGCGCGGCAACGTCCTCTACCGCGCGGGACGTTACGCCGAGGCCCGGGAGCTGTACGAGCTGGCGCTGGAGGAGTTCCGCGCGATGAGCGAGCCGCGCGGCGAGGCGCTGTCCCGGCTGGGCCTGGCGAAGTCGCGGGCGATGCTGGGCCGGAGCCCCGCCGAGACGGCGGCCGAACTCGCCGAGCTGGCCCGCTCCCTGGAAGGCGGCGGGCTGAAGCACGTACGCGAGCTGGTGGCCCGGGCCCGGCAGGAGTTCGCGCCGGCCGCGGAGGCCGTGCGATGACCGCGCTCCAGGCGCCGCCGGGCGCCACCGAGATCCTGGCCGGCTGCCGGGAGCTGGTGCGGCCCGCGCTTCAGGAGGCGGTGGGGCGGCTGCATCCGTGGGTGGCGGAGATGGCCGCGTACTCCTTCGGCTGGTGCGAGGTCGGCGGAGCGCCCGCCGCCGCGCCGGGCGGCAAGGGCGTCCGGCAGACGCTGGCGGTGCTCGGGGCCCGGGCGGCGGGCGCCGACGAGCAAACCGGTGTCCCGGCGGCGGTCGCGGTGGAGCTGGTGCACGCCTTCTCGCTGCTGCACGACGACATCATGGACGGCGACCCGACCAGGCGCCGCCGCCCCGCCGTGTGGCAGGCGTACGGCACCGGCCCCGCGGTGCTCGCCGGCGACGCGCTGTTCGCGCTGGCGGTGGAGACGGTCGCCGCCACGCCCCAGGGTCCCGGCGCGGTACGGCTGCTCTCCGCGGCCCTCGCCGACCTGGTGCGCGGGCAGGCCGACGACCTGGTGTTCGCGGCCCGGCCGTGCACCGGTCCGGACCGGGTGACGGCCGGGGAGTACCGGGCGATGGCCGAGGGCAAGACCGGCGCGCTGCTCGGCTGCGCGGCCGCGCTGGGCGCCGCGCTCGGCGGGGCGCCCGAGGCCACGGTCACCGCGCTGGACCGGGCCGGACGGCACCTCGGCATCGCCTTCCAGCTGGTCGACGACGTGCTGGGCATCTGGGGCGACCCGGCGGTCACGGGCAAGCCCGTGGGCGGCGATCTGCGGGCGGGCAAGAAGACGTTCCCGGTGCTGGTCGCGCTCGCCTCCCCGGCGGCCGGGCGGCTGCCCGCGCTCCTCGGTACCGAGGAGGGGGCGCCCGAGGCGGCCGCGCTGATCGAGAAGGCCGGGGGCCGTGCGGCGGCGCTGGCCGAGGCGCGGGCCCACACCGCCGCGGCGCGCGGGCTGCTCGCCGGTGCCCCGCTGGCCGCCGGCGCCGCCGCGGACCTGGTCCGGCTGCTGGAGTTCCTGCTGGGCCGGGCCCTGTAGCCGTACCGCGAAACGGTGTTGACCAGGGACACCCTCCCGGGTCAGGGTGCGACCGGCGCGGCTCCCACCCCCGCGCCGGAAGGGTGAAGCACCTTGATCGGCATCTCGGACATCGAAGCCGCGGCGGAGCGGATCGCCGGACACGTCGTGCGCACACCGACGGTCCCCAGCCCCGGGCTGACCGCGCTGCTCGGCGTCCCGGTCACCGCCAAGCTCGAACTCCTCCAGCGCACCGGCTCGTTCAAGGCCCGCGGGGCCATGGCGAAACTGCTGTCGCTGAGCGCGGCCGAGCTGGCGGCGGGCGTCGTCGCGGTCAGCGGCGGCAACCACGGCATCGCCGTCGCCCAGATGGCGGCGGCGCTCGACGTCAAGGCGACCGTGGTGATGCCCCGGACCGCGCCCGCGCGCTCCGTCGAGATCGTGGAGCAGGCGGGGGCGTCGGTGCGGCTGACCGACGGCATGGACAGCGCCTTCGAGCTGGTGACGCGGCTCAGGGACGAGGGGCTGACGCTGGTCCATCCGTTCGACGACCCGCTGGTGATCGCGGGTCAGGGCACGGTGGGTGCCGAACTGGCGGAGGACGCGGGCGAGCTCACCGATGTCGTCGTCAGCATCGGCGGCGGAGGGCTGATCGCGGGCATCGCGGCGGCCCTGCGCGCCCTGCGGCCCACGGTGCGCGTGTGGGGCGTGGAGACGGAGGGCGCGGAGGCCATGTCGGCGGCGCTGCGGGCGGGCGGCCCGCTGCCGGTGCCGGTGTCGTCGCTGGTCACCACGCTCACCGCGCCCTCGGTGTCCCAGCTGACGTACGACCATGTCGCCGCGCTGGTCGAGGAGGTGCTGGTGGTCCCGGACCGGGACGCCGTGCAGGGATGCCTGGACCTCGCCGACCACGCCAAGGTGTGGGCCGAGCCCGCCGCGGGCTGTGTGCTCCCGGCGGCCCGGCAGGTGGTGGAACGGGTCGGCCCGGACGCCCGGATCGGGCTGGTGGTGTGCGGGGGCAACACGACCCCCCGGGAGGTCGCCGGCTGGGCCGAGCGCTTCGGACTGCTCAGGCCCGCCGGCTGAGCGCACCGCCGCGGCGTGTTGACCGAAAGACAGGAAGTGGGCCGGAGCCGGGCATCCTTGAACGCACCCCCACATGCCGCGCGTACCCCTGGGCGACACCGGGCAAGGGGTTTCAGCGAGGGATGACCATGGTCAAGGCGCACGTCTCCGCGCACGCGTCGGTCGCCGGGCGGTACCGGCTGCTGGAGGTCTTCGCCCGCGAGACCAACCGACTGTGGTGGTACGCCGAGGACATGGCGGCGGCACAGCCCCGCCTGATGGCGCAGACCGCCCTGCCGGAGTCCGCCGGCGAGGACGGCGCGCACCGGATCACCGCCCGCCTCGTCCGCACCTCCGAGACGCTGCGGCTGCTGCGGCCCGGCCGGGTCGCCGCGGTCGTCGACGCGGTGGTGGAGTCCGGCACGCTGTGGACGGTCACCGAGTGGATCGACGGTACGGCGCTGTGCGAACTCCTCGACCGCGAGGGGCCGTTGGATCCGGCGCGTGCGGCACGGATCGGCCTGGAGCTGCTCGACGTGCTCCAGGCCGCGCACGACGAAGGCGTCACGCACGGTGAGCTGAGCCCGGGCCAGGTGTTCGTGCGGGAGGACGGGACCGTCGTCGTGGCCGGGTTCGGGCTCGCGGGCGCGACCCTCGTGCCCCGGCTCACGGCACCGTCGTACGCCTCGCCCGAGCAGGCCCGCGACGAGCGCATCGGCCCGGCCGCCGACCTGTGGGCGCTGGGCGCGCTGCTCTACACGATGGTCGAGGGCCGGCCGCCGTTCCGGGACCGCGGCCGTCCCGACGCCACGCTGAAGGCGGTGGACCGGCTGCCGCTGCGCACCCCGCTGCGCACGGGAGCGCTGACCCAGGCCGTGGAGGGTCTGCTGCGGAAGGACTCCCGGGAGCGGCCGTCCCGGCAACAGCTCCGCGAGGCGCTGCTCCGGGCACGCGACGCCGGTACCGACGCCGGGCGGGAGCCGGAACCGGAACCCCGGCCGCGCGGGGCGTACCGGTGGGCGTCCCTCGCCGTGCCGGGCCGGAGCAGACGGGTCCTGGCCCTCGGCACCGCGCTCGCCGTCGGCACCGTCGCGGCCGGGGTGCTGGCCGCGACCCACCTCCTCCCCGGCACGGCCCCGGCCGGGCACCCGCCCCGGGCCGGCGCCCCGGCCGCCCCCTCCTCCGCCCGGCCGGCCGGCACACCGACCGGCACACCGACCGCCCCGGCCACGGCCGCATCCCCGGCACCGGTCCCGGACGGGCTGCCGGCCGGTTACCACCGCTACACCGCCCCCGAAGGCTTCCAGGTGGCGCTGCCCGACGGCTGGCGGCGGCTGGCCACCTCGCGGGTCACCGACCGCACCTACCGCGTCACCTTCGGGACCGGCGGCTCCTCCCCCACTCTCGCCGTCACCTCCAGCGAGCACGTCGGCCCGGACCCGGTGGCCGTCTGGCGAGACGACGTCGAGCCGGGCCTCGCGCGGACGCCCGGCTACCAACGGGTCGGCGCGATCCGCGCCACCGGCTACCACGGACACCCGGCCGCCGACCTGGAGTGGCTCTCGGGGACGGGAGCGGCGCGGGTGCACACCTTCGGGCGCGGCTTCCTGCTCGGCGGCCAGCGGGGCTGCTCGCTCCGCTTCACCGCGCCGGCCGGGGCCTGGGACACCCCGGCCGTCCGGCTGGCACTGAAGACCTTCCTGGCCACGTTCCGCGAGCCGAACGGCTGAGCCGAAGGTCCGGTCCGTTTTCCTGCGGCCGAGCCGGGGACTCGCACCCTATGGTGCAAATCGGATACACGATGATGACCGAGCAGGCCGGTCCGCGGGATCTCGTGGACCACCTGGTGCGTGCCGAGGAGGCCGGCTTCGACTTCTCGGTGACCTCGGACCACGCCTTTCCCTGGCTGCGCTCGCAGGGCCACTCACCATACGCGTGGAGCGTGCTGGGCGCGGCCGCGCAGGCCACCTCGCGGATTCCGCTGATGACCTATGTGACCTGTCCGATCCGCCGTTACCACCCGGCGGTGGTGGCGCAGAAGGCGGCCACCATGCAGCTGCTGTCCGAGGGCCGCTTCCGGCTCGGGCTGGGCGCGGGCGAGAACCTGAACGAACACATCGTGGGCGGCGGCTGGCCTCCGGTGGACGTGCGCCACGAGATGCTCGAGGAGGCCGTACGGATCATCCGCGCGCTGTTCGAGGGCGGCCATGTCACCCATCACGGCCGCCACTTCGAGGTGGACTCGGCCCGGCTGTGGGATCTGCCCGACCAGCCGCCGCCCATCGGCATCGCCGTCTCCGGCGAGCAGTCCTGCAAGCTCGCCGGGCATCTCGCCGACCTGGTCATCGCCACCGAGCCGAAGGCGGGTCTGCTGGAGGCCTTCGACCGGCACGGGGGCTCCGGCAAGCCCCGGGTCGGCCAGCTGCCGGTGTGCTACGACCCCGACCGGGACGCTGCGATCAAGCGCGCCCACTCCCAGTTCCGCTGGTTCGGCCTCGGCTGGAAGGTCAACGCCGAACTGCCCCACCCGGACTCCTTCGAGGCCGCCACCCAGTTCGTGACCCTGGACGACGTCGCCTCGGCCATCCCGTGCGGCGACGACCCGGACGCCTTCGTGGACGCCGTAAGGCCGTACGCCGAGGCCGGGTTCGAGGAGGTCGCGCTGGTGCAGATCGGCGGCGACTCCCAGCCGGAGTTCCTGGACTGGTCGGCGAAGACCCTGCTGCCCGCGCTGCGGGAGGCACTCGGCTGAGGCCGGCCCGCGACGGAGGCCAGGAGTTCCGGGGAGTTCCGGCCGTCGCGGGACCGGGCGTCACCCGTCGTGGGGGGGGGGGCGGCCCCCGGGGGGGGGGGGGAACCCCGCGCCCCCCCCCCCCCCAGTCCGGGTGCGGGGGGGGGGGCCCCGCGGGGCGCCGCAACACCAACCTCAC
>NZ_JBHXVE010000003.1:201381-206978 GCF_042672505.1 Streptomyces sp. NPDC127190
GGCGGCGGGGCGGCGCGGGCGGGGGGGGCGGGGGCGCGGGGCGGGGGGGGGGGGGGCGCGGGCGCGCCCCCCCCCCCCCCCCGCGCGCCCCCCCCCCGCCCCGCCCCCCCCCCGGAACTCCCGGGCCCGTCGCCGACACTGGTCGTGTGCCGGTGGCGGGCCCACAGGGGCAGGCCGAACCAGCACGTCAGGTACCAGGCGACGACCGCGGTCACCAGGTACGGCACATAGGAGCCGTGCGTGGCCACGCGGAGGATGAGCAGCAGCGCCGAGGTCATGGTGGTGAGCAGCAGCACCAGGCCGACCAGGGTCATCCGGGACGCCAGCCGCACCGCCTCCGGCTTGACCCGGCGGCCGGAGACCAGGCGGTGCAGGGAGACCGGGCCGACCAGGGCGCCGGTCGTGCAGGCGCCCAGGAGGACGGTCACGATGTAGATGACCTGGTCCACGTGGGGCAGCATGGTGTACTTCGGGTAGAAGACGACGGTGAGCAGGAAGCCGAAGAGGATCTGCACACCGGTCTGGGCCACGCGGACTTCCTGGATGAGCTCGCCCCACATCCGGTCGGCCCGCTCCTCCTCGGTCTCGTTCCGCCCTCTGCGCCGCCCGTCCTGCGTCATGCGGTGCGTGTAACCGGCCGGCCGTCCCTTCAAACGAGCCTCCTCACCAGCGGTGCTCCACCTGTTCCCGGATGCGCCGCTCGTACAGGTCGCGGATCGCGGCGAAGGTCTCCTCGGGCAGCGGCGGCAGCTTGGCGGCGGCCGCGTTGGCGCGGGCCTGGCCGGGGTTGCGGGCCCCGGGGATGACGGTCGTCACGCCGTCCTGTTCGATGATCCACCGCAGCGCCAGCTGCGCCGGGGTGTAGCCCTCGGGGGCGAGCGCGGCGAACTCGGCGGCGGCCTCGACGCCGGAGGCGTAGTCGACTCCGGAGAAGGTCTCGCCCTGGTCGAAGGCCTCGCCGTGCCGGTTGAAGGTGCGGTGGTCGTTGGCGGCGAACACGGTGTCCGCGGTGTACTTGCCGGACAGCAGGCCGGAGGCGAGCGGCACCCGCGCGATGATGCCGACGCCGGCCTTCTTCGCCGCCGGAAGCACCTCGTACAGCGGCTTCATACGGAACGGGTTGAGGATGATCTGGACGCTGGCCACGTTGGGCCGGGCGATGGCCGTCAGCGCCTGCGCGCAGGTCTCCACGCTGACCCCGTAGGCGGCGACGCGCTCCTCCTCGACCAGGGTGTCCAGGGCGTCGAACACCTCGTCCGAGGAGTAGACGGGCGTCGGCGGGCAGTGCAGCTGCACCAGGTCGATGCGGTCGACGCCGAGGTTGCGGCGCGAACGGTCGTTCCACGCACGGAAGTTGTCCAGCACGTAGTTCTCGGGGAGCTGCTCGACCCGGCGGCCCATCTTGGTGGCCACCAGCACATGCAGATCGGGCCGGCCGCGCAGGAAGCCGGCGATGGTCTCCTCGCTGCGTCCGTCGCCGTACACATCGGCCGTGTCGAAGAAGGTGACCCCCGACTCGGCGGCCGCCTCCAGGACGGCGCGGGCCTCCTTGTCGTCCACCTCGCCCCAGTCGGCACCCAGCTGCCAGGTGCCGAGTCCGACGACCGATGCCCACTGACCCGACCTGCCGATCACGCGTTCGTCCATGACATCAGTGTGGCATCCGGCGGCGCGCTCCGCGGAACGGGCCGCTCCGCCGAGCACCGACGAGAATCACCCGAACGAGTGATCCGGTGTGCCGTGGGCCGGCAGAGTGCCGGGCGGCGCCTAGCGTGACCGTGTGATCGATCATTCCCTGGGCGACGCCAACTCCCCTTCACCGGAATCGACTTCCGGCTCCGTCGGCCGCCGTGGTCTGCTGCGCGGCGCCGCCGCCCTGGCCGCCGTACCGGTGCTGCTCGCGGCCGATCCGGCGGTGGCCGCGGCCGAACTTCCGGGGTTCCCGGCCGAGGTGGCGCTCTACCGGTCGGCCTACCGCAACTGGGCGGGTGAGATCACCGCCGACGGGCTGTGGGCCTGCGCCCCGGGCGGGCCGGAGCAGGCGCTCGCCGTCGTCAACTGGGCCTGGCGGAACGGGTGGCGGGTGCGGGCCCGGGGTGCTGCGCACGGCTGGTCGCCGCTCACCGTCACCGAGGGCACGACGACACGGAACCGGGTCCTGCTGGTCGACACGGCGCCCCGGCTGACCCGGCTCGCCCTGGACTCGCCGACGGCGGTCCGCGCGGGCGCGGGCGTCACCCTGGAGACCCTGCTCACCTTTCTGGAGGGCCATGGGCTGGGGCTCACCGCGGCTCCCGCGCCGGGCGATCTGACCCTGGGCGGCGCCCTGGCGATCGGCGCGCACGGCACCGCCGTACCGGCCGCCGGCGAGGAGCCCCCGCCCGGCACCGCCTACGGCTCGCTGAGCAACCGGGTGCTGGAGCTGACGGCGGTGGTGTGGGACGCGGCCGCCGGGTCCTATGTGCTGCGCACCTTCCGCCGCGGGGAGGCGGACACCGCCGCGCTCCTCACCCATCTGGGCCGGTCCCTGGTGACCGAGGCGGTGCTGCGGGTCGGCCCCGACACCCGGCTGCGGTGTGTCAGCCGGACCGATGTCCCGGCCCGGGAGCTGTTCGCGGCGCCCGGGTCCGGCGGGCGGACCCTGGAGAGTTTCCTGCACCGCTCGGGCCGGGTGGAGGCGATCTGGTTCGCCTTCACCGAGCACCCGTGGCTGAAGGAGTGGAGTGTCGCCCCGGTCCGCCCGGCGGGCTCGCGGCACGTCACCTCGCCGTACAACTACCCCTTCTCCGACAGCGTGCCGACGCCCGTCGCCGATCTGGTCGGGCGGCTGTTCTCCGGCGCCGCCTGGTATCTGGCGCCGGTGCTGGGCCAGGCCCAGCTGACCGCCGCCCGGCTGGGGCTCGCGGCCACCTTCTCCGCCGATCTGTGGGGGCCGTCGAAGAACACGCTGCTGTACATCCGGCCGACCACCCTGCGGGTGACCGCGAGCGGGTACGCGGTACTGACCCGGCGGTCCGGCGTGCAGCGGGTGGTGCACGAGTTCACCCGGTTCTACCGGGAGCGGCTGGCCGCGTACGCGGCCCGCGGCCGCTTCCCGGTGAACGGCTCGGTGGAGATCCGGGTGACCGGCCTGGACGACCCCGCGGCCACCGGCGTCCCGGGCGCGCAGGCCCCGCTGCTGTCGGCCGTACGGCCGGACCCGGCCCACCCCGAGTGGGACACCGCGGTGTGGCTGGACGTGCTGACCCTGCCCGGCACCCCGTACGCGGGGGCGTTCCAGCGGGAGCTGGAGCGGTTCCTGCTCGACAGGTACGACGGCGGGTACGCCCGCACCCGGGTGGAGTGGTCCAAGGGCTGGGCGTACACGGCGGACGACGCCTGGCGGGATCCGGACGTGCTCGGCACCGACGTGCCCGGCTCCTTCGGTCCCCGGACCTGGGCCCGGGCGGTGACCACGCTGGACCGGCTGGACCCGCACCGGGTCTTCGGCAACGGCTTCCTGGACCGGCTGCTGCGCTGACCACCGCCCGGACGCGGGTACCCGGCCCGAGGGCAAGGATCGGGGCGGCCATGGCAGGTGACACCGGCGGCGGTGCGCGCGGGCGGCGCGGGGGCGCGAGCGGCCACTGCGCGATGCCGCACACCGCCGACACCCTCCTGCACGCGTGGGGCCCCAGCCGGGAGCGCTGCCTCGCCGAGGCCGTGCACGCCCTGGTGGAGACCTTCGCCGAGGTGGCGGACGTGCGGCCGGTCACCGGGGGCCGGGTCCGGCTCGGCCCGGCCGAGGACGAGGAGCTGCTGGTCGCGCTGCTGGACGAGGTCGTCTTCCGGCTGGAGGTGGCGGGGCTGGTCCCGGTCGGCGTGGACGTGGAGCCTGTCGGCGCCGGAGTGCTGGAGGCGCGGCTGTCCCTGGCCCGCCTCGCGGACGTCACCGTCGTCGGTGCCGCCCCCAAGGGCGTCTCCTGGCAGAACCTGCGGATCGGCCCGGACGCCCACGGCTGGTCCTGCGCGGTGATCGTGGACGTGTGACCGGCGCCCCAGGGCCGGGACCCGCCCGGTCAGCCCTTCACCACCCCGAGCGGCACCAGCCGGGCGACCTTCCGGCACAGGCCGGCGCCCTCGCTCGCGGCGACGACGGCGTCGACGTCCTTGTACGCCTCCGGCGCCTCCTCCGTCAGACCGCGCCAGGACCGGGGGCGCGCGGCCACCCCGGCGCCGCGCAGCCGGGCCCGCAGCTGGCTGCCGGTGATGGTGCGGGCGGCCTGGTGGCGGCTCATGGTGCGGCCCGCGCCATGGCAGGTGGAGTGGAAGGCGTCGCCCCCGGGCACGCCGGTCAGCACGTACGAGGCGGTGCCGAGGGTGCCGGGGATGAGCACCGGCTGTCCGAACTCCCGGATGTCCTCGGGGAGTTCGGGGTGGCCGGGCGGGAAGGCGCGGGTGGCGCCCTTGCGGTGCACGCACAGCCGGCGCCGCTCGCCGTCCACCGTGTGCGGCTCGATCTTGGCGAGGTTGTGGGAGACGTCGTACACCAGCGACAGCCGGGCGCCCAGGGCGCGCCGGAAGACCGTGCGCGCCGCGTCGGACAGCAGTTGCCGGTTGGCGCGGCCGTAGTTGGCGGCCGCCGCCATCGCGCCGAGGTACGCCCGGCCCTCCGCCGAGTCCACCGGGGTGCAGGCCAGCTGCCGGTCGGGCACGGTGATGCCGTACCGGGTCATGGCGCGGTCCATCAGCCGTACATGGTCGGTGCAGATCTGGTGCCCGAGCCCGCGCGAGCCGCAGTGGATCATCACGCAGACCTGTCCCGGTCCGATCCCGAAGGCGGCGGCGGCCCGGTCGTCGTACACCTCGGCGACCCGCTGCACCTCCAGGAAGTGGTTGGCGGAGCCCAGGCTGCCCACCTGGCCGAGGCCGCGTTCCCGGGCCCGCTCCCCGACCTGGGCCGCGTCGGCGTCGGCGACCGCGCCGCCGTCCTCGCACCGCAGCAGGTCGCGTTCCTCGCCCAGGCCGCGCTCCACGGCGTAGCGGGAGCCGCCGGTGAGCAGCCTTTCCAGCTCGCCGGGGCGGTCCGGCCGCCATACGCCGCCGGGCCCGGCCCCGCGCGGGATCGCCCGGTCCAGGCCGTCCATGACGGCGGTCAGCGCGGGGCGGAGCGCCGCGCCGTCGCAGTCGGCGGCGAGCAGCCGCACCCCGCAGGAGATGTCGAAGCCGACGCCGCCCGGCGAGACCACCCCGCCGGCGTCGACGTCGGTCGCGGCGACCCCGCCGATGGGGAAGCCGTAGCCCCAGTGGATGTCCGGCATGGCGTACGAGGCGGTGACGATCCCGGGCAGCTCGGCCACGTGCACGACCTGCTCCAGGGACTGGTCGGCGTCCGCGAGCAGGCCTGGGGAGGCGAACACCACGCCGGGCACCCGCATGCCGGCGTGCGGTGCGATGCGGTAGCGGAAGGGGCCTTCCTGGACCAGTTCCATCTCGACCTCCGCCCCGGTACGGCCCGGCGTCCGCACACCGCCGGGGGGGGGGCGGGGCGGCGCCCCCCCGGCGGGGGGGGGGCGCGGAACCCCGGGGGGGGGGGGGGGGACCAGGGGGGGGGGGCC
>NZ_JBHXVE010000003.1:206988-234971 GCF_042672505.1 Streptomyces sp. NPDC127190
GGCGCTTTCCTTGACAAGATCAATATCTCCATCAGCACCGGCACGGCCAGTAGTCCCACCACAGCCTCAGGGCAGCTTCCCAGATCCCCTCCGGCGGTGTGCGGCACGAGTACCCGTGCGCGGGGGTGCGTCACACGGCGGGAGCGGCCCGGGTGCCGGGGGTGAGCTGCTGCTGGACGAGCGGGCCGTAGCGGTCGGCGAGGGCGTCGGTGTCGGCCCCGTGCAGGTGCGGTCCGCGGGCGATGCCGTACATCACTCCGACGCCGACCACCGCGGCGACGGCCAGTTCGGCGCGCAGACCGGCGTCGGGGCCGGTCAGCCGGGCGGCGAGGCGCTCGGTCACCTGGGCGCGGAAGTTGGCGCGCAGGAGGTCGCCGAGGTCTCCGTGCAGCGGGGCGAAGGTGATGCGCAGCAGCGGATCGGTGCCGCGCTCGCGCTGGCTGGTCAGCACCTGGCGGACCATGTGCCGGCCGAGGGCGTCGAGCGGGGCGTCCAGCAGGTCGTCGGCGTCGGTGTCGAAGGACATGACGCGGGCGAACAGGTTGTCCTTGTTGCCGAAGTACTTCAGGATCAACGGCGGGCTGACACCGGCTCGTTCGGCTACGGCCTTGAGGGTGATGTCGGCGTGCGCGTGGCGGGTCAGCAGATACCGGCACGCCTTCAGGATCGCCGCCTTGGTGGCCTCGGCGTCGCGGCGGGCGGGGGCGGTCGTACCGGGTCGGGGCGGGGTGGTGCTCACGCTCCTCATGTTCCTTCCAGCGCCGCGTCGCGGGCGCCCCGGGTGCTCCGGGTGTTCCGGACACGCCGGTGGCGGCCGCGGGGACCGTCGCCCGGGATGGCCAGGGCGGCCACGCAGGCGGTGAGGGCGACGGCGCTCGCCATCGCGAAGGCGAGCAGATAGCCGTTCAGGGTGGGTACGGGGATTCCGGCCACGGCGCTGCTGTGGTGGACGAGGACGGCGGCGACGGCCGCGCTGGAGGTGGCCTGGCCGATGGTGCGCATGAGGACGTTGACGCCGTTGGCGGAGGCGGTCTGCCCGGCGGGGACGGCCCGCAGGATCAGGGTGGGCAGCGCCGAGTAGGCGAGGGTGGTACCGGCCGTCACCACGGTCGCGCCCAGGATGATCATCCAGAGTTCGCGGCTGTCGGCGATGCGGACGGCGTAGCCGAAGGCGATGACGGCGGCGCCCAGTGCGAGGGTGATCCGGGGGCCGCGCGCGGCCGAGATCCGGGCGGACAGCGGGGAGAACAGCAGCATGGTGATGCCGCCGGGCAGCAGGCACAGACCGGTCTCCACGAGCGACAGGCCGAGGCCGTAGCCGGTGGCCTTCGGGGCCTGCACGAGCTGGGCGGTGACCAGGGAGTTGGCGTAGAAGGCGAATCCGACCAGCAGCCCGGCCACATGGGACAGGCCCACCTGGGGTCGGCGGACCAGCCGCAGGTCGACCAGCGGCCGTTCGGCGCGCAGCTGCTGCCACCACCAGCCGGCCAGGACCACGACGGCACCGAGGAACAGCCCGAGCACCCGGGGGCTGCTCCAGCCCCAGGTGCCGCCCTGGGACACGCCCAGCAGCAGGCAGACCAGCCCGGCGGCGAGGCCCAGCGCGCCGGGCACGTCGAAGCGGCCGGGCTCGCGCACGGGTGACTCGCTGACCGCCCACCAGGTCGCCGCGACCCCGAGGGCGCTGAGTGCGCTGGTCATCCAGAACATGGTGTGCCAGTCGGCGTACTGCACGACCAGTGCGGCGAGCGGCAGGCCGAGGGCGGCGCCGATGCCGACGGTGGAGCTCATCATCGCCACCGCCGAGCCCCGGCGCTCGGGCGGGAGTTCGTCGCGCAGGATGCTGATGGACAGCGGGACCACGGCGGCGGCCGCGCCCTGGAGCGCGCGGGCGGCGATGAGCACCCCGATGTCGGAGGTCAGGGCGCACATCACGGAGCCGACGGTCATCAGGAGGAGTGCCGAGATGAGCACCCGGCGTTTGCCGTACATGTCGCCGGCCCGGCCGAGCACGGGGGTGAGGACGGCGCCGGAGAGGAGGGTGGCGGTGACCATCCAGGAGACGGCGGCGGCCGAGGCGCCGGTGAGCCGGGGCAGGGCCGGGAGCAGGGGGACGACGACGGTCTGCATGATCGCCATGAGGATGCCGCCCGAGGCCAGCACCGGGATGGTCAGCCGGTCCCGCAGCCGGGGTGGCTTGACTGCGGGCGGGGGTATCGGTGCGGGGTGCTCCATCGGTTCTCCTGCGGACGGCACATGGGCGGCGAGGTGAATGACGATTCACCCTAACGGGTGAATGGTCATTCACCAACGCTTTAATGTGTGCGCCCCCGGCTTTTCGTGCCGGCGTGAGAACCGTCAGACGAGGTTTTTCTCCAGGGCCAGGAGATAGTTCCCCATGAAGTGGTCGCGGATGCCGTCGGAGGCGGGCGCGAAGGCGTCGGCGGTCAGCCCTTTGGCCCGGTCACCGAGGGCCGACAGCATCGGCATGGACTCGTGCACCTTGCCGTGGGAGTCGATGTAGCGCAGTGCCCGGACGTGGGTGAAGGCCGGCTCGGGCGGGAGTTGGGGGACGATGTCGTTGTTGTTGACGAAGCGGTACATGCGGCCGCCGAAACCCTTGTGGAAGGCCTCGGCGAGCAGCCGGTCGCAGGTGCGCGGCTGACCGTAGGTGTAGACGCCGTCCGCGGCCAGGTGCGGCTGCTCCAGGTAGAGCCGGGCGCCGGCCAGCATGGCGAGGGCGCCGCCGAGGCTGTGCCCGGTGAAGTAGACGGTCTGGCCGTCGGTGCGCAGCTCCTGGAGGGTGTCGTGGACGTCGGGGTAGACCGATTCCAGGGCCTCGGCGAATCCGTGGTGGACGTATCCGTGCCCGCCGGGGCCGGGCCAGGGCGGGGTGGTGGCATCGGAGAGCCAGTCCTTGATCTGGGCGGGTTCGGTGCCCCGGAAGGCCGTGACGATCATGCGGTCGCTCGCCAGCGTGTACGCCTGGGTGTCCTGCAACGGGAAGGGCGGGGTGAAGCGGGTCTCGTGGTGGCGGACCTGGTCGAAGCCCCACTGGGCGGCCTGGTCCTCGATGACGGCCCGGTCCTTGTAGGCCAGTTCGGCGGCGTGGGCCAGCCAGTAGGCGCGTTCCAGGCTGTAGCCGGACGAGGTCTGGTCGAAGGCGGTGGGTACGGCCATGCGGGGGGATCCCTTCCGGGGTGGGGGGGTGGGGAGCCGGTCCGTCGGTCAGCTGCGGCCGGCGGTGGAGCGGGCGTGCTGGAGGGCGCGGGCCGCCCGGGGGCCGAGCCAGCGCTTGAGCCGGCGCAGGACCTCGAGCTGTCCGGCGGCCTTGTCGAGGCCGTAGTACAGCTGCGGCGGGACGTACGGCAGCAGCGGCGAGTGGCGCTGGCCGAGCAGGGCGAACATGCGGTGCGGGGGCAGGTCGATGTAGCGGGGCAGGTTCTCGTACCACTGGGCGCTGTACCGGGCGGCGCTCTGCGCGGACAGCAGCTCGGACCTGCGCCGGCGTTCGTAGGCGGCGAGGGCCTGGGGCAGGGTGGCGTGCTCGGTCAGGGCGGTGGCCAGGCACATGGCGTCCTCGAGGGCGAGGGTGGTGCCGGCGCCGATGGAGTAGTGGGTGGTGTGGGCGGCGTCGCCGAGCAGCACCAGGTTGCCGTGGTGCCAGCTGCGGTTGGTGACGGTACGGAAGGTCTGCCAGCCGGCTCCGGGGCGGCCGATGAGGGGGTGGCCGTCGAGGACGCCGGCGAAGAGCTTCTCCAGCAGGGCGAGTCCCTCGCTGCGGTCCGCCCGGTCCAGGCCGAGGCCGGTGCGGGTCTGCGGGGAGCATTCGACGACGCAGGTGCTGTGCTCCTCGCTGTAGCCGTAGCCGTAGGCCCAGATCCAGCCGTGCTCGGTCTCGGTGAAGGCGAAGGTGAAGGCGTCGAAGACCTTGGTGGTGCCGAGCCAGACGAAGGAGTTGCGTCCCGAGGCGATCTCGGTGCCGAAGCGGCCGGAGTGCCGGCGGCGCAGGGCGCTGTGCACACCGTCGGCGGCCACGACGAGGTCCGCGTCGGCGGGCGGTTCGGTGATCTCGCTCTCGTACTCCAGCCGCACGCCGAGGGCGCGGGCCCGGTCGGCGAGCAGCTCGAGCAGCCGGTGCCGGCCGATCCCGTAGCCCTCGTCGCCGCGGTGACGGGTGGTCAGTCCCCGTACGTGGGCGACGCCTTCGCTCCAGCGGACGGAGTGCTCCTCGATCGCCCGGGCCGACTCGGGGTCGTGCGCCCGGAGCCGGTCGAGCAGGCCGTGCCAGTAGGTGACGCCCCAGCCGTAGGTCGAACCCTCCGGGTCGCGCTCGTGGACGGTGATGTCCCGGGACGGGTCCTGCCGTTTCAGCAGGATGGCGAGATACAGGCCCGCGGGCCCGCCTCCGACGCAGACGACCTTCACGTGCACACCCCTGACAGTCACTCGATGTGGTCGATCGGCACCGCACAGTAGCAGGGGAAGGAGGGTCGTCCGATCGCGCCAGTTTGACGTCGTGAGCCACGCCACTCGGACGGGCCGTCCGCGCGAAAGATCACCGGAAAGCCGGGCGGACGGGCAAGGAATTCCCCGTTCCGGAGCAGATCGGCAGATCGGCACAGCAAGATCAACTTGGTTCAACACTGTACGACATGTGGTTAATTGTCCGGATCACAGCCAACCCGTTCCGGGGGATTTCTCCGTTTCGCCGACCTCCCGATAGGCATGCGACGTCACCACCGCACCACCCGTTGAGGAGGATCCGCATGCCACAGATCACCCGCCGCCGCGCGCTCACCGCCGCGGCCGCACTCGCCGCGACGGCCTCGGCCGCCGCCGTCCTCGCCCCCGCCGCCACGGCCGCGGCCGGCCACGAGCACCCCCGCTCGGACACGTTCGACGAGGTCTACCGGGGCCGCCGGATACAGGGCCGGCCGATGGCGATGGACGGCGGCCACCACCACGAACACGGCGGCGGATACGAGGTGTTGATCGACGGCATGCCGCTGCACGTGATGCGCAACGCCGACGGCACCTGGATCAGTGTCGTCAGCCACTACGACCCGGTGCCCACCCCGCGCGCCGCCGCCCGCGCCGCGGTGGACGAGCTCCAGGGTGCCCCGCTGGTGCCCATGCAGATGTCGATGCCCACCAACTGACCGCCCCCGCAAGGACTTCCGGAGCACCACGCACCATGACCGTACGCAAGAACCAGGCCGCCCTGACCGCCGACGAGAAGCGCCGGTTCGTCGCCGCCGTCCTCGAGCTCAAGCGCAGCGGACGCTACGACGAGTTCGTCCGCACGCACAACGCCTTCATCATGTCGGACACCGACTCCGGGGAGCGCACCGGCCACCGCTCCCCCTCCTTCCTGCCCTGGCACCGCAGATTCCTGCTCGACTTCGAGCAGGCCCTTCAGTCGGTGGACTCCTCGGTGGCGCTGCCGTACTGGGACTGGAGCACCGACCGCACGGTGCGTGCCTCGCTGTGGGCGCCGGACTTCCTGGGCGGCACCGGGCGCAGCACGGACGGCCGGGTGATGGACGGCCCGTTCGCCGCGACCTCCGGGAACTGGCCGATGAACATACGCGTCGACGGCCGTACGTTCCTGCGCCGCTCGCTCGGAACGGCCGTGCGCGAGCTGCCGACGCCCGCCGAGGTGGAGTCGGTGCTGTCGATGGCGACGTACGACATGGCGCCGTACAACAGTGCCTCGGACGGCTTCCGCAACCATCTCGAGGGCTGGCGCGGGGTCAATCTGCACAACCGGGTGCATGTCTGGGTCGGCGGGCAGATGGCCACCGGGGTCTCCCCCAACGACCCGGTGTTCTGGCTGCACCACGCCTTCATCGACAAGCTGTGGGCCGAGTGGCAGCGGCGGCACCCGGACGCGGGCTATGTGCCCACGGGCGGCACACCGGACGTGGTGGACCTGGAGGACACCATGAAGCCGTGGAACGACGTGCGCCCGGCGGACCTGCTGGACCACACGAAGTTCTACACCTTCGACCGCTGACCGGTCACCGGGCCGGTCAGGCCTGCGTGGTACGGCACTCCGGGTGACCCCAGCCCTGCGCGTTCTTGGCGATCTTCTCGCCCGCCGCGTAGGAGCGGCCGCACGGACAGCGGCCGGGGAACTTCGCCTTGATGGTGCGCGAGGAGGCCGCGCCGCCGGTGCGCCGGGGCGCCTTCGCCCGCGGGGCGGACGCCTTCGGGGTGTCGGGCGAGGGCGGCGGCACCGCCGAGCCGAGCGCGCTGCCGGCCGCCTCCTGCACGGAGGCAGCCTGGCTGGCCGCGCGGTCGGCGAAGTCGTTCAGCGGGTCGCCGTCGACCTGGTGGGCCGGGACATAGCGGAACTCGACCGAGCGGCCGTCGAGCAGGGTGTCGATGCGGACCACCAGGTCCTGGTTGGCGACCGGCTTGCCGGCGGACGTCTTCCAGCCGTTGCGCTTCCAGCCGGGCAGCCAGGTGGTGACGGCCTTCATCGCGTACTGGGAGTCCATCCGGATCTCCAGCGGCACATCCGGGTCGACGGCGGCGAGCAGCCGCTCCAGGGCGGTCAGCTCGGCGACGTTGTTGGTGGCCCGGCCGAGCGGGCCGGACTCCCAGCGGGCGGGGGTCCGCTCGTCGGCGTCCGCGACCACCCACGCCCATCCGGCCGGTCCCGGGTTTCCCTTCGAAGCCCCGTCGCACGCGGCCACCACACGTTCACGCATACGCCCGATCATGCCATGACCGCGCCGCCCGCCGGTCCGGGCCCGGTCAGACCTCCACGACCTCGGGCCGCTCGCCCTCGGTGGTGGTGATGTCGATCACCGAGAAGTTCGCGCCCTGCGGGTCGGTGAGCGCGGCGAACCGGCCGAACGGGCTGCTCATCGGGCCGAAGCGGAGAATGCCGCCCAGCTCGCGGGCGCGCGCCACGGCCGTGTCGCAGTCGGCCACGGTGAAGTAGACGTTGATGTACGACGGCACCTCGGGCGGGAAGTCGTCGGTCATCCGCATCCGGCCGAGGACGGTGTCCTCGCCGACGTCGAAGAGGCGGAAGTCGACCGTCTCGTCGCGCATGTCCTTCATCCGGTAGCGGAAGACGCCGGCCAGGAAGCCGTCGGTCTTCTCGGGTTCCCGGGTGAAGACCTCCGCCCAGCAGTAGGCCCCCGGTGTCCCGGTCGCCTCGAAGCCCTCGTGGGTGCCCGCCTGCCACACGCCGAAGACGGCTCCGCTGGGCTCCCGGGCCAGGCACATGGTGCCGAAGTCGCCGACCTTCATCGGCTCCATCAGCACCTCGCCGCCGTTGTCCCGGATCTTCGCGGCGGTGGCGGCCGCGTCCGGCGAGGCGAAGTACAGGCACCACGCCGACTGGCCCTCCTGGCCGGGCATGGGCGGGACGACCGCGGCGACCGCCTTGCCGTCGGCGTAGGCCTGTGTGTAGTTGCCGTACTCCGACGAGGACTCGCCGAAGGTCCAGCCGAGGACGTCGCCGTAGAACCGCTTGGCTCCCTCGACGTCGCTGAACATCGCATCCGCCCAGCAGGGCGTTCCTTCGGGTGGTACGGCCATGCTCCCGGCCCTCCTGGTCGGTCCCGGGCGGAAGACCCGCCGACGGCGCGGATCGTCCCCCTGAGGCGTTTCATCCCGCTCTTCACGCTAGTCATCCCTCGGACGGGGCGCTCGGCGAACGTGTGCGCGAGGGGGTGGCCGGGGTCCTGAGGCGGCCCGAAACCCGGGTCCGAGGGCCGCGGACCGGCGCATGGCGACACCCGGCCGGACCCGGTGCCACCGTCGGTGGTTCTGCGCCGTCCGGAAGCGAAAGCGCCCCTTTCGCGCCGTACCGGGAGATCATCCGGCCTGTTTGGCTGATCCCGGAGCGCACACCGCCATCCGGCATCCCATCGACCGATCCAGTCACGCCTCTTCCTTCACTGCTGGAGGGAATGTGTCCACACCGGACAGCGCCATCGGGTCCACCGTCGACGAACCCGCCCCCGGCCCGCCCGGCGCCGAGCGGGCCACGAGTCTGAGCACCCATGCGGCACGCCAGCTCGCCACGACCACCAAGTCCGCACCGCAGATGCAGGCCATCACCTCCCGATGGCTGCTGAAGAGCCTGCCCTGGGTGGACGTCAGGGGCGGCACCTACCGGGTCAACCGGCGGCTGCAACTGCGCACCGGCCGCGGCCGGGTGCACTTCGAGCAGAACGGCGCCGACGACATCCGGGTCATCCCGGAGACGCTGACCGAACTGCCGATCCTTCGCGGCTATCCCGACACCGACGTGCTGCGGGAGCTGGCCGGCCGGTTCCAGCCCCGTGAGGTGCGCGCCGGGCAGGTGCTCTTCGAGGCCGGGCAGCCGGTCACCGAGGCCTACCTGGTCGTGCACGGCCGGTTCACCCGCTACACCACCGGCAAGTACGGCGACGAGGAGATCACCGGGGTCGTCACCGACGGCGACCAGATGGGCGACGAGGCGGTCGGCCAGCCCGACCCGCTGTGGCTCGGCTCGGTGCGGGCCGAGACGGCGGGCGTGGTGCTCGCCCTGCCCTGGGGCGTGGTCCAGGAGTTCATCGAGCGGGTGCCGTCGCTGGCCGCGCATCTGCGGGCCTATGTCGAGCAGCAGCGCCGGCCCATGAACCGCAAGGGCGAGGCCGAGGTGCCGGTGCAGGCCGGCCATGTCGGCGAGCAGACCCTGCCCGGCGGCTTCGTGGACTACGAACTCGCCCCGCGCGAGTACGAGTTGTCCCTCACCCAGACCGTGCTGCGGGTGCACACCCGGGTCGCCGACCTCTACAACGACCCCATGGACCAGACCGCGCAGCAGCTGCGGCTGACGGTCGAGGAGATCCGCGAGCGCCAGGAGTGGGAGCTGGTCAACAACCGGGAGTTCGGGCTGCTGCACAACGTCGACTACGGGCAGCGGATCAGCACCTTCACCGGGCCGCCGACCCCGGACGACATGGACGAGCTGCTGTCCATGCGGCGCAAGACCAAGGTGTTCCTCGCCCATCCCAAGGCGATCGCCGCGTTCTTCCGGCAGTGCAACCGGCGCGGGCTGGTGCCCGGCACGGCGAGCGTCGACGGGCACGAGGTGCCGGCCTGGCGCGGTGTGCCGATCTTCCCGTGCAGCAAGATCCCGGTCAGCGACGACCACACCAGCAGCATCATCGCGCTGCGCACCGGCGAGGCCGACCAGGGCGTGATCGGCCTGTACCAGACGGGCATCCCGGAGGAGTACCAGCCGGGGCTGAACGTGCGGTTCATGGGCATCGACACGGCCGCGATCATCAACTACCTGGTGACGGCGTACTACTCGCTGGCCATCCTCGTGCCCGACGCGGCCGGGATCCTGGAGAACGTCCAGATCGGCAGGGTGCCCGAGTGACGATTCCGACCACTTCCCGCGTGACGGCACGGAGCACCGTATGAGCACTTCTGTCACCGCCTCCGCACTGCCGGGACCGCCCAACCTCGCCCGCAGTCTGCGCTCCCGGCGCGGGGGCGCGATCCCCGGGCTGCTGTACCGGCCCGCGGTCCCCGCCGACCCGGAGAAGGTGCGCGAGATCGACCGGCGGCTGGAGGCCTGGGCCCGCGCGGAGGACCTGTTCCCGGCGGCCTGGCAGGGGGACTTCAGCGGCTTCCAGTTCGGCCGGGCGGTGGTGCTCCAGCATCCGGGCGCCGCCGACCTCGAGCGCCTCACCGTGGCGGGCAAGCTGCTGCTCGCCGAGAACATCGTGGACAACTGCTACTGCGAGGAGGACGAGGACCGCGGGGGGTCGCACCGCGGGCTCGGTGCCCGGCTGATCATGGCCCAGTCGGCGCTCGACCCGTATCACGGCATCCCCGAACTGGAGGAGGAATGGCGCCGCGGGGTGCGGGCGGACGGTCCGCTGCGCTCGTACCACCTCGCCCTGCGGGACTTCGCGGTGTTCGCCACGCCCAGCCAGACGGACCGGTTCGTGCACGACATCGCCCGGCTGCACCTGGGCTATCTGGCCGAGGCCGCCTGGGCGGAGACCCGGTACGCGCCGCGCGTCTGGGAGTACCTGGTGATGCGGCAGTTCAACAACTTCCGTCCGTGTCTGTCGATCGTCGACGCCGTGGACGGCTACGAGCTGCCCGAGCAGGTCTACGCCCGCCCGGAGATCCAGCGGATCACCGCCCTGGCCTGCAACGCGACGACGATCGTCAACGACCTGTACTCCTTCACCAAGGAACTCGCGAGCGACCCGACGCATCTGAACCTGCCGCAGGTCGTCGCCGCCGCCGAGCGGTGCGGGCTGAAGGCCGCCTATCTGCGGTCGGTCGAGATCCACAACCGGATCATGTCGGCCTTCGAGGAGGAGTCGGCCCTGCTGTCGGCGACCTCACCGCTCGTGGAGCGCTATGTCCAGGGGCTCGCGGCCTGGGTGGCGGGCAACCACGAGTGGCACGCGACCAACACCCACCGCTACCACCTGCCCGACTACTGGTAACCGCCGCCGGAACGCCGTCACATGTGCGAGAAGGAGTCACCCTTGACCACCGTCCCCGCCGCCCGGACCACGCCGGTTCCGGTCCCCGCCCAGTCCACCTACCAGAGCCGGGTCGCCGAGTACTGGAACGCCGAGGAGAACCCGGTCAACCTGGAACTCGGCAGGATCGACGACCTGTACCACCATCACTACGGCATCGGCGAGGCCGACCTCTCGGTGCTCGACGAGCCCGATCCCGACCGGCGCAGCCGGCGCATCACCGCCGAGCTGCACCGCCTGGAACACGCCCAGGCCGAGCTGCTCGCCTCCCACCTCGGACCCCTCTCCGCCGCCGACCGGGTCTTCGACGCCGGCTGCGGCCGGGGCGGCGGCAGTGTCGTGGCGCATCTGCGGTACGGCTGTCATGCCGACGGCGTGACGATCTCCGCCAAGCAGGCCGGGTTCGCCAATGACCAGGCGCGTGCGCGCGGCATCGACGACAAGGTGCGCTACCACCACCGCAACATGCTCGACACCGGCCTGCCGACGGGCGCCTACGCGGCCTCCTGGAACAACGAGTCGACCATGTACGTCGAGCTGGACCTGCTCTTCGCCGAGCATGCGCGGCTGCTGCGCCGGGGCGGCCGGTATGTGGTGATCACCGGGTGCTACAACGACACCTACGGGCAGGCCTCCCGCGAGGTGTCCCTGATCAACGCCCACTACATCTGCGACATCCACCCGCGCTCGGCGTACTTCCGGGCGCTGGCCGCCAACCGTCTGGTGCCGGTCCACGTGGAGGACCTGACCGCCGCCGCCATCCCCTACTGGGAGCTGCGCAAAAAGGCCGACCATCTGGTCACGGGCATCGAGGACACCTTCCTCGACGCCTATCGCAACGGCAGCTTCCAGTACCTGCTGATCGCGGCCGACCGGGTCTGAGCCGGGGCCGGCCGCCGGCGCGGGTGCCGGGGCAGGAGCGCGAGGCTCGGGATGGAGCCGCACCCCGCGGGGTGCGGCTCCATCCGTCCTACTCGCCCGCGTACGCCCGCTCCAGGGCGGCCACGTCGAGCTTCCCCATGGCCATCATGGCGCGCATGGTGCGGGCGGCCTTCTCCTGGTCCGGGTCGCTGATGAGGTCGATCAGACGGCCGTAGACGACCTGCCAGGAGACGCCGTAGCGGTCCTTGAGCCAGCCGCACGGGCCGCCCTCGCCGCCGTTCTCGGTGAGCCTGTTCCAGTAGTGGTCGATCTCCTGCTGGTCGGCGCAGTGGATCTGGAACGAGATCGACTCGTTGAAGGTGAACTGCGGGCCGCCGTTGAGGGCCACGAACTTCTGGCCGTTGGCGGTGAACTCCACGGCGAGCACGGAGCCGGCCGGGCCGGGGCCGGCCTCCGTGTGGCGGCCCACCCGTTCGATGCGGGAGTTCTTGAAGACCGACACGTAGTAGTGCGCGGCCTCCTCCGCCTGGCCGTCGAACCAGAGACATGTGGTGAAACCGTCGGTGGTCATGAGCGCTCCCGGATGTCGTCGTACGGTCACCAGTGTCGACCGGTCCTCGCCGGGAAACTCATCGGCCGGGCCGCCGGACAGTCCGTCCGGGTGACCCGGCCGGGCCGGTCAGGCGGCCAGGCAGAGTCCCTGGTACGACCGCTGCGGGGCCCTCGCGGCACGGCGGGCCGGCGTCGTGCGCCGGGTCAGCTCGCCCTGCGTGAGCGACAGCAGGTCACCGAGGCCCAGGCCGAGGGCCTGCGCGGCGGCCGCGAGGACCTCGGACGAGGCCTCCTTGCGGCCGCGCTCCACCTCGGACAGATAGGGCAGCGAGATCCGGGCGGCGTCCGCCACCTCCTTGAGCGTGCGCTGCTGCGCCAGCCGCTCGCGGCGCAGCACCTCGCCGACAAGATCACGCCACAGGGGCTCGCGGGGCGCGGGCGCCGGCTCCTCCGGGCGGGCGGCCGGGCGCAGGGGGACCACTCGGGCTGAGGTGCTCGTCTGGTTGCTCACCCGGTCAGCGTAGGAGCCGGGCCGGGCGCGGTGCAGACGTACGGATTGCGCCGTGAGGGAAATCCACCCGCATGCGGACCGTCACAGCGGGTACCCGCCCTGTGCGAGAGCCCGCGGACCGGCGTGAATCGCCGGGTTGCGGGTACTCGGGGTAATCGCCGAACCATGACTTTCGTGGGAAACGTGACTTTTGTGGGAGAGGTAATGAACACCGCCGCGATCCGGCCGGCAGCAGAGGTCGTCGAGGAGACCGAGCGGGACGGGACGGGTGCGGGGTCACTGCCTGGCATCGCCGACCCCGCTTCCGTGGCCCCCCGTGACGCCCGCGAGCTGTCCCGCCAGTTCTTCCGCCGTCTGACCGAGCTGGAGGAGGGGACGCCGGAGTACCAGTACGCGCGCAACACCCTCATCGAGATGAACATGTCGCTGGTGCGGTTCGCCGCCGGGCGGTTCCGGGGCCGGGGCGACGACATGGAGGACATCGTCCAGACCGGCATGATCGGTCTGATCAAGGCCATCGACCGGTTCGAGCTGGCCCGCGAGGTCGAGTTCACCTCTTTCGCGCTGCCGTACATCGTCGGCGAGATCAAGCGGTTCTTCCGGGACACCACCTGGGCGGTGCACGTCCCGCGCCGGCTCCAGGAACTGCGGGTGGAGCTGGCCAAGGCCCGCGAGGAGCTGTCCAGCCGGCTGGACCGGGACCCGACGGTCACCGAGCTGGCCACGCTGATGAACCTCTCCGAGAAGGAGGTCGTCGAGGCCCAGCTCGCCTCCAACGGCTACCACTCCGCCTCCCTGGACGCCGCGCTCACCGGTGACGGACCCGAGGGCGGCGAGGCCGTGCTCGCCGACTTCATCGGCGTGGAGGAGGAGGGGCTGCGGCTGGTCGAGGACTTCCACGCACTGGCGCCGCTGATGGCCGAGCTGAGTGAACGGGACCGGCAGATCATCCATATGCGGTTCGTCGAGGAGGCCACCCAGGCGGAGATCGGCGAACGGCTGGGCTGCTCCCAGATGCATGTGTCGCGGCTGATCAAGCGGATCATCACACGGCTGCGCGAGGGCATGCTCGGCGAACTCGGCTGCGCCTGACGGGCCGGCTGGATCTGACTGGATTTGATGTGAGGGGCCCGCTGCGCCTGACGGGGCGGCGGGCCCTGAGGGGCGCGGGCCGCGGCGGCGCCCAGCAGCCGGCGGCCGGGCGCTCAGCGCGTCAGCTCGAAGCGGGCGCGCACGCGCTTGCCCACGGGGACCCGCTCCACGGTGACCTCGGAGGCGAGCGCGTGCACGATCTCCAGACCGTGCCGCCCGACGCGCCGGGGGTCCTTGGGGTAGCGGCGGGGCAGGGTGCTGCTGCTGTCGTACACGTACACCGTGACGGCGCGGTCGGTGCCTTCCAGCTCCAGGATGTACGGGCCGTTGCTGTGCCGGTCGGCGTTGGTCACCAGCTCACTCACGACCAGGAGCAGCTCGCCGTCGGCCCGTGAGCCGACGTGGGCACACCATTCGGTGCGCAGCTGCTCCAGAAACCGGGCGGCGAAGGCCCGGGCCTCGGCGATGCAACCGGGTTCACCGGTGTAATGCGCCGCTCGCCGCAGCGGCTCCACGGGTACGTCGAAACCAGTCGGTATCACTGTCCCGCCCAGGTCCTTGGTCATGCTGTCTCTCTCGGAACTCCCGGTACGGCCGATCGCCATTGCAGCAGTCCTTGTACCCCGAGCCGGGCCCGGCAGTCCCCTGAGGCGTTCGCCCACCGCGCACAGTGCGGCGGCTCACACCGCCGGACCGCTCAGCCGCCCGGCGCCGAGCCGCCCTGGGACTCGCCGGGTGCCTCGCCGCCGGGCGAAGCGGGGGCCTGCTCCGACCCCGGCGCGCTCTGTGACTCCGGCGCGCTCTCCGAGGCCGGCAGGCTCCGCGAGGCCGGTGCGCCCGACGAGGTCTCCGCACTGGACGAGGGCGCGGGCGCGGAGCCCGAGCCGGAGCTGGAGGACTCCTTCGACGGGGATTCCTTCGACGGCGAACCGGACGAGGGCGCGGACGACGACTCCGACGGCGACGTCAGCCCCTCGTGCGGCTTCGGCTTCGAGGACGAGGGCGACGGCGAAGAGGACGACGACGAGGACGACGGCGACGTCAGCTCCTGGGGCGGCTTCTTCGAGGAGGAGGACGAAGAGGACGAAGGGGATGAAGAGGACGACGACGAGGAGGACGACGAGGAGGACGAGGAAGAGGAAGAGGAAGACGACGAGGACGAGGACGGGCGGGATGAGGAGGAGGACGAGGGAGACGAACCCGACGGGCGGGGCTTGCCCGACGAGGGCCTCGGGACGCACGGCGTCGACGGGACGCCCGGCGCCCCGGTCGCACCCGGCGAGGGCGGACACGGCACCCGCGGGATCCACGGGTGCGGGATCACCGGCGGCTTGGCGTGCTGGTCGTGCCGGCAGTGCTGGTCGGCGCGGCGCCGGTGGATCCAGTCGTGGTGGTGGGAGTCGTACAGCACGAAGACATTGACGACGACCGGTGCGGGGGTCACGACCACCACGTTCGAGGGCCGGTACGTCGGCCAGCGCTGCCCCACGAAGTGGGGGGCGGTGCGCTGCGGGACCGGCGAGGTCAGCGGGTTGCCGCAGGCGCAGCGCACCCGGGGCACGCCGTGCGCGTCCACCAGTACGGCGGTGCCCGCCTGGAGGACGGACTGATAGCTGGTCGCGGCGCCGTCGCGGAAGCCGTGGTTGGTGACGCGGGTGTCGACGCGCAGCTGGACCGGGGTGAGCGAGCGCAGGAAGGCGGGCACGCCGGACGGCTGGACGCCGGCCACGGAGGCGAACGCGCGGTTCTTGGCGGGGTCGGCCCCCAGGGCCTTGATCTGGGCCTCCACATCGCAGGAGGCGACCTTCTCGGTGCCGCCGTACAGGCCCGGCGCGCCGCCCTCCACGCCCTGGACCGCGTTGGCCGCGCCGGACGGCGCGGCGGAGGCGGGTGCGGAGGGTGCGGGCGGTGCGGAACTCTGCTTCGCGGTCGACGTGGTGAACGGGTCCTGGCCGGTGCTGCCGGCGGGCTGGAGGAAGACCTCGCCGCCCTTGGCGGAGGAACCGCCGCCGCCCGGACGGGTGAAGACCAGACCGAGAACGACGGCGGCGACGAGGGCGGCGGTGAGCGCCGCGACGCGCGGTACGGACTTCCACCACGGCCGGCGCGGTCCGTGCGGACCGGTGGCGCCGCTCGGCGGTCCGGCGGGCGGCGGTCCGGCGGGCGGCCGGGAAGAGCCCGACAGCGGGCCGGAGGGCGGCCCGGTGGGGCGGCCGGAGGACGGAGGTTCGACGCTCACGAGCACTTCTTCCCGTCGCGATCGTCCCGATGCGCGGCTTTTCTCAGTCACGTTCGGATTAGTGCTAATAGCTGCACGTTGCTCCCATTGTGTGCCGCAGAGCCGTCCGGCTCGCAAGCCGACGCGGACGGCCCACCCGGCGGGCGCGGGGCCGCGGGTCTGTCTAGCGTGACTGGCGTGAGCCCTCCGACCGTCTCCGCGCGGCCCGTCGCCCCTCATGGCTGGGTGCAGGGCGTGGCCGTGGTGCTGACCGGACTGGCCGTCATGGTGCTGGTGGCGGCGCTGGGGCTGTGGGCGGCCGGCGCGGCCGATCTGCCGGACGGCGCGTTTCCGCGGGTGGTGGCCGCGACGGTGGTGGCCGCGGTCGGCGGCAGCGTGGAACTCTCGGGCAACGCCGGGGCGCTCGCCGAGAGCCGGGCCGGGCTGAGCGTGATGCCGCTGTCGGTGACGCTCGCCGGTGCCCTGGTGGTCGGCGCGGGCTTTCTGCGCCCGCTGCGGCACCGGGCGGTCGCCTCGGCCGCGGAGCTGGCCGGCTGGGCCGCCCGGATCGCGGTGCCGTGGCTGGCGGCGCTGATCGGGCTGGCCTTCGCCGCCCGGCAGACCTTCGCGGTCGATCTGGGCAGCGGCACCCTCAGCGACCTGGCGGGCCTGTTCGGCGCCGCGCCGACGGTCGGGTTCACCACGGACGTGCCGCTGACGGTGCTGTTCGGGCTGCTCTGGCTGGCGGGGGTGCTGCTGCTGGCGCTGCTCGTCGCGTGCGGGGCCCCGCTGCCGGGCCGGCTGCTGCGGCTCCAGGAGTCGGTGCGCCCGCCGGCCCACGCGATGGTGGTGCTGCTGCTCGCCGTCGTCGGCGTGGGTCTCGTCGCCTCGCTGGTCACGGCGGCCGTCCACGGGCGGCTCCGCGCGATCCTCGCGCTGATCCTGCTGGGCCTGCCGAATCTGTCCTGGCTGGGCCTGACGGTGGGTCTGGGGGCGACCTGGAACGGCCGGGTGGACGGCCCGTTCGGGCTGCCGATGCCGCAGGTGCTGGACGCGATCCTGCGCACGCCCGACGTCTCGGCGCTCAATCTGCGCTCGCTCACCGCCCACGACGGCCGGTGGTGGTGGCTGGTGGCCGTGGACGCGGTGCTGCTGCTCGCCGTGGCCTTCCGGGCGGCGGTCCGCTCCCCGGCCGTCCCGCCGTGGCGGCATGCGGTGCAGCTGGCGGTGGCGCTGGCACTGACGGTGCTGATGATCTGTCTGACCGGGCGGATCTCGGCGCACTACGGGCTGTCCCTGCTGGGCATCGGGGACCTGGGCGGCAGTCTGTCCGGCGAGGTGTTCCTGGAGCCGCGGCTGTGGCAGGCGGTGGGACTGGGCGCGCTGTGGGGCCTGGTGACCGGCTTCCTGGGCGCGCTGCCGGCCCGGCTGGTGCGCCGCGGGCGCGGGACGAGCACCCCGCCGCCCGCCGACTAGGTCTCCTGGCTGCCTTGTCCGGGCCGTCTCTCTAGGCCGCCGTGTCCCGGGCGCGGAACACCGGTGCGGCCCAGTGCGGCGGCCGGGGCGGCGCGGTGACCGTGCGGTCCACCTCGGTCGCCGGGTGGTCGGCGGCGGGCGCGGGGGCCAGGGTCGCGCGGAGGGCGGCGACGAAGGCCAGGCAGGTGTCGTAGCGGGCGTCCGGGCTCTTGGCGAGGGCCGTTGCGAAGACGGGGTCGACGGTGCCGGGCAGGCCGGGGCGGATCCCGCTGGGCGGGGGCGGCTCGTCGTACTGGTGGGCCCACAGCAGCGCCATGTCGTCCTCGCGTTCGAAGGGCGGGTGGCCGGTGAGCATCTCGTGGACGACGCAGGCCAGGCCGTAGACGTCGCAGCGGCCGTCGACCGGGCGGCCCGAGATCTGCTCGGGGGCCACGTAGTCGAGGGTGCCGACGAACTGGCCGACGCTGGTGAAGCCGGTCAGCGACAGCGACTTCTTGGTGAGCCCGAAGTCGGTGAGGTAGACGTGCTCGGGGTGGTCGCTGTCGGTGCCCTCGGCGACCAGGATGTTGCCGGGTTTGACGTCCCGGTGGACCAGTCCGTGCTCATGGGCGGCGTCGAGGGCGGAGGCGACCTGCGCGGCCATCCGCACCGTGTCCGGCAGCGGCAGGGGCCCGCGCAGGTCGAGCAGATGGCGCAGGTCGCTGCCGGAGACGTACCGCATGGCGATGTAGAGCACACCGTCGGTCTCGCCGGCCTCGAAGACCGGCACGATGTGCGGGTGGTCGATCGCGGCGGCGACGCGGGACTCGTGGGTGAAGCGCTGCCGGAAGGTGTCGTTCCGGGCGAGTTCGGGGGCGAGGAGTTTGAGCGCGACCGTGCGCTCCAGGCGCAGGTCGCGGGCGCGGTAGACGACGGCCATGCCGCCGCGCCCGATCTCGCTCTCGATCAGGTAACCCGCCACCTGCCGGCCGATCAGCTCCGAGGGACGGCCGGAGAACAGGCTGGTCCGGCCGGCCATCAGGGTTCACCCTCGGAGGCGACGAGCCGGGTCGGGGCGTGCCCGGTGGCGTCCTCCCCGGTGACGGAACGGTCGGTGGCGTAGGTGGTGAGGCGCCGTCCGTCGGCGTACTCCCAGCGGCCCTCCTCGGCGTCGTAGAGCCACATGGACGTGCCGTCGAGCACGATGCCGAGCCGCAGTCCGCGGGTGCGCTCCTCGAAGGCCTCGCCGTCCAGGGTGCCGGCGGCCAGCTCCGCGACGGCCGCCCGGTAGCCGGCCAGGGCCTCGGCGGCGCGGTCCAGCAGGGGGCGGGGGTCGGCGGTGCCCGCGGTGCCGTCGGCGGCGGGCGGGTCCTCCGGTACGGCGACCAGCCGGCGGCCGTCGACCCAGGCGGCCCAGCCGTTGGCGCAGCGGATGTGTCCCCAGTCGCCGCGCCACTCCACCAGCTGGACGGGGAGCAGCGGGTCGAGGGGCATGGTGGGGCGGGCCGGGTCGGGGGCCTCCCAGGCGGGCAGGCCGCGCGCCGGGACGACGTGCGTGGGCCGGAATCCGGGGGTCGTCATCGCCGCCTACCTCCGCATCACGGCCGGCTCCTGCCGGCGCAGCAGCCGGGCCACCACCAGTCCGTAGACGGCGGAGAGCACGAGCAGCATGGCCAGGTCGAGCAGCCAGACGCCCGGCGCGTGCCGGAACAGCGGGTCGGCGGTCAGCCGGTCGGGCATGATCCGGGAGAGTCCGACGGTGCCGGCCATGGCGCCGAGCGCCCAGCGGGCGGGCACCAGCCAGGAGAGCTGGTCGAGGCCGGGGACACCGTGCAGTTTCAGCAGGGCGCCGCAGAAGACCACCTGGACGATGGCGAGCAGCACCAGCAGCGGCATCGTCACCTCCTCCTTGCGCACCAGCGCGGAGACCAGCAGCCCGAGCATCATCGCGGTGAACGCCAGCAGGGCGACCGCGAGGGTGAGTTCGGCGAGCGGCGGCAGCAGGACGCCGCGGCCGCCGGGGGCGTTCAGGTGGACGCCGAGGAGGCCGACCAGGGTGAGGACGACGGCCTGGGCGACCGTGACCGTGCCGAGCACCACCACCTTGGAGAGCAGATAGCTGGATCTGGGCAGGCCGACGGCGCGTTCTCGCCGGTAGAGGGCGCGTTCCTTGACCAGTTCGCGCACCGCGTTGGCGGCGCCGGTCAGTACGGCACCGACGCAGAGGATGAGCAGCGCGTTCATCGCGGTGTCCCGGGCGAGCCGACCGCTCGCCAGGGCGCGGGCCATGGCGCCCATCACGAAGGGCAGGGCGACCATGACGAGCAGGAAGGTGCGGTCGGCGCTCAGGACGGCGGTGTAGCGGCGGATCAGGGTGCCGAGCTGGGCCCGGGCGGAGCGCGGGCGGGGCGGGGGCGCGGGGCCGACCGGGGCCGGGCCGGGGTGGTGGGGCCGGCCGGTGGATCCGGTGACGTAGTGCCGGTGGAACGGCGACTCGCGGTACTGCCGGGCCCAGTCGCGGTCCGCGTCGCGGTCGAAGGCCTCGAAGGCCTCGGGCCACTGCTCGCAGCCGAAGAAGGCGAGGGCGTCGCCGGGCGGGCCGTAGTAGGCCACGGTGCCGCCGGGGGCGAGGACCAGGAGGCGGTCGCAGACGCCGAGGCTGAGGACGCTGTGCGTGACCACGACGACGGTACGGCCGTCGTCGGCGAGCCCGCGCAGCATGTGCATGACGGAGCGGTCCATGCCGGGGTCCAGGCCGGAGGTCGGCTCGTCCAGGAAGAGCAGCGAGGGCTTGGTCAGCAGTTCCAGGGCGACGCTGACGCGTTTGCGCTGGCCGCCGGAGAGGCTGTGCACGGGCTGGCCGGCGCGCTGCTCCAGGCCCAGTTCGCGGATGACCTCGTCGACCCGGGCGCGCCGCTCGGCCGGGTCGGTGTCCTCGGGGAAGCGCAGCTCGGCGGCGTAGGTGAGGGCGGCGCGCACGGTGAGCTGCGGGTGCAGGATGTCGTCCTGCGGGACGAGGCCGATGCGCCGGCGCAGCTCGGCGTAGTCGCGGTAGAGGTCGCGGCCGTCGTACAGGACGGTGCCGCGGTCGGCGGGGCGCTGGCCGGTCAGGGCGTTGAGCAGGGTGGACTTGCCGGCGCCGCTGGGGCCGACCACCGCGAGCAGGCACTTCTCCCCCACCGGGAAGGACACGTGGTCCAGCAGGACCGTGCGGTCCTTGCCGACGGTGACGGTGAGGTCCTGGACGTCGAGGGAGACCTGGCCGGTGTCGACGTACTCCTGGAGCTGGTCGCCGGCCGGGCAGAAGGCGGAGTGGCCGATGCCGATGATGTCGCCGGGGGCGACCCGGGCGCGGGTGACGGGGCGGCCGTTGAGGTAGGTGCCGTTGTGGCTGCCGAGGTCGATGATCTCGTGGCCGCCGTCGGGGTGGGCGCGCAGTTCGGCGTGGTGGCGGGAGACGGTGAGGTCGTCCACGACGACGTCGTTGCCGGGGGCGCGGCCGATGCGGACGGCGGTCAGGGCGGGCAGCGGGCGGACGCTGCTGGGCCGGCGGAAGGTGCCGGTCCGCTCGGGCAGGGACACCGCCGAGGGGCGGCCGGGGGCGGGTTCGGGGACGGGCAGGAGCAGGGCGCGGGGGCCGTCGACGGGGTTGCCGAAGCGGATCTCGCTGCCGGGTGCGAGCCGCCATTCGCGGACCCGGTGGCCGTGGGCGTAGGTGCCGTTGGTGCTCCCGGTGTCGGCCAGGGTCCAGTGGTCGTGGTCGCAGCGCAGCACCGCGTGGTGCCACGAGACCCGGGCATCGTCGAGGACGATGTCGCTCAACGGGTCGCGTCCGACGTGGTAGTCGTGGCCCGGACTCATCACCGTGGACCCGGTGTCGGTCTCCAGGACGAGCTCGGGCACAGCCGGGGCGACCGACCGCTCCGCCATGGCCAGAATTCTACCGATCCGCTCAGATGTGCGCCTGCTCGTCCCGTTCCGTCCGAGCGGGATGGACACGTGTCACGCGAGCTCGACCAGCGCGGGGCCGACGCGTTGCATCCGGAGCGCGTCCACGGACTCGGCGAGCAGTTCGTACTCGGTGGTGTCGTCGCTGGCGGCGATCCGCACCAGCCGCCCGGCCGCCAGCTCGTCGGCGGTCCGCTCCTGCCGGGCGTCGTCGGCGCACCAGGCGCGCAGCAGGGCGGGGACGTCGGCGACCGTGTCCGCGACCGGCACCAGCGCCCCGGCCGGGATGGCGGGGTCCGCCGGGCTCGGGTCGAGCCGCTCCGCGATCCAGGACGCCCGGTCCCGCAGCCACCACAGGGCCAGGGCGAGCGTCGGCGCGCGATAGGTGCCGAGCGGTACGCCGATGCGCCTGCCGTCGCACATGCCGTACGCCGTGACATGGCACAGGAACTCGTCGTGCACGTCTCACTCCCCCGTCGCCTCGCTTGGTACCGGGCGGGCCTCGCTCTTCGTGCGGCTCCTGTGGGGTGATGTGTCCCTGACGTTCGAGTATCGCCACTTCCGACACACTGTCACCATGACTTTTTGGCCAGTCTGTTGACATATTCGCCGTCCGTTGTGGCCGGAACGGGTCGCCCGAGCCGCCCGGGCATGACCCCGGAGGTAATCGACCGGCCGCCGAGGTGCCGGGCATGGTGGTCACACCGGATCGGCGAAGCCCCGACCCGGGCCCCGACCAGGAGAGACGACCTCGATGGAGGCTGATTCACCATGTCCGTGAACACCGATCGCTACGCGACCGCCGCCGCCCGTTACTTCGAGGCGTGGAACGCCACCGAGCCCGAGGCCCTGAGGAAGGCGGTCGCCGCCGCGTGGACCCCGGACGGCGGTTACACCGACCCCCTCGCCGACGTCCGTGGCCATGAGGGGATCGCGGCCGTGATCGCGGCGGTCCACGAGCAGTTCCCGGGGTTCGTCTTCCGCCCGCTGGGCGCGGTGGACGGGCACCACGACACCGCGCGCTTCGGCTGGGAGCTGGTGAACGAGGCCGACCGGTCTGCGCCGGTGGCCGGGTTCGACGTGGTCACGCTGGACGAGGAGGGCCGGATCCGGCAGGTGCTGGGCTTCCTGGACCGGGTTCCGGCCGAATCCTGACCCCGCCCGGTCAGGAGGGGATGACCCCGGGCCGGAACGGTTCGACGCCGACGATGTGGCGTACCCGTTCCGGCTCGACCAGGACGTGTACGCGCTGCTCGCCCTCGATCAGCCAGGGGTAGCGGTCCAGGCCCAGGTACTTGTGGGTCAGCCGGTCCATCCCGCGCTCGGCCGCCTCGCCGGTCACCAGCCGCACCGCGCGGCCGGAAATCTGCACCCGGTCGTAGGGGTTGTCGGGGTCGGCGTGCGAGAGGTGGACGCGGGCGTCGTGGCGGAGGTTCTCCTCCTTGATCCGGCCGACCGAGGTGTTGAAGACGATCAGCCCGTCCTCCAGGCCGACCCACATCGGTGTGACATGCGGAGCGCCGTCCGGTGTCACCGTGGCGACGTACCAGAAGTGGGGTCCTTCCAGCCGCGCCCGCACCCGCTCGTCCAGCCGAACCGCCATGCCCGCTCCTCCTGTTGATCACCGTCTGGCACAACCACTGTGTCATATACATGGATTGACGAGGCGTCACCGCTGTCCGAAAGGCCGTACCCGCCACGGCGGAAGGGACACAGCACCGGCAGTCGACGGCCACTAGCTGCCGCCGGACGCTTTCCCGGCCAGGTCCGCACCTATGGTCTGATCATGAACTTACCGAGCCATACGGATCAGCCCCGCCTCCCGCTGACCGCCTATCAGCGGGACGTGTGGGCCTCCGCCGTACTGCACCCGGACGATCCCCAGTTCAACTGCTGTGTGACCGAACGTCTCACCGGTCCGGTGGACCGGCGGCTGCTGGCCGAGAGCGCCGAGGCGGTGCTGGCCCGGCACGAGACGTTCCGGCTCTGTTTCGACGACCCGGACGGTACGCCGGTGCAGTGGGTCGGCGCCGCGGCACCCGAGGTGGGCCGGCTCGACCTGGAGCGGGAGGCGGACCCGGCCGCGGCCCGCGCCGCCTGGCTGGAGGCCGACCTGCTGCGCCCCCTGCCGCTGCGCGGCGCCCCGCCGGTGCGGGTCACGCTGCTGACCGAGGGGCCCGACACGGTGGTGCTGCGGCTGACGGCGCACCATCTGGTCGCGGACGGCTGGACCTGCGACCGGGTGACCCAGGAGATCCTGGAGGAGTACGCGCACCGGCACGCCGGGGCACCGGCGCCCGCCGCGGACCCCGTTCCGGTCGCCGGCTTCCTCGCGGAGGAGGCCCGCTACCGGGCCGGTGACGCCTTCGGCGAGGATCTGGCCCACCACCGGGCCGCGCTCGCTGACACCGGCACCGCATTGTTCACCCGCCGGGCCCCGAGCGGCGCCCGGCGCCGGGGCATCCGCACCGTGCCCGTCGACGGCGCGCTGGTGCGGCGGATCCGGGAAGCCGGTTACTCCCCCTTCGCCTATGTGGCGGCCGTCCTCGGCGGGCTGCTCACCCGGCTGCACGGCAGCGAGGACGTCGTCCTGGGCATCCCGCTGCTGAACCGCGCCGGCTGGACGGCGACGCCGTACGGCCAGCTCGCCAACACCCTGCCGCTGCCGCTGCGGCGCCCCGGGGCGCGCCCGGTCGGCGAGCTGGTGCGCGAGACCCGCGAGGCGGTCCGGGGGCTCCAGCGGCACGAGCGGATCGCGCTCGGCGACCTGCTGACCGGGCTGGCCGCGGACGGCGCGGGCGGTTCCCGGCAGCTGTTCGACGTGACGTTGTCCTATCTGCGCTACGAGCGGCCCGCCGTCCTCGACGGGGTGCGGCGCGAGACCGGCATGCAGGCCCCCGGGTACGACCAGTCCGCGCTCAACGTCTTCGTACGGGACTTCGGCGACGCCCCCGGCATGGAGATCGACCTGGTCCACGCGCTTGACGTGTTCGACGAGGACCTGCCGATCGACGCGGTGGCCCGCCAGTTGGAGCGGCTGCTCGCGGGCTGCCTGGACGACCCGGCGGCGGAGCTGTCCGCCGTACCGGTGACCGGCCCGGCGGAACGGGACGCCCTGCTCGCCCTGGGCCGGGGCCCCGCCGCGCCGGAGCGGGAACCCGGCACCCTGCACGGCCTGTTCGAGCTCCAGTGCGCCCGGCGGCCGGACGCCGTCGCGGTGACGGACGCCGCCACCGGCCGCTCGCTGACCTACGCGGAGCTGGAGCGCCGCGCCAACCGCGTGGCCAGGGGCCTGCGGGCGGCCGGCGTCGGCGACGGGGACCGGGTGGCGGTGGCGCTGCGCCGCGGCCCGGACCTGCTCCCGGCGCTGTTCGGGGTGCTCAAGGCGGGCGCCGCGTATGTGCCGGTGGACCCGGACTACCCCGCCGGGCGGATCACGCACATGCTCGACGACTGCCGGGCCGCGGCGGTCGTGCTGGACGACGAGGGGGCCCGGGCGCCGTGGGCCGCCGGCCGGGAGCACGCCCGCCGGGTGGCCGAGCTGGAGGCGGGGCAGGACGACGCCCCGCCGGAGACCGGCGCCGGTCCGGGCTCCCTCGCCTATGTGATCTACACGTCCGGGTCGACCGGCCGGCCCAAGGGCGTGATGGTCGAACACCGGTCGGCCGTCAACCGGCTGACCTGGATGCAGCGGCTGTACCCGGTGGGCGCGGACGACGTCCTGTTGCAGAAGACCCCCGTCTCCTTCGACGTCTCCGTGTGGGAGCTGTTCTGGTGGGCCGCCGAGGGGGCCCGGCTGGTGCTGCTGCCGCCCGGCGCCGAGAAGGACCCGCGGGAGGTGGCCCGCACGGTCCGCGACCACAGTGTCAGTGTCCTGCACTTCGTCCCCTCCATGCTCGGCCCCTTCCTCGACCTCGACGAGCCGCCGGTCTCCTCGCTGCGGTACGTCTTCTGCAGCGGCGAGGCGCTGCCGCCCGGGCATGTCGAACGCTTCGCACGGACCTTGCGCACGGGCCCGGACGGGCCGCCCCGCCTGGTGAACCTGTACGGCCCCACCGAGGCCGCGGTGGACGTCACGGCGTACGACTGCCCCGGCGACCCGGCGCTTCCCGTACGCCGGGTGCCGATCGGACGGCCGGTGGACAACACGCTGCTGTACGTCCTCGACGCCCACGGAAACCTTCAGCCGGCCGGTGTGCCGGGCGAGTTGTGCATCGGCGGCGTCCAGGTCGCCCGGGGCTATCTCGGCCTGCCCCGGCTCACCGCGGAACGGTTCACCGCCGACCCGTTCGTGCCCGGCGGACGGATCTACCGCACCGGGGACATCGCCCGCTGGCTCGCCGACGGCACCCTGGAGTACCTGGGCCGGGCGGACGGCCAGGTCAAGATCCGGGGCAACCGGGTGGAGACCGGCGAGGTCGCCGCCGCGCTGCGCGAGCTGCCCGGGGTGCGCGACGCGGTGGTGGCCGCCACCACCGCCGGGGGCGGCGGCACCCGGCTGGCCGCCTGGTACCTGGCCGGCGACGACGACCCGGGCCCGGACCGGCTGCGCGCGGCGCTCGTCGCCCGGCTGCCCGCGTTCATGGTGCCCGCCCTGCTGTGCCGGATCGACCGGGTGCCGCTGACCCCGAGCGGCAAGACCGATGTGCGGGCGCTGCCCGACCCGCGCGGCGCAGCGGAGCCGTCCGGCGACGCCGCGCCGGCCGACGGGGTGCAGGCCGCGCTCGCCCGGATCTGGGCGGAGGTGCTGGGCGTCGAACGGGTCGGCGTGCACGACGACTTCTACGCCCTCGGCGGCGACTCCATCCGGCTGCTCACCGTCCGGGCCCGGGCCGAGCGGGAGGGCCTGCGCTTCTCCCTCGACGATCTCGTGGCCGCACCGACCGTGGCGGCGCTCGCCGCCGTCACCGTCGCCGACGCGCCGCCCGGCCCGGCCGCGACGGAGGGGCCGCGTCCGTTCGCGCTGGTGTCCCGCGTCGACCGGGCGGCGCTCGGGGACGCCGAGGACGCCCACCCGCTCTCCCGGCTCCAGCTGGGCCTGATCTTCCACTCCCGGCGCCGGCCCGGCACCGCCGTGTACAAGGACGTCTTCCGTTATGTGCTGCGGATGCCGTGGGACGAGGCGGCGTTCCGTACCGCCGCCGCGCGGCTGACCGCCCGGCACCCCGTGCTGCGGTCCACGTTCGCGCTCGCCCGCGTCTCCGAGCCGCTCCAGGTGATCCACCCGCAGGCACCGGCCGGTGCGGACTGCGTGGACCTGCGCGGCCGTACCGAGGCGGAGGCGGAGGCGGAGATCCTGCGCCACGTGGACGAACGCCGGGTGCACGACTACGACTTCGAGCACGGCCCGCTGTACTTCCTGCGCGCGTATGTGCGCCCCGACACCGTGGAACTGGTGCTCGGCTTCCACCATGCGCTGCTCGACGGCGCCAGCGTCGCCAACCTGCTGCGGGACCTGCTCCAGACGTACGCGCACACCCTGGGGCTCGGCGCCGCTCCGGTGCCCGGCGGGCCGCTGCCGCCGCCCGCGGCGCACGTGGCCGCCGAGCGGGCCGCGCTGGACTCCGTGGCGAGCCGCGCCTACTGGGGCGAGGTCGTGCGCGGGGTCGACGTGCCGGCGCTCGCCGGGGCCCGAGCACACCGGCCGCCGACCGACGGGGAGCAGATCGTGTGCCGGCGGGAGCTGCCGGCCGACCTCGCGGACGCGCTGCGGGACGCAGCCCGGGCGCACGGGACGCCGGTCAAGTCGGTGCTGCTGGCGGCGCACTGCCTGACGCTGGGGCTGTTCACCGGCGCCCCCGAGGTGCTCACCGGGCTGGTCACGCACGGCCGGACCGAGGGGGAGGGCGAACAGGCCCTCGGGCTCTTCCTGAACACCGTCCCCCTGCGGCTGCCCACCTCCGGTGCGAGCTGGTCCGCGCTGGCCCGGCAGGCGCTGCACCGCGAGCGCGAGGGGTTCCCGCACCGCCGCTACCCGCTCAGCGCCATCCAGGAGGAGCACCCCGGCAGCGAGCTGGAGACGGCGTTCAACTACGTCCACTTCCGGCAGCTCACCGAGGTGCTGACGCTTCCGGGCATCCGGCTGCTGGACTTCCGGACCTGGGAGGAGACCAACTTCACCCTGCTGGTCAACGCGGTGCACGACCCGGTGGACGGCCGGATCGGGCTGCGCGTCGACTGCGACGGGCGGGTGTTCAGCCGGGACCAGGCCGAGCTGCTCGCCGACACGCTCGTCGCCGTGGTGCGCCGGATGGCCGAACACCCGCTGGAACAGGCCGGGTTCGGCTTCCTCGCGGCGGAGCCCGCCCGCCCGGTACCGGCACCCGTGAGCCAGGAGTGCGTCACGGACCTCTTCCTGCGCCAGGCCGCCCGCACCCCCGACGCCCCGGCCCTGGACCACGCCGGCGACATCTGGAGCTATGCGCGGCTGGCCGGCACCGCACGGGCCGTGGCGCACCGGCTGCGCGCCGAGGGCACCGGCCGGGGCGACCGGATCGGCGTCGCCATGGACCGGGGCCCGCAGGCGGTCGCCGTGCTCCTCGGTGTCCTGCTCACCGGGGCCGCCGTGGTGCCGCTGGACCCGGCCTATCCGCCGGCCCGGCTGGCGCTCATGGCCGACACCGCCCGGCCCCGCCGTATCGTCGCCGCCGCCCGGCACGCGCACCTGGTGGCGGACTGCGCGCCGCTGCTGTCCCCCGAGTCGCGGGGGGGGGCCGGCCCCCCCCGCGCGGGCCGCGGCCGCCCCCGGCCCCCGGCCCCCGGCCCCCCCCCATGGGGGGGGTACACCCGCGCGGCCGCCGGCCCCCCAGGCAGGGGC
>NZ_JBHXVE010000003.1:234981-238679 GCF_042672505.1 Streptomyces sp. NPDC127190
CGCCCGGCATCGCCGCCCCCCCCCCCCCGCCGCCCCCCGGGGGGGGGGCCGCCCCGGGGGGGCCCCCCCCCCGCCCCCCCCCCCCCCCCCCCGCGCGGCCCCCGCCCGGCGGCCTCCCGGGGCCCGGGCCCGCGGACACCGCGTATGTGCTGTTCACCTCCGGCTCGACCGGCGTCCCCAAGGGCGTGGCGATGCCGCACCGGGCGCTGGCGAACCTGGTCGGCTGGCAGAACCGGGTGCCGAGCGGTGCCGTCGGCGGCCGCACCCTGCACTTCGCGCCGATCGGCTTCGACGTCGCCTTCCAGGAGATCTTCTCCACGCTGTGCGGCGGTGGCACCCTGGTCCTGGCGGACGAGGAGCAGCGCCGCGACATGCCGGCGCTGCTGCGGCTGCTGGACGAGGCGGGCGTGGAGCGGGTGTTCCTGCCGTTCGTGGCGCTCCAGCAGCTGGCGGAGACGGCCGACGCGCTCGGCCCGGTGCCGCGGCGGCTGCGGGTGGTGGTCTCCTCCGGCGAGCAGCTGCGGGTGACCGCCGCCCTGCGCCGGTTCCTCGCCGCCCTGCCGGGTGTGCTGCTGGAGAACCAGTACGGCCCGACCGAGTCACATGTGGTCACGCGGCACAGCATGACCGGCGATCCGTCCTCCTTCCCCGAACTGCCCCCGGTGGGACGCCCCGTGGACGGCGCGCAGGTGCTGGTCCTCGACGCGCGGATGCATCCGGTGCCACCCGGTGTGCAGGGCGAGATATACCTGGGCGGGGTCTGTCTCGCCGAGGGGTACGTGGGCCGCAAGGACCTCACCGAAGAGCGGTTCGTCCCCCATCCGTACGGCGCCCCGGGCGAGGTCCTGTACCGCACGGGCGATCTCGCGGTGGTCCTGCCGGGCGGGGACATCGTGTGCACCGGCAGGGCCGACGGCCAGGTCAAGATACGCGGCTACCGGGTGGAGCCGGCCGAAGTGGAGGCCGCCGTCCTCGACTTCGCCGCGGACCGGCCCGGCATCCGGGAGGTGGCGGTCGTACCGCGCCGCCGGGCCGACGGCGAGAACACCCTGGCCGCCTTCCTCGTCGGCGACCGGGACCGCACGGACACCGGGGAGCTGCGCCGTCATCTGCGCACCGTGCTGCCTGCGTATCTGGTGCCCGCCTCGCTGACCTGGATACCCGCGCTGCCGCTGACCCCCTCCGGCAAGCGCGACGACCGGGCGCTGGCCGCCACCGCCCCCGCGCAGGAGGCGAAGCCGCGGGGCGCCCGGCCCGTTCCCGGCAGTCACGAGGCGGTCCTGGCGGACACCCTGGCCGATCTGCTGGAGCTGCCCGCCGACGCGATCGGCGTCGACGACGACCTCTTCGACCTGGGCGGCACCTCGCTGACGGCGATGCGGCTGACGGTGGTCATCGAGCAGCGCTACGGCGTCACCGTCCCGCTGGCCGAGTTCATCGCCACCCCCACCGTCGCCGGGCTGGCGCGCCGGCTGCGCGAGCGGAACGCGTCGGTCACCTTCGACCCGCTGGTGCCGATCCGCCCCGAAGGGGACCGCCGCCCGCTGTTCATGGTGCACCCCATGGGCGGCAACGTGCTGTGCTACGTGCAGCTCGCCCGCCATCTGCCCGCCGGCCGGCCGCTGTACGGGCTCCAGGCGGCGGGCGCGGTCCCCGGCACCGAGCCCCGCCGCTCGGTGCCCGAGCTGGCCGCCGACTACATCGCCGCCCTGCGGCGGGTGCAGCCGCACGGCCCCTACGCGATCGGCGGCTGGTCCTTCGGCGGCTTCGTGGCCTTCGAGATGGCCGTCCAGCTGACCCGGGCCGGCGAGGAGGTCGCCGACCTGGTGCTGCTGGACACCACGGCCCTGGACCCCGGGCCGCGGGCCCGCCATGACGAGGACGCGCTGCTCGGCTGGTTCTGCTGGGAGTTGCTGTGGCTGGGCCGCGGCGGGGCCTCGCCGCAGGAGCGGATACCGGCCGAACTGACCACGCCGGACGAGAAGTTCGACTTCATCGCCCAGCTCGCCGTACGCGCCGGGGTGCTGCCCCCGGGGAGTTCGGGGGCCGTGGTCCGCCGGCTGTTCCGGGTGTACGAGGCGAACTGGAACGCCACCCTGGCCTACCGGCCCGAGGTGCCCGAGCAGGACATCACCCTGCTGCTGGCCGCCGAGCCGCTGCCCGAGGTGCTGCTCGCCATGCACAGCGCGGGCGGCAGCCGGCACGCGGACCCGCTGAACGGCTGGCAGCACATGACCCGCGGCCGGCTGCGCGCCGTCACGGTCCCCGGAAACCACCTGTCCATCGTCGAACACCCCCATGTCACCCACACGGCCGAGATCATCGGCCGCATCCTCGACGGCCGTCCCGTCCCGTCCTCCACCGGAGTCGCCGTATGACGCACCACACCTCCCCCGAGCCGTCGTCCACCCGGCTGCCGGTGATCATCGCCGGGGCCGGCATCGGCGGGCTGACCGCCGCCGTCGCCCTGCGCCGGGCGGGCATCCCCGTCGAGATCTACGAGCGGGCCACCCGGCTGCGCGCGGCGGGCTCGGGCCTGTCCGTGATGAGCAACGCCGTCGCCGCGCTGGCGTCGCTCGGCATCGACCTGGGACTGTCCAAGCGCGGCCAGGACGTCGAGACGTTCCGGGTCCTCGACGAGAGGGGGGAACTGATCCGCGAGCAGCCGCTCAAGGCCGTCACGGACGCGCTCGGTGTGCCGTCGGTGTGCGTGACCCGGGCCGACCTCCAGGAAGCCCTGCTCGCCGAGCTGGACGGGGCGCCGCCGGTCCTCGGGCACGCGGTCGCGGACCACGAGACGGGACCGGCCGGGGTGACCGTGCGCTTCGAGAACGGCACCACCGTCCGGGGCAGCGCCCTGGTCGGCGCGGACGGCTTCCACTCCGCCGTCCGCCGCGGCCTGGTGGGGGCCGAGCCGAGCCAGGACAGCGGCTACATCTGCTGGCTGGCCGTCACCCCCTTCGCCCGGCCGCACCTCCCGGCGGGTTACGTGGGCCACTACTGGGGGGCCGGCCGCAGGTTCGGCCTGATCGACGTCGGCCATGGGCGCTACTACTGGTGGGGCACGAAGAACATGCCCGCCGAGCGGTCACGCGCCTGGGACGGCGACAAGGCCGAGATCCTCGACACCTACGCCGGCTGGGCCGACGAGGTCTGCGACATCATCCGCGCGACCCCGATGGAGTCGGTGCTCGCGGTGCCCTCGCAGGACCGGCCGTTCCTGGAGCGCTGGGGCGAGGGCCCGGTCACCCTCCTCGGTGACGCCGCGCACCCGATGCTGACGAGTCTCGGACAGGGCTCGGCGATGGCCATCGAGGACGCGGTCGTCCTGGCCGGCTGCCTCGGCGCGTCCCCCGACGACCCGGCCGGCGCCTTCCGCCGCTACGAGGACCTGCGGCGGGACCGGGTCCGGGCGGTGGTGGCGGCCTCCCGGTCGGTCAGCGAGACCGAGCAGCTGGAGGACCCGGCGGCCCGCCGCGCCCGGGACGAGGCCCTGCGCGACGCCGACGAGCAGGCGCTGCGCGAGCAGTTCCGCGCCCTGCTGCACTGGCCCCCGCTGCCGCTGCCCTCGGCCTGACCCCGCCGGGGAACGGGTCCGGGCGGGCGGGGGGGCGGGCGGGCCCCCCCGGGGGGGGGGGGCCGGGCGGGGGGGGGGGGGGGGGCGGCGGGCATGTGTTTGGGGGGTGGGGTTGTAAAAA
>NZ_JBHXVE010000003.1:238689-275637 GCF_042672505.1 Streptomyces sp. NPDC127190
TTTTTTTATCTTGCGGTGCCCCGCGCCCGGGGCGCCCGGGGCCCCGCCGGGCGGGGTGTCGGGCGCCGGGGGGGGGCGCCCCCCCCCCCCCCCGCAGGGGGCGGGTACCCAGGCGGGATTGAGTACGGGTGCTCAGGAAAGGTGTTCGGGCCGGCTCGTAGCGTCCAGGCCATGCACACAGACCACGCTGCTCGTAAGCCGGTGCGCCGGGTGGGGATCACCTCGGTGGCGTCCTGCCTGCCGGGGCGAGAGGTGACGTCCCAGCAGTTACAGGAGCGGATCTCCGCGGCGGCCGGGCTGCGGCTGCCGCCGCGGCTGCTCGAACGGGTCACCGGGATCACCGCACGCCGGGCCGTCGCGGAGGGCGAGTACGCCTCGACGCTCGCGGTGCGTGCGGCCCGCACCGCGCTGGCCCGCGCCGGGCTGACCCCGTACGACGTGGACCTGCTGGTCTTCGCCTCCGCCACCCGGGACGTGGTCGAGCCGGCGACGGCCCATGTCGTCCAGGCCGACCTGGGCTCCCGGGCCCATGCCCTGGATGTGACGAACGCCTGCAACAGCTTCGTCAACGGGATCGACACGGCACGGGCGATGCTGCTCGCCGGCCGGGCCCGCCGGGCGCTGGTGGTGACCGGGGAGACCCCGAGCCGGGCGGTACGGCACCACCCCTCCGGTCCCGGGCAGCTGCGGGACGGCTTCGCCGGCTACACCTTCGGGGACGCGGGGGCGGCCGTCGTCCTGGAGGCGGTGGACCGGGGCGGCATCCTCGACGTGGACACCGAGACGCACTCCGAGCACTGGCAGGTCGGCGGGATCTTCGGCGGCGGCTCCCGCCACCCCCGCGGGGACGAGCACACCTACTTCAGCGGTGACGGCGGCGAGCTGCGCGAGGTGTTCGAGAAGGTCGGCACCTCGGTGCTGGACCGGATGCGGCAGCGCACCGGCCTGGGCTGGACCGACTTCCGGCACATCCTGGTGCACCAGGTCACCGTGCCGTACCTGGAACGGTTCGTGGAGGTCACCGGGGTGCCCCGGGACCGGCTGGTCGTCACCGTCCCCACGCTCGGGAACATGGCCAGCGCCACGCTGGGCGTGCAGCTCGACCGCGTCCATGCGCGGCTGCGCCCCGGCGACCGGGTGCTGTTCGTCGGCCTGGGCGGCGGCGTGAGCATCATGACGATGGTGTGGGAGCACGCGTGAGCGCCCTGTGGGTGGTGGTGCCCGCTCACCAGGAGGCCCGACGGATCGGCGCGACGCTGGAGGCGCTCGCGGCGCAGCGGGACCGTGACTTCACCCTCGTCGTCGTGGACAACGCCTCCAGCGACGGCACCGCGACGATCGTCCACGACTTCGCCCGCCGGGCGCCGTTCCCGGTGCATGTGCTCCGCGAACCGGAGAAGGGCGTCGGCTGCGCGGTGGACACCGGCTTCCGGTACGCGATCCGCAACGGCGCGACGATGCTGGCCCGCACCGACGCCGACTGTCTGCCGCACCCCGGCTGGACCGCCGCCGCCCGGGACGCGCTGCGGCACGGTGCGGGCCTGGTGTGCGGCCGGATCGACGCCCGGCGCGACGAGCACGGGCCGCTCGGGCGTGCCGCGTTCCGCGCCCTGGTGCGCGGCGCCGCGTTCTTCGGCCGGATCCGCCCCGCGCACCGGCGCCGGCACGGCTATCTCACCCCGTACCGGATGCACGCCGGGAACAACATGGCCATCACGGCCGCCCTGTACGAGGCCGTCGGGGGCATGCCGCGCCGCCCCTCCCCCACCGACCGCCTCTTCCTCAACCGGGTCCGCCGCCGTACCACCGCCATCGTCCACGCCCGGGCCATGGTCGTGGAGAACTCCACGCGGCGGCTGCGCAGTTACGGCCTGGTGGGCACCGCCCGCTGGTATCTCGACAAGGGCCCGGGCCGGCACACGGAGGATCCCCGCTGATGCTCGACACACTCGCCCGCGCCCTGCGCACCGACGCCCCCGAGCGGCCGGCCGTGCTCGGCGCCGGCCCGACGGGCGCCGTACGCACCCGGGCCACCCGCGGGGACCTGGCCGACCTCGCCGACCGGTACGCCGCCGCGCTGCACGCCCGCGGTGTGGCGCGGGGCGGCACCGTGGGCGTCGCGGTCCGGCCCGGGCCCCGGGCGCTGGCGGTGCTGCTCGCCGTGCACCGGCTCGGGGCGCGGGCCGCGGTGCTCGACCCCGGCGCCGGTCCGGACGTGCTGCGCGCCCGGCTGGCCCTGGCCCGGCCCGACCTCGTGCTCGCCGACGCCGCCGCGCAGGCGGTCGCCGGGTGGGCGCGGCCGCTCGCCCGGCGGGCGCGGCTGGCCCTGCCGGACCTCGCGGAGCTGGGGCCGGTGGCCACCATCGGGCCCCGGCTGCCGGGCTGCGCCCCCGCGGTGGACTCCGGGGTCCGCAGGGTGGTCCCGCCGCGGCCCGTGGACGAGGACGGCGACGCGGTCATCGTGTTCACCTCCGGCACCACGTCACGGCCCCGCGCGGTGGTGCACACCCGTTCCTCGCTCGCCGCCGGTATGGCCACGGTGGCCGACCTGGTCGGGGTGGTGGCCGGCCGGCCCGTCCTCGGCGGGACGTTCTTCGTCCTGGTGCCGTCCCTGGCGGGCGGCGCGCCGGTGGCGCTGCCCGCCCGCTCGCCGCGCGTGCTGGCCCGGCAGCTCGGCCGGCTGGCCCCGCAGGCCACCTATCTGACGCCGCCGCAGCTACGGCGGGTGCTGGCGGAGGGGGGCCGGTTCGCCGGGCGGGTGTGGACCGGGTCGGCGCCGGCCGGTGCCGAGCTGCTCACCCGGGTCAAGCGGGCGGGCGCCACCGAGGCCTGGGGCGTGTACGCGCTCACCGAGCTGTTCCCGGCCGCCGCGGTGGAGGAGGCGGAGAAGGCCGCGTTCACCGGCGCGGGCGATCTGGTGGGGGCTCCGCTGCCGGGGGTGGCGGCCGAGGTGGACGCCTCCGGCGAGCTGCTGCTGTCCGGCCGCGCCGCCCGGGACCGCTATCTGGGCGAGGACCCCGACCCGTGGGTCGCCACCGGTGACCGCGCGTGTCTCGACGGCGGCCGGATCGTGTTGCAGGGCCGGCTCAAGGACATGGTGCTCAGGCGGGCGGAGAACATCTATCCGGGCCTGTACGAGCCCGCGTTGCACGTGCCCGGTGTCGAACTGGCGCTGCTGGTCGGGGTACCGGCCGGGGACGGGGACGAGCGGCTGGTCGCCGTCGTGCAGCCGCGCCCGGGGGCCGACCCCGGGGCGCTGCGGGCCGCGCTGGCCGCCCCGCTGGAGCGGATGGGGTCCGCACGGCCGGACGCGGTGGTGTGGGCCGACATCCCGCTCTCCGGCCGCTCCCGCAAACCGGACCGCACCGCGACGGCCCACCTGGCCGCGGCCCGCCTCGGCCTGCCGTCCCGGGCGGCCGGAGGCCGGCGATGAACGCGCGGACCAGCGAACCACCGTGTGGCGACCTGCCGTTGGGGACCGACGGTCCGCCACGGGCTGACGAACCGGCCCGTCCCCTGGCCGTCCCGCCCACCGCGTCCGGGGTCCGGGCGGCACGCCGCCGTGACCGGCGCGTGTACACCCGTTCCCACCCCGTGCTGTTCACCCTGCTCGCGGCCACCCGCCGCCGGGCGGTGACCCGTGTCGGCGGCACCCTGCTGGTGCACGGCACCGACGCCTACCGGCACGCCCTCACCCGCGTGCCGCTGGACCGCACCGCGGCCGGCACCACCGGCGGCGCCGCTCGCGAACTGTCCACCGGCGGCGCCCTGTTCGACCAGGCGGGCGCCGGCCACCGGGACACCCGCCGGACGATCGCCGACGGGCTCGGCGCGCCGGGGGTACGGCGGCTGCGCCCGGTCTGGGAGGAGGTGCTGGCCCGCCGGCTGGCCCCGCTCGCGGCAGGCCGTACCGTCGATCTCGTGCCGCTGGCGCGGGAGTTGGCGGGAGCGACCGTGTGCGCGCTGCTCGCGGTGGACGCCGGCCCGGAGGATGTCGCCGAGGCGGCCGCGCGCGCCGCGGCCACCGCCGTACGCGACCATCTGCCCGGCCCCCGGCTCCCCGGCACCGCCCGCAGGGCCGCGGCGGCGACGGCGCGTCTTCAGGCCCTGCTCGGCGCCGGACCGGCCACCGCTCCGGGCGGTGCGGGCGAGAGCCCGGCGCTGCGGGCGATGCTGGCAGTCGCCGCCGTCAACACCACCGTGGCGGCCCTGCCCCGCGCCGCCGCCTGGTGCGCGGACGCGGCGCTGTGGGACCAGGCGGCCGACGACCGGCTGCGGCCGGTCCTGGCGGGCGAACTGCTGCGGGCGCTCGCCCCCTCCCCGCTGCTGCCGCGCGCGGCGGCGGCCGACGCGGACCTCGACGGCTGCCCCGTACGGCGCGGGGACCGGCTGATCCTGGTCGCACGGCACGCCGCCCGGGCCCACACCGATCCCCCGGACGCCCTCGACCCCGCACCGCCCGCCGTGGCCCAGCTCGTGTTCGGCGCCGGCGGCCACGCCTGTCCCGGCGCCCGGCCGGCCCGGGCCCAGCTCGAGGACGCGCTCGCCGCGCTGGCGCCGTACCGCCCCGCCGTCGTACGGGCCGTGGCCGACCGCTCGTCGGCGCTGCCCGCCTGGCGTTCCCTCACCGTCCGGGCCACCACCACGAGTCCCGCGGAGGACGACCGATGACCACGATCGCCGTCACCGGCGCGAGCGGCTTCTGCGGCTCCCATGTCGCCGCCACGGCCGCCGCGCGGGGCGCCCGGGTGCTGTGTGTGGGGCGCCGCCCCGGCCCGGTCGGGCGGCACGTCCCCTGGGACGCCGCCCGCGAGGTGCCGGACCTGTCCGGGGCGGACCTCGTGGTGCACTGCGCGGCGGCGGTCGGCGATCCGCCGCCCGGCTCCCCCGCCGAGGCCGTGATGCGTGCCGTCAACGTCGACGGCACGGCGCGGCTGCTGGCGGCGGCCGCCGGCCGGCCGGTGGTGTGGGTGAGCAGTGCCAGCGTCTACGCTCCCGGACCCGGCCGGGCCCGGATCACCGAGGACCATCCGGTGCGCGGCCAGTTGAACGCGTACGGCCGTACCAAGGCGGCCGGTGAGGCGCTGGCGCTCGCGGCCGGCGCGGTGGTGCTGCGGCCCCGGGCGGTCTACGGCAGCGGGGATCCGCACCTGGTGCCGAGGCTGCTGGCCCGCGTCCGCGCCGGGCGGCTGCTGCTGCCGGGCCCGAGCGTCCGCCTCAGCCTGACGGCCGTGCAGAACCTGACCGACGCCTGCCTCGACGCGGCGGGGTGGCCGCCGGGCGCCTACAACATCGCCGATCCGGTGCCGTACGACCGGGACGGGGCGATGCTGGCCGTCCTCCAAGCGCACGGGGTACGGGCCCGGATCCACCGCGTTCCGCCGGTGCTCGCCCATGCCGCGGCGCGCGCCGCCCGGCTGTGTCCGGGCGGGGAGCCGTCGCTCACCCGCTACGCGGTCGACCAGCTCGCCCGCTCGGTGGTGCTGGACGTGTCCAAAGCCGAGGCGCAGGGATGGAGGGCGGCCCGCTCCCTCGCCGACTACACGCACACGGTCTGACAGCACCGGCAGCCGCGCGCGCCGACCGCCCCGGCTCCTGGGTCTCCCCCGCTCCCACCCCTGGCGATATCGTATTGCGGAAACTAAATGTCGCTTGATGGAAGAAGGGTCGAGTGGGGGGCTTGAGAATGGGGCGCCGGGAGAGACGGAACGCGGTCGGCAAAGAGGGCGCGGAGTTCCCGGCCCGGGTGCTGCGCGGCCTCGCCCAGGTCTTGTTCCTGGACAACGCCCGGGCGGGCGCCGTCTTCGGGCTGGCGCTGCTGGCCGCGGACTGGCGGTACGCCGCCTACGCCGTGGGCGGCGCCGCCCTCGGCACCGCCGCCGCGGACCTGCTGGGGGTGGCCCGCGACCGGGTGCGGGCCGGGCTGGAGGGCTTCAACTCCGCGCTGACCGCACTCTGTCTGGCGGTGTTCCTCGACGCGGGCAGGCCGGCCACGGCGCTGCTCGCCGCCGCGGCCTGCCTCGTCGTCACGGTCGTCACGGCCGCCGTCGTACGGCTGCTGCACCCCTGGGAGCTGCCGCCGCTGACCATGCCGTACTGCCTGCTGGCAGGCGCCGTCACCCTGGCCGCGCCCGGGTTCCGGCGGGTCTGGCCGCACGGCGGCAGCGGGGCCGCGCCGCCCCGCGCCGCCTCCGGGCCGGCGCTCCTCGGACCGGACGCCGTGGGGGCGGCGTTCTTCCGCAACCTCTCCCAGGTCTTCTTCCTGGACCAGTGGTACGCCGGGGCCCTGCTGCTCGCCGGCCTGTTCCTGGCGAGCCGGACGGCGGGATGGGTGGCCAGTTCCGGCAGCGCCACGGGCCTTCTGACGGCCTGGGCGCTCGGGACACCGGCCGCACGCATCGCCGACGGCACGATGGGCTGCAACGCGGTGCTCGTCGCGCTGGCGCTGTGTGGGGTGTTCCTGGCCGCCACCCGGGCGACCCTGCTCTACGCGCTGCTCGGCGCGGCCACCGCGACCGCGCTCACCCCGGCCGTCGCCGGTCTGCTCGCCCCCTCCGGCGGGCATCCGTTCACCTGGCCGTTCGTGCTGACGACCCTCTGTTTCCTGGCCGCCGCCCGGTCCTTCCCGCGGATCCGGCACCGGCGACCGGCGTGACCACCGGCGCCGTCGGCTCCCCCGGCACCACCTATGATCATGACCATGTCCGAACTGCGCGAGCGCTCCGCACATCACCAGCTGACCCCCGGGGAACGGCTCCTGGGCTACGGCACCGTCGTCCCCGCCAAGAGCGCGAAGGGCATCGGCGTGAACGCCGGAAGCTTCCTCGGGAACGAGCTGGTGAACAGCGTCGGCGCGCAGTCCGGCAGGGCCGGCAGCATCGCCTCGGGTCTGCCGCAGACCTCCGGCGCGCTGCTGCTGCGCGTGACCGACCAGCGCGTCGGACTGGTCAAGCCCCTGGACGGCACCCCGGTGTGGGAGGTGCCGCGGTCCTGGGTGACCCGGGTCGAACGCCGGCCCCGGCTCCAGCTGATGGCCCGGTTCCGGCTGCACTGCGCCGACGGCTCCTGGATCGCCTTCCTCACCATGCGGCGCCGCACCATCGAGCAGTTCCGCTCGCTCATCGGCTGACGGCGGCGATCGCCGTCACCCTATAGTTGCGCCATGAGCAACCGAGTCTCGGACGGCGACCCAGCGGGCGCCGCGGCGGGCGGGGTGCAGTCCGTCGACCGTGCGATCAGCGTCCTGGAGATCCTGGCGCGGCGCGGCGAGGCCGGCGTCACCGAGGTCGCCGCCGAGCTCGACGTCCACAAGTCGACCGCGTTCCGGCTGCTCGGGGCGCTGGAGGCGCGCGGCCTGGTCGAGCAGTCGGCCGAGCGGGGCAAGTACCGGCTGGGCTTCGGGATCGTACGCCTCGCGGGCGCGGTGACGGGCCGACTGGACGTCACCCAGCAGGGCCGGGCGGTGTGCGAGCGGCTCGCGGCGGAGATCGGCGAGACCATCAACATCGCGGTGCTCCAGGAGCACTACGCGGTCAACCTCCACCAGGAGCGCGGTCCCGGCGCGGTGGGGGCGCACAACTGGGTCGGCCAGCTCACCCCGGTGCACGCCACGTCCAGCGGCAAGATCCTGCTGGCCCACCTGCCGGAGCGGGAGCGCGCCCGGATCCTGGCGGCGGCGGGGCTGCGCAGGCTGACGCCGCACACCCTGACTTCGAGGACGCGGCTCGAGAAGGACCTCGCCGAGGCGCGGACGCGCGGCTACGCGGTGACGCTGGAGGAGCTGGAGCTGGGCCTGCACGCGATGGCGGCCCCGATCCGCTCCCATGACGGCGAGGTCGTCGCCGCCCTCAGCGCGTCGGGGCCGGGCTACCGCTTCACCGAGGACCGCATCCACGCCCTGGCGCCCGCGCTGCTCAAGGGCGCGGAGGAGATCAGCCACCGCATGGGCCACCTGGGCTGAGCCGCGGGCGCCCGGCGGACCCTCACCCGCGCAGCCGGGACATGGCCGGGTCGAAGAGCGGCTCCTGCGCCACCACCGCCGCCACGCGCCGTCCGAAGTACCCGATGTGCACGGTGCGGCCGGGCACCGCCAGCTCCGCCGGGAGCCACGCGTACGCGATCCCGGTGCCGACCGTGTAGCCGTAGGCGGCGCTGGTGACATGGCCGACGGCGCGCTCACCGTCGTACACCGGCTCCTTGCCGAGGACGGCGGAGCGCGGGTCGGCGAGGGTGAGGCAGGTCAGCTTCCTCCGTACGTCCGCCGCGCGGCGCTCCAGTGCGGCCTTGCCGACGAAGTCGTCCTTGTCGAGCCGGACGGCGAAGCCGAGGCCGGCCTCGTAGGGGTCGTGCTCGTAGGTCATGTCGGTGCCGAAGGAGCGGTAACCCTTCTCCAGTCGCAGGCTGTTGAAGGCGCCGCGGCCGGCGATGACGCCGCCGAGCGGCTCGGCCGCCCGCCACAGCGTGTCCCACAGTTTCAGGCCCTGGTCGGCGGTGGTGTACAGCTCCCAGCCGAGTTCGCCGACGTAGGAGAGGCGCAGCGCGGTGACGGGCACCGAGCCGATGTAGGCGTGCCGGGCGCGGAAGTACCGCAGGCCCTCGGCGGAGAAGTCGTCGTCCGTCAGCGGTTGCAGCACCTCGCGGGCGAGCGGCCCCCACAGGCCGATGCAGCAGGTGCCGGCGGTGATGTCGCGGACCTGGACCGTGCCGTCGGCGGGCAGGTGGCGGGAGAACCAGTCGAGGTCGAGGTTGCCGTTGGCGCCGACCTGGAAGCGGTCGGGGGCGAGGCGGGCGACGGTGATGTCGCTGCGGATGCGGCCGCCCTGGTCGAGCAGCAGGGTGTACGTCACCGAGCCGACCGACTTGGCGACCCGGCCGGTGCACAGCCGCTCCAGGAAGCCGGCGGCACCGGGGCCGGTGACCTCCAGGCGCTTGAGCGCGGTCATGTCGTACAGGGCGGCCGTCTCGCGGGTGACCTGCGCCTCGGCGCCGACGATCGGTGACCAGTACCGGGCGGCCCACTCGTCCGGAGTGGGGATCGAACGGCCTTCGACCAGGCCCGCGTTGGCCTCGTACCACTGCGGGCGCTCCCAGCCGTTCGCCTCCAGGAAGAACGCGCCGTGTTCCTGCTGGCGGGTGTAGAAGGGGCTGGTCCGGATCGGGCGGGGTGCGCCGGAGGGCTGGAGGGGGTGGAGGATGTCGTACACCTCCTCGAAGTTCCGGCAGTCGCGGGCCAGCACGTACTCCGGGGCGAGCTGGTGCGGCTCGAAGCGGTTGACGTCGCACTCGTGCAGGTCGAAGGAGGAGCAGTAGCCGTCGACCAGCCACTCGGCCATGGCCCGGCCGACGCCCGCGGAGTGGGTGACCCAGACGGCCTCGGCGACCCAGAAGCCCTGGACGTCCGGGGAGGGGCCGAGCAGCGGGAAGTTGTCGGTGGTGAAGGAGAACAGGCCGTTGATGCCCTGCTCGATCCCGGCCTCCTTCGTCGCGGGCAGCAGGGACTGGGTCTCGGTCCAGGCGTCCGCGAAGTCCTCCTCGGTGAACGCGAGCACGGACGGCATCGACTCGGCCTCGTCCACGGAGAGGATGTCGTCCGCGGAGACGGGCATGGGGCGGTGCCCGTAGTAACCGATGCCGAGGCGGTCGAAGCGGTCCCGGTAGTAGAGGTCTGCGTCCTGGTGGCGCAGGATCGGCCGCACCGCCTCCTGACTCTGGCCGGCGAGGGCGGGGACGGGGCCGGTCCAGGCGAGCTGGTGGGCGAGCGGGGTGAGGGGGAGGTTCATCCCGGCCATGCGGGCGATGCGCGGGCCCCAGATGCCGGCGCAGCAGACGACGATGTCGGCGGGGATCTCGCCGCGGTCGGTCAGCACGCCGGTCACCGCGCCGTCTGCCGTCAGCACGTCGAGGACCTCGTGGCGGGCCAGGACGCGCACGCCGCGCGCGGTGGCCCGGCGCAGCTGCGCCTCGACGGCGAGCACGGCCCTGGCGAGGCCGTCGGTCGGCACCAGCAGGCCGCCGAGGACCCTGTCCCGGTCGACGAGCGGATGCCGCCGCACACACTCGTCCGGGGTCAGCAGGTGCGCCTCCACCCCCCAGGCGGTGACCCAGCCGTGCCGGCGGTGCAGTTCCGCGAGGCGCTCGGGGGTGGTGGCCACCTCCAGCCCGCCGACCTGGAGGAAGCAGGGCTCACCGTCGACGTCGAGGGAGCAGAACTTCTCGACGGTGTAGCGGGCCAGTTCGGTCATGGTCCGGGCGGAGTTGGTCTGGAAGACCAGGCCGGGGGCGTGCGAGCTGGAGCCGCCGGTGGCGGGGACGTCGCCCTGGTCGACCACGGTCACCTCGGTCCAGCCTCGGGCGGAGATCTCGTCCGCCAGGGCCGCTCCCACGACGCCCGCTCCGATGATGACCACTCGGGGTCCCGCCATCGCTCAACCTCCGCACCTTGAGGCCGACAAAGTTGCTTTCTACGCAACTTGGTTCAGGCTGCGCAACTCAATGTGCCCGTCGCCGCGGAGGGGTGTCAAGGGGGGCGGTGACGGCGCGAAAACGGCACGTAAAAGCGGCAACGCCCGGCAGGCGGCGCGCCGTTGTGCGCACCGCCCGCCGGGCGTGGTGGACCGGCCTTCCCGGGGCCCGGGTCACTTCAGCCAGGCAGCCACCTTGTCCCGGTTCGCCTCGACCCACTTCTTCGCCGCCGCGTCGTCCGACATCTTGTCCACGGCGATGTACCGGGCCACCGTGTTCTGGTCGTCGTTCGTCCAGGTGAAGTTCTTCACCAGCCGGTACGCCGGGCTGCCCGACCGGGCGAAGCCCGCACTGACGATCTTGTCGAGGTCGTAGACGGGGTAGTCGCAGGCGACCTTCGCCGGGTCGGCGTCGCATCCCTTCGTGTAGGCGGGCAGGCCGACCTTCACCAGCGGCACCTCCGACATGAACCACTGGGGTTCGTAGAAGTAGCCGATCACCCACTGCTTGTTCTTCTCGGCGGCGCGGAAGGCCTGGATGAGCGCGGTCTCGCTGCCCGCGTACACCACCTTGAAGTCCAGTTTCAGATTCTTGACCAGGGCGGCGTCGTTGGTGACGTACGACGGGTCGCCGTCGAGCAGCTGGCCCTTGCCGCCCGACTCGGAGGTGCGGAACCGGTCGGCGTACCTGTCGAGGTTCTTCCAGTCGGTGATGTCCGGGTGGGCCTTGGCCAGCCACGGCGGCACGAACCAGCCGATGACGCCCTTGTTGCCGGTGGGGCCCGCCTCCACGGCCGTCTTCTGCTCGGTGACGTACTTCTTCTTCAGATCATCGTGGCCCCAGTTCTCCAGGACGGCGTCCACCTCACCGGTCCCGAAGCCCTGCCAGGCGATCTCCTCCTTCAGGTCCTTCTTCTTCACGGTGCAGCCCAGGTCGTGCTGCGCCACGTACGCGACGACCGCCGCGTCCGCCTGGTAGCCGACCCAGGGGTTGACGGCCAGGTTGAAGGTGCCGCAGGCGCCGTGGGAGGCCTTCGCGCCCGCGGAGCCGGTGTCGCCGACCTTCGCCCCGCCGCAGGCCGTGAGGGTGAGGGCGAGGACGGCCAGGCCGGCCGCGCCGGCGCGCCAGTGGTGTGCCATGGTGTCGTGCTCCTTATGCCCGGGTGCGTCGCGCCGCAGCCTGAGTGATCCGGTCGAACATGACTCCGAGCAGGACGATGGCGAGTCCCGCCGCCAGCCCCTTGCCGTACAGCTCGCCCCGCGAGAATCCGGCCACGACGTCGTAGCCGAGGGCGCCCGCCCCTACCAGGCCGCCCACCACCACCATCGACAGCACATAGATCAGGCCCTGGTTGACCGCGAGGGTCAGGGCGCCGCGTGCCATCGGCAGCTGGACCTTGGTGATGATCTGCCAGGTGGTGCACCCGGCCGAGGTGGCCGCCTCCACGGTGGACCGGGGCACGGTGCGCACCCCGTCCGCGATGATCTTGATGGCGACGGGCGCCGCGTAGACGACGGCCGCGACGATCGCGGTGAACCGGGTGGCGCCGAACAGTGCCAGGAACGGCACGAGATACACGAACGGCGGCATGACCTGCGCCGCGTCCAGGGTGGGCCGCACCAGCCGGTCCGCGAGCCGGCTGCGCCCCATCCAGACGCCGACGACCACGCCGAGGACCATGACCAGCGCCGTCGCGACGACCGTCGACGCCAGCGTGGTCATGCCGTCCGACCAGACGCCCGTGCCGACCAGCAGGCCGACGCACACCGCCGTGGTGAGGGCGGCGCGCCGGCCGCCCAGCACCAGGGCGGCTGCGACCAGGACGGCGCCGACGAGCCACCACGGGGAGTCGGTGAGCAGCGACTGGAAGGGGTTGAGCAGGCCGTTGGTGAGGCCGTCGCGGACGGCGTTGGTGAGGCCCGACAGGTGGTCCTGCAACCAGGTGGTCGCGGTGTCCGCCGCACTCGCGATACGGCTTCCGGCGCTGCCGCCGCCGGGGAACTCCGCCGCCCACACATAGGTGTGCGAGAGGTAGACCAGCACCGCCGTGAGCACCGCGCCCGCGCCCAGCAGCGGCCGGCGCCACCTCGCGAAGCGGCCGCCCGATCGCCGCGCGGTCTCCTCGCGTGCGCCGGCCGCGGTCGTGACCCGGTCCAGCACGATCGCCATGACGACGATGGCGAGGCCCGCGTTGAAGGCCGTACCGACGTCGAGGGACTGGAGCGCCTGCATGACGGTCTTCCCGAGGCCGGGGGCGTCGATCAGGGCCGCGACGGTCACCATCGCCAGGGCGGCCATGATGGTCTGGTTGACGCCCATCACCACGGTCCGTCGGGACATCGGCAGCAGCACCTTCAGCAGCGTCTGCCGGCGCGTGGCGCCCATCGACTCGGCCGCCTCGACCGTCGTACGGGGCACCGTGCGCAGGGCGTGTGCCGTGATGCGGATCGCCGGCGGGGCCGCGTAGACGACGGTGGCGATGGTGGCGGAGGCCCCGCCGATGAGGAAGAACAGGGTGAGCGGCGCCAGGTAGACGAAGGTGGGCATCGTCTGCATGAAGTCGAGGAAGGGGGTGACGACCCGGTCGAAGCGGTCGGACAGCCCGGCCCCGACGCCCAGCGGGATCGCGAACAGCAGCGCCACGAGCACGGCGCACAGGATGAGCGCCAGGGTGTCCATGCTCTCCTGCCACAGGCCCTGCACCCCGAAGAAGGTGAAGCCGGCCACGGCCAGCAGCGCGACCCGCCAGTTCCCCACGGCCCAGGAGATATAGCCGGCCAGCCCGACGACACCGAGCCAGCCGATCTGCGGGACCGGGCGGGTGCCGGACGGCTGGGAGATCAGATGCTGGACGAAGGTCACCAGGGTGTCGATGACCAGCCGGATCTCGTTGAAGAAGTACAGGAAGAGCGGGTTGGAGTTGCGGTGGGCTCCGACGGTGTCGTCGAGGTCGTTGATCCACCGGTGCAGCCCGGTGAGGTCCGCCGCCGCGAGCGACAGGGTCTGCCGTCCGCGCAGTACGGCGAAGAGCACCAGCCAGACCACGAGGATCGTGCCGACCAGCACGGACCGGCGGACCCTGGGCCCGTCCGTGCCCCGCGGGGGATCTTCGGCGGCCGCCGTCCGCTCCGGTTTCTCCAGGACGACGGTCATCGGGCGTCGCCTTCCCGCCCCGCGACCACCGCGAGGATCTCCTCGTCGCCGACGATGCCGAGCAACGTGCCGTTCTCCACGACCTTCACGGGCTTCTCGGCGGCGAGCACAGCCCGGGTCGCCTCGCGAACGACGACGTCGGGACCCAGCTCCGGGCCGTCCAGGGCGTCTTCGTCGGCGGGCGGGCGCATGATCCAGCGCAGGGTGAGGACGTCGCCGCGCGGCACGTCCCGCACGAAGTCCCGGACGTAGTCGTCGGCGGGGGCGCCGACCAGTTCGTCACCGGTACCGCACTGGACCGTCCGGCCGTCACGCATGATCAGGATGCGGTCGCCGAGCTTCAGCGCCTCGGAGAGGTCGTGGGTGATGAACACCATGGTCTTGCCGACCTCGCGGTGCAGGCGGACGACCTCGCTCTGCATGTCGCGGCGGATCAGCGGGTCGAGCGCGGAGAACGGCTCGTCGAAGAAGAGGACGTCGGGATCGCCGGCCAGGGCGCGGGCGAGTCCGACGCGCTGCTGCATACCGCCGGAGAGCTGGTCGGGGTAGGAGTTCTCGTATCCGGCGAGGCCCACCAGTTCGACGGTCTCCAGCGCACGCCGCGTCCGCTCGGCCCGGCCCATGCCCCGGATCTCCAGCCCGAACGCCACGTTGTCCACGACCCTGCGGTGCGGCAGCAGGCCGAAGTGCTGGAACACCATGGAGAACTTGCTGCGCCGCAGTTCGCGCAGGCGCCTGGCGTCGGCGCCGCGGATGTCCTCACCCTCGAAGACGATGTCCCCGGCGGTGGGTTCGATCAGCCGGGTCAGGCATCGCACCAGGGTGGACTTGCCGGAACCGGACAGCCCCATGACGACGAAGACCTCGCCGGGCGACACCTCGAAGTCCACGTCCCGGACGGCGGCGGTGCACCCGGTGCGCTCCATCAGCTCCCGGCGGGTGAGCCTGCACAACTCCGCGGAGCCCGGCACCTCGTCGGCCTTCGGCCCGAACACCTTCCACAGCCGGCGCACGGAGATGACCGGGGTGCGCGCAGTCGAGTCCTGGGACGTGCCGCGCCGCTGCGACACCTCGGTCTGGGCTGGGGTCATGACCGACCTCTCTTCGCCGTTCAGCCGCGGAACCAGTGCTGCGGCCGGGGTTGGATGTTCTGCCAGACGTGCTTGGGCTCCCGGTACTCGTCGAGGCCGGCAGGCCCCAGTTCGCGGCCCACGCCCGAGCGCCCGAAACCGCCCCACTCCGCCTGCGGCACATAGGGGTGGTAGTCGTTGATCCACACGGTCCCGTGGCGCAGCCGGCGCGCGACCCGCTGGGCCCGGCCCGCGTCCTGCGTCCAGACGGCTCCGGCCAGGCCGTACTCCGTGTCGTTGGCGATGCGGACGGCGTCGTCCTCGTCGTGGAAGCGCTCCACGGTGAGGACGGGCCCGAAGGACTCCTCGTGCACCACGCGCATGTCCTGCCGGCACTCGTCCAGCACGGTGGGCGGGTAGTAGAAGCCGCCGGCGAGCGCGGGGTCCGCGGGGCGGGCGCCGCCGCAGCGCAGTACGGCGCCCTCGGCGAGGCCCGCGGCGACGTACGCCTCGACCTTCTCGCGGTGCGGCGCGGAGATCAGCGGCCCGGTCTCGGCGCCGGGGTCGAAGGGGCCGCCGAGGCGGATGAGCCGGGCGCGGCGCACCACCTCGTCGACGAAGGCGTCGTGCAGGCAGTCCTCGACGATCAGCCGGGCGCCGGCCGAGCAGACCTGCCCGGAGTGCAGGAAGACGGCGGTGAGCGCGAAGTCGACGGCGGTGTCGAAGTCGGCGTCGGCGAAGACGACGTTCGGGTTCTTGCCGCCCAGTTCCAGCGCGACCTTCTTCACCGTCGCCGCGGCGGCGGCCATGACGCGCCGCCCGGTCTCCAGCCCGCCGGTGAAGGACACCAGGTCCACGTCCGGGTGTTCGGCCAGCGGTGCGCCGGCCTCGGCGCCGGCGCCCAGCACGAGGTTGGCGGCGCCGGCCGGGAGCCCCGCCTCCGCCAGGGCCCGCATCAGCAGGACGGAGGTGGAGGGCGTCAGCTCACTGGGCTTGAGGACCACGGTGTTTCCCGCGAGCAGGGCCGGTGCGACCTTCCAGGAGGCCTGGAGCAGCGGGTAGTTCCAGGGGGTGATGAGTCCGCAGACGCCGACCGGCTCGTACTCGACCCGGCTGAGCGCGTCGGCGCGGCCGGTGTCCACCACCCGGCCGGCGCCGGTGCCGGCGATGCCGCCGTAGTAGCGGAAGCAGGCGACGACGTCGGCGAGGTCGTACTCGCTCTCCACCAGGCGCTTGCCGGTGTCCAGGGACTCGGCGCGGGCGATCTCCTTGGCGTCGCGCTCCAGGATGTCGGCGGCGCGCAGCAGCAGCGTGCCGCGCTCCCGCTCGGGGGTGTGCGGCCAGGGGCCCTGGTCGAAGGCGCGCCGGGCCGCCGCGATGGCCGCCTCGGTGTCGGCGCGGGTCGCCTCCGGGACCGTCGCCACGAGCGTGCCGTCCGCCGGACAGCGGATCTCCCTGCGGCCGCCGGCCAGCGCGGCGCGCCATTCCCCGTCCACGTACAGATCTGCCACGGCCGCGCCCTTCGAGGAGAAGCGGTTGCGCATGGTGCATCGGATTGCTCGTGGTGGAACACCCTCGCGGAAGGGGCCGACACCCGTCAAGGGGTCGGCGCCCCCGCCTGTCCCGCCTGCTTCCGGGCGTCGGGATGGCGGTAGTAGGCGACGTCGGACGGCGGCAGCGGCTTCCTGCCGAGGATGAGGTCGGCCGCCTTCTCGGCGATCATCATCACCGGGGCGTAGATATTGCCGTTGGTGACGTAGGGCATCACGGACGCGTCCACCACGCGCAGCCCGTCCAGCCCGTGCACCCGCATGCTCAGCGGGTCGACGACGGACATCTCGCCGGTGCCCATCGCGCAGGTGCACGAGGGATGCAGCGCGGTCTCGCCCTCCTTCGCCACCCAGGCGAGGATCTCCTCGTCGGTGTCGACCGAGGGGCCGGGCGAGATCTCGCCGCCGTTGTAAGGGGCGAGGGCCGGCTGGCCGAGAATGCGGCGGGCGACCCGGATCGCCTCGACCCACTCCCGCCGGTCCTGCTCCGTGGAGAGGTAGTTGAAGCGCAGCGCGGGCTTCACCCGCGGGTCCCGGCTCCTGATCTTCACCGAGCCGCGGGCGTCGGAGTACATGGGGCCCACGTGCACCTGGTAGCCGTGGCCGCCGGCCGGTGCGGAGCCGTCGTAGCGGACGGCGACCGGCAGGAAATGGAACATCAGGTTGGGGTACTCCACGTCCTCGTTGCTGCGCGCGAAGCCGCCGGCCTCGAAGTGGTTCGTGGCCGCAGGCCCGGTCCGCAGCAGCCACTGGAGCCCGATGAAGGGGGCCCGCCACTTCGCCATGTACGGCTGCACGGAGACGGGTTGCCGGCAGGCGTACTGGACGTACACCTCCAGGTGGTCCTGGAGGTTCTCGCCGACGCCCGGCAGGTGGTGTACGACGTCGACGCCGAGGGCGGACAGCTCGGCGGCGTCGCCGACGCCGGAGAGCTGGAGCAGCTGCGGGGTGTTGACGGCGCCGCCGCACAGGACGACCTCACCGGCCCGGACCTGCTGGGGCGCGCCGCGGCCGCGCCGGTACTCGACGCCGACGGCGCGCTTGCCCTCGAACAGCACCCGGGTGACGAGGGCACGGGTGCGGACCGTGAGGTTGGGCCGCCTGCGCACGGGCTTGAGATACGCCTTGGAGGCCGACAGGCGCCGCCCGCGGTGGACGTTGCGGTCGAACGGGGCGAAACCTTCCTGCCGGTAGCCATTGACGTCGTCCGTGGGGGCGTACCCCGCCTGCCGGGTGGCCTGGAGGAAGGCGGTGAAGAGCGGGTTGACGGCCGGGCCGCGCTCCAGGACCAGGGGGCCGTCATGGCCGCGGAACGCGTCGTCCGGGTCGGCCGCCAGGCAGTTCTCCATCCGGCGGAAGTAGGGCAGGCAGTGGGCGTAGTCCCAGGACTCCATGCCGGGTCCGGCGGCCCAGCGCTCGTAGTCCATGGGGTTGCCGCGCTGGAAGATCATGCCGTTGATGCTGCTGGAGCCGCCGAGCACCTTGCCGCGGGCGTGGTAGATGCGCCGGCCGCCCATGTGCGGCTCGGGCTCGGACTCGTACTGCCAGTCGTAGAAGCGGCTGCCGATGGGGTAGGTGAGGGCCGCGGGCATGTGAATGAACACGTCCCACGGGTAGTCGGGGCGGCCCGCCTCCAGGACGAGCACGCGGTTGCCGGGATCGGCCGAGAGGCGGTTCGCCAGTGCGCTGCCGGCCGATCCGCCGCCGACGATGACGAAGTCGTAGTGCAGGAGGGCCATGGTGCCTCGTCTCACTCGCGCCGTCGATTGCCGCGCATGCTAGTACGGGTATCTCAATGCGCACCAGGTTGCGAACAACGCAACTTGTAAGGGCTGGGTAGCAAGCGTGTTACTTGCGTCCGCGTTGTTTACCGCGCGTATAGTTTCGTTATGAGCAACATGAGTCCGGACATCGAAACGAACGGCTCGCCGTCCGGCGGGGTGCAGTCCGTCGACCGCGCCATCAGCGTGCTGGAGATCCTGGCGCGGCGCGGCGAGGCGGGTGTGAGCGAGGTGGCCGCCGAGATCGAGGTGCACAAGTCGACCGCGTTCCGGCTGCTCGGCGCCCTGGAGGCGCGGGGTCTCGTGGAGCAGACCGGCGAGCGGGGCAAGTACCGGCTCGGCTTCGGCATCGTCCGGCTGGCGGGGGCCGTCACCGCCCGGATCGACCTCACCCAGCAGGGGCGGCCGGTGTGCGAGCGGCTGGCCGAGGAGATCGGCGAGACGGTCAATATCGCCGTACGTCAGGAGCAGTACGCGATCAACCTCTACCAGGTGCGCGGCACCGCCGCCGTCACCGCGCACAACTGGGTCGGCCAGCTGACCCCGCTGCACGCCACCTCCAGCGGCAAGATCATGCTGGCCCATCTGCCCGCCGGGGAACGCGCGGAGCTGCTGGCCCGGGCCGGCCTGAAGAAGCTGACCCCGCACACGATCTCGGCGAAGACGAAGCTGGAGAAGAACCTCGCCGCGGCCCGGGAGCGCGGTTACGCCTGGACGCTGGAGGAACTGGAGATCGGGCTGCACGCCATGGCCGCCCCGATCCGTGACCGGGAGGGCCGGGTCATCGCGTCGATCAGCGCCTCCGGGCCCTCCTACCGGTTCACCGAGGAGCGTCTGCACGAGCTGGCTCCGGTGCTGGTCAAGGGCGCGGAGGAGATCAGCCACCGGATGGGGTACCTGGGCTGATCCCGGAGGCCGACCGCCGCACGGCCCGCCGACACCCCCGGCGGGCCGGGGGCATCCCTCACTCCGGACGGCGGGTACCGAGACGCGCGTTCACCCAGGCGTGGAAGGCACCGATGTGGTGCTCGCTGGGCACGAGCACCCCGCCCTTGGCGTACAGCCGTGACCCCATCCCCGGCTGGGTGCGCTCGCAGGCCTCGAAGTCCTGGCGGTTGACCCGGTCGAACAGCTCCACCGACCGGCTGACGTCCCGGCCGCTCTCCACCACCCCGGGCAGATAGAGCCAGTCGCACTCCACGACGGTGCGGTCGGCGGCGGCCGGGTACATCCGGTGGAAGATCACATGGTCGGGCACCAGGTTGATGAAGACCTGCGGTTTGACAGTGATGGCGTAGTAGCGGCGGTCCTGTTCCTCGGACACCCCCGGGATGCGGTCCAGCCCCGCCGAGCCGTCGACGGTGAAGCCCTGGATGTCCGCCCCGAACTCCGCGCCGTGGCCCACGTAGTACTGGGCGGCATAGCCGTCGGCGAACTCCGGGAGTACCTCGGTGAGTTCGGGATGGATCGTGGCACAGTGGTAGCACTCCATGAAGTTCTCGACGATGAGCTTCCAGTTCGCCCTGACGTCGTAGACGATCCGGCGGCCCACCGAGAGCCGGTCGACGGCGTAGTGCTCGATCGACTCGATGTCGCCGAGCCGGGCGGCCACCGCGCCGACGACGTCCTCCTCGAAGGAGGGCGGGTCCTCGGCCAGGCACACCCAGACATAGCCGAGCCATTCGCGCACGGCGATGCCCACCAGGCCGTACTCGGTACGGCCGACGTCCGGCATCCTGGTGAGGTTGGGGGCCGCGACGAGCCTGCCGTCGAGGTCGTAGGTCCAGGCGTGGTACGGGCACTGGAAGGCGCGCCTGACCTCGCCGGCGTCCTCCGTGCGGAGCCTGGCGCCGCGGTGCCGGCACACGTTGAAGTAGGCGCGGACCGAGTGGTCCCGGGCGCGGGTGACCAGGATGCTCTCGCGGCCCACGTCGACGGTGCGGAAGGCGCCGGGTTTCGGCAGGTCGGCGGCGCGGGCGACGCAGAACCACATCGTCTCGAAGATGTGCTCCTGCTCCTGGGCGAAGACCGCGGGGTCCGTGTAGGCGGCGCCGGGCAGCGTGGCGATCAGGCTGTCCGGCAGGCTGGTCGGGGTCACGGTGCACTCCTCGGGAGACGTCGAGGGTCGGTGGGTCACGCCGGGGCGCCGTGGGGCGCGGCGGCGCCGAGCTGCTTGCGCCAACGGGTGAAGAGCCGCGGCCGGTTCATCCCGAGCACGGCGACCGGGCGGCCCGCCCGCCGGTAGACCGCCAGGAAACTGCGGTCGTCGGTCGAGCCCTCCTCGACCGTCACGCTGTCGGCGCCGGCCGCGTGGCCGGCGAACTGGATCCGCACTCCGTACTGATCGGACCAGAAGTACGGCGGCCGGGGCGGCACCGGTTGCGTCGCACCGCCCCCGAGCAGCGCGGCGACCGCCGCGTCGGGCCGTTCCAGCGCGCCGGTCCAGTGCTCGACCCTGTGGTGGCCGCCGGTGTGCGGGTCGTACCAGTTGGCGCAGTCGCCGACGGCGACCACCCCGGCCACCTCGGTGCGCCCGTCGGCGCCGCACCGCACGCCGTTGTCGAGCGGCACGCCGGAGCCTTCCAGCCAGTCGACGCAGGGACGCGCGCCCACCCCGACGACGACGGTGTCGGCGGGCACGGTCCGGCCGTCCGCCAGCAGGACGGCGGACACCCGGCTCCCGCCGCTCAGCCCCTTGACCCCGACCCCGCACCACAGCCGTACGCCGTGGTCGTGGTGGAGAGCGGACACGACCCCGCCCATGGTCGCGCCGAGCGGTCCGGAGAGCGGGACCGGCGCCGCCTCCATCACGGTCACGTCCAGACCGAGGGTGTACGCCGTGGCGGCGACCTCCGCGCCGACGAACCCTGCGCCGATCACCACCAGCCGGCCGCCGCGGGCGAGGTCGTCCCGCAGGGCGCGGGCGTCGTCGAGGGTGCGCAGCACATGCACCCCGGCGAGCCCCTCGGTGCCGGGCAGGGTGCGGGCGGCGGCTCCGGTGGCGACGACCACGCCGTCGGCGCGTATCTCCCGGCCGTCGGCGAGCCGGATCGCGCGTCCGGCGCGGTCGAGTCCGGTGGCGCGGACGCCGAGCAGCCACTCCGCCCCGAGCTCCTCGTCGTCCCGCTCCAGCGCGAGATCCGCCGCGTCGAGGGTGCCGGCCAGGAACTCCTTGGACAGCGGCGGCCGGTCGTAGGGGCGATGGGGCTCGTCCCCGGCGACGACCAGCCGGCCGTCATACCCCCGCTGGCGCAGGGCGCGCGCGGCCGACAGGCCGGCCAGGGAGGCGCCGACCACGGCCACCGTCCTCACGCGGGGCCTTGGGCCGCGCGGGCGGCGATGCACGGCGGCAGGTTGGGCGCCTGCGTGGAGAGCCGGACATGGATCACGCCGTCCTCGACCACCACCTCGTGGGTGCGGACGGGGAGCCTGGCCGGGGGCGCGTCCACGGCTCCGGTCCTCAGATCGAAGGTCGAGGCGTGCAGCGGGCATTCGACCGCGCAGCCCTCCAGCCAGCCGTCGGCGAGCGAGGCGTCCTGGTGGGTGCACGTGTCGTCGATGGCGAACAGCTCGCCGTCTTCCGTGTGGAACACCGACACGGGCGGGTCGGTGTCGAGCCGGTAGGCCTCGCCTCGCGGCAGATCCGCGAGGCGGCACGCGGGAATCATCATGACACCTCGGTGCGTATAGCGAAACGGATTGCGATGAGCGCAACGTCAGTCTGAGGGCGCTTCTGAAGCCTTGTCAAGGCGCGCACCGGCCTGGGTGCGCAGGGGCCGGCGCCGGTTTCCCGGGCAGCCCGAAGCGCCCGCGAAAGCGCAGGTGAGCAAGGGGGAAAGCGATCTCCCGCGGTATGCCGACGGCCCTGCCTGCGGTGCCGTCCACGGGGTCGTCACCGGAGGCAGGGCCGCGCGTGCGCGGGGTGTCGCCCCGGACGTCAGAGGAGCACCACCGAGCGCAGGACGTCGCCCTGGTGCATACGCTCGAAGGCCTTCTCCACCTCGTCCAGGGCGATGGTCTCGGTGACGAAGGCGTCCAGGTCGAGCCGGCCCTGGAGGTAGAGGTCGATGAGCAGCGGGAAGTCCCGGGAGGGCAGGCAGTCTCCGTACCAGGACGACTTCAGCGCCCCGCCCCGGCCGAAGACGTCCAGCAGCGGCAGTTCCAGCTTCATCTCCGGAGTGGGCACGCCGACCAGCACGACCGTCCCGGCGAGATCGCGGGCGTAGAAGGCCTGCCGGTACGTCTCCGGGCGGCCCACCGCCTCGATCACCACGTCGGCGCCGAACCCTCCGGTCAGCTCGCGCACCGCCTCGACCGCGTCGGTCTCCCGGGAGTTGACCGTGTGGGTCGCGCCCAGGGTGCGGGCCGTGGCCAGCTTGCGGTCGTCGATGTCCACCGCGACGATCCGCGCCGCGCCCGCCAGCCGCGCCCCGGCGATCGCCGCGGCGCCCACGCCCCCGCAGCCGATGACCGCGACGCTGTCGCCGCGTCCGACACCACCGGTGTTGAGGGCGGCGCCGAGGCCGGCCATCACCCCGCAGCCCAGCAGCCCCGCGGCGGCCGGCGACGCCGCCGGGTCCACCTTGGTGCACTGGCCGGCCGCCACCAGCGTCTTCTCGGCGAAGGCGCCGATCCCCAGGGCCGGCGAGAGTTCCGTGCCGTCGGCCAGGGTCATCTTCTGCCGGGCGTTGTGCGTGCTGAAGCAGTACCAGGGCCGGCCGCGCAGACAGGCCCGGCAACTCCCGCACACCGCACGCCAGTTGAGGATCACGAAGTCCCCGGGCACCACGTCGGTGACGCCCGCGCCGACCGACTCGACCACGCCCGCCGCCTCGTGCCCCAGCAGGAACGGGAAGTCGTCGCTGATGCCGCCCTCCCGGTAGTGCAGATCGGTGTGGCAGACGCCGCAGGCCTGGATCCTGACCACGGCCTCACCCGGGCCGGGGTCGGGCACGGTGACCGTCTCCAGACTGACGGGGGCGCCCTTGCTGCGCGCGACGACGGCGCGGACCTGCTGAGCCATGGCCACTCCTCGGCTGACAGAGCTGACACAGGGGCGAGATGTCGACTGCGTTGCCTATTGCGGCACGCATCTCATGTTCCGCAACGAAGCATCGCGGAGGCCGGGGTGGTGGTCAAGGAGTGCGCTCGGCCGGGCATGATGATCACCATGACCTTCATCGCCCAGACCCCGATCACCGGCCTGGACCTCACCGGGTTCACCGAGCGTGAGCCCGGTCTGTGGACCGACGGGACGGGTGTCATCCTGTCGGTTCACTTCTTCCCCCTCGTCCCGGACCTGCCGGCCCCGCTGCACGAACTGGACCGGCTGCGCTTCGAGAACGCGCACGGCATCGCGCGGTCCGGGGGCGGCCTCATCGAAGCGGTGACCGGGAGCGTGGACGGGGTCCCGGCGCTCCGTCAGCTGATCAAGATGCCCTTGCAGAGCAAGTCCGGGCAGGCCTTCATCGGCAGCTGGACGCTGCCGAAGGACCGGTGCAGCGTGGTGGTGAAGGTGCAGGCCGGCGAGGCCGGGGTGAGCGGCGTGCGAGAAGCCGTGGTGGCGGACCGGGTGGGGTTCACCGACTACTTCCGGCCGCACCCGTACGGCGGCGGCGGACAGCTGGGCGGACTGCCGTACCACGTGGCCGACTTGGAGCAGTGGGACCCCGAGTTCCCGGACCACCCGCTGACCCTGGTCCGTGCGGCGCTGCACCGCATCACGCCGACCGTCACGCTCCACGACCAGTTCAAGGCACTGCCGCCGTTCCCCGGCCCGACACCGCCCCCGCAGAGCGGCCAGGTCCCGCCGCCGTTCCCGCAGGGAGGCCAGGCCCCGCCCCCGTTCCCACAGGAAGGCCAGGCCCCGCCGCCGTTCCCCGCCCCCGCGCAGTACCCGGGGCCGCACGCCCCCGCCACGGGACCCGGCGCCCCGCCGCACCCGGGCACACCGCACCCGGGCCCGGTGCCTCCGCCCGAGCCCCGGCGCGGCTGGTTCCGCCGCAAGGGCGTCTAGAGTCCGCGGCGCGGCGGCCGGGACACCGGGTTACTGCCGTACGATCGCGTCGATCCGCGCCAGTTCCTCCGCGTCGAAGTCCAGGTTCCGGATCGCTCCGACGCTGTCCTCGATCTGCTGGGCGCTGCTCGCGCCGACCAGCGCGGAGGTGACCCGTTCGCCGCGCAGCACCCAGGCGAGGGCCAGCTGGGCCAGCGTCTGGCCGCGGGACTTGGCGATCTCGTCCAGGGCGCGCAGCCGGCCGACCAACTCCTCGGTGACCGCGTCCGAGTTGAGGAACGGGCTGTCGCTCGCGGCACGGGAGTCCTCGGGGATCCCGTCGAGGTAGCGGCCGGTGAGCAGGCCCTGCTCCAGCGGGGAGAAGACGATGGAGCCGACCTGGAGGTCGTCCAGGGCGTCGAGCAGGCCCCCGTCCTCGGGGCGCCGGTCGAGCATCGAGTAGCGCGGCTGGTGGATGAGGAGCGGGGTGCCGAGCCCGGCGAGGATACGGGCGGCCTCCCGGGTCTGCTCGGCGGAGTAGTTGGAGATGCCGACGTAGAGCGCCTTGCCCTGCTGCACGGCCGAGTGCAGCGCGCCCATCGTCTCCTCCAGCGGAGTCTCCGGGTCGGGGCGGTGCGAGTAGAAGATGTCGACGTAGTCCAGGCCCATCCGCTTCAGGCTCTGGTCCAGCGAGGACAGCAGGTACTTGCGCGAGCCCCATTCGCCGTAGGGGCCGGGCCACATCAGATAGCCGGCCTTGGTGGAGATGACCAGCTCGTCGCGGTACGGCGCGAAGTCGGCCTTCAGCGCCTCGCCGAACGCGGACTCGGCGGCGCCGGCCGGCGGGCCGTAGTTGTTGGCCAGGTCGAAGTGGGTGACGCCGAGGTCGAAGGCGCGGCGCAGGATGGCACGCTGGGTCTCGACGGACCGGTCCGGTCCGAAGTTGTGCCACAGGCCGAGGGACAGCGCGGGGAGTTTCAGGCCGCTGCGTCCGGTGCGCCGGTAGGGCATGTCGGCGTAACGGTCGGGGTGTGCGGTGTACAACGCGACTCCAGAGGGGTTGGCACACGGTATCCCGGTTCCGGTGAGCCCTGCGGCTCCCCGTCACCGGTACCACTCTCGCCCGGGCGGTGTGCAGCGGTCCAACAGAAGAATCCGATGGGATTCAGCGACTAGGCTGCTCAATCATGGAACTGCGCCAGCTCGAGCACTTCGTGGCGGTGGCCGAGGACCGGCATTTCACCCGGGCCGCCGAACGCCTGATGGTGTCGCAGTCGGGTCTGTCCGCGTCCATCCGGGCGTTGGAGCGGGAGCTGCGGGCGCCGCTGTTCGTGCGGACGACCCGGCGGGTGACGCTGACCGAGGCGGGCCGCGCCCTGCTGGTGGAGGCCGAGCGGGTGCTGGCGCAGGTGCGCTCCGCGCACGAGGCGGTGGCCGCGGTGCAGGGCGTGCTGCGCGGCACGCTGGCGCTCGGCACCGAGCAGTGCATCGCCGGGGTGCAGGTGGCGCGGCTGCTGGCCGCGTTCCGCGGGCGCCATCCGGACGTGGAGATCCGGCTGCGCCAGGCGGGTTCGGGCGCACTGGCCGAGGAGGTCGCGGCGGGGCGGCTCGATCTGGCCTTCGCCTACCGCACCCAGGCGGACACCGACCAGCTGCGTTCGGTGTCGCTGACGAGCGAGCCGATGACCGTGCTGTGCCACCCGCGGCACCGGCTCGCCGCCGCGGCGGCCCCGGCCGTGCTCGGCCCGGACGACCTCGCCGGGGAGGTGTTCGTGGACTTCCACCCGGACTGGGGTCCGCGCCGGACCACCGATGCCGCGTTCACCGCGGCGGGTGTCCGGCGCACGGTCGCGCTGGAGGTCAACGACGTGCACAGCCTGTTGGACCTGGTGGACGAGAACCTGGGGATCGCGGTCGTACCCCGGCACTTCCGGCACAAGCGGCCCGCACTCACCGCGCTGCCGCTGAAGGGCGCCGGGGCGGCGCAGTACGAGACGGTCGCGCTGCTGCCGCCCGAGCGGTCCACGAGCCCCGCCGCCCGCGCGCTCGTCACCCTGCTGGGAACCCTGGACACCCTGCGCACGCCGGAGACACCGCGGGGCGGGGCACCGGCGCCGTCCCGGCCGGGCTGCTGACCCCGCCGGCCGGGTCACCGGATTCCGGGCGCGGGCGGGACGGCTCTTTGCGATGGTGGACGGTATGCATGCCAAGGACATCCTCATCGACGGCTACGGCCGCATCCGGGAAGAAGTCCATGCCGCCCTCGACGGCATCGGCCCCGAGGCGCTGCACCACCGCCCGGCGCCCGACGCCAACTCCGTCGCCTGGCTCGTCTGGCATCTCACCCGGGTGCAGGACGACCACGTCGCCGCCGCCTTCGGCCTCGACCAGGTGTGGCTCTCCCAGGGCTGGGAGAAGCGCTTCGGCCTCGATCTGCCCCGGCAGGACACCGGCTACGGGCACAGCCCCGCCAAGGTGGCCAAGGTACGGGTCGAGTCGGCCGACCTGCTGACCGGGTACTACGACGCCGTCCACGAGCAGACCCTGGGCGCCCTGCGCGCCCTGGCCGCCAAGGATCTGGAACGGATCGTGGACGAGCGCTGGGACCCCCCGGTCACCCTGGGGGTCCGCCTGGTGAGCGTCCTGTCCGACGACCTTCAGCACATCGGACAGGCTGCCTACCTCAGGGGGCTGGTTCAGAGCGCGGCCGCGTAGCCGGGCAGCACCACGTCCTCGATGAGGGCCTTGCGCTCGTCGAACGGGATGAAGGCGCTCTTGAGGGCGTTCACCGTGACCGTGCGCAGGTCCTCGACGGTCCAGCCGGCCTCGTCGACCAGCAGGGACATCTCCCGGGTCATCGTCGTGCCCGAGACCAGCCGGTTGTCGGTGTTGAGGGTGACCCGGAAGCCCAGGTCCTTCAGGGCCGTGATCGGGTGCTCGGCGATCGAGGTGGCGCAGCCGGTCTGGAGGTTGGAGGTGGGGCACATCTCCAGGGCGATGCGGCGGTCGCGCACCCAGGAGGCGAGCCGGCCCAGCTTGCCGTCCACGATGTCCTCGGTGAGGCGTACGCCGTGGCCGATGCGCTGGGCGCCGCACACCTGGAGGGCCTGGTGGATGCTGGGCAGGCCGTGCGCCTCGCCGGCGTGGATGGTGAACGGCACGCTCTCGCGGCGCAGGTGCTCGAAGGCGGCCAGGTGGTCGGCGGGCGGGAAGCCGTCCTCGGCGCCGGCGATGTCGAAGCCGACGACGCCCGCGTCCCGGTAGGCGACGGCCAGGTCGGCGGCCTCGCGGACCCGGTCGAACATGCGCATGCCGCACAGCAGGGTGCCGACGCGGACCGGCGTGCCGGCGGCGGCCGCCTTGGCCATACCGGCGGCCAGGCCCTGCTGCACGGTCTCCACGACCTCGCTCATGGTCAGCCCGCCCCGGGTGTTCAGCTCCGGCGCGTAGCGCACCTCGGCGTAGACGACGCCGTCGGCGGCCAGGTCGAGGACGTACTCCTCGGCGGTGCGCAGCAGGCCCTCGCGGCTCTGCATGACGGCGAGGGTGTGCTCGAAGGTGGCTATGTAGCGGACCAGGTCGCCGGAGTTGGCGGCCTCGAAGTACCAGGCGGCCAGCTCGTCGGGGTCGGTGGTCGGCAGGGTGTGGCCGATCTCGGCGGCGAGTTCCACGACGGTGGCGGGGCGCAGGCCGCCGTCGAGGTGGTCGTGCAGGACGGCCTTGGGCAGCCGGCGGAGGGTCTCGGGGTCGATGCGGTGCGCGGTCATGGCAGCGTTCCTCGGGTGGTGCGGTGGGATCTCAGTGGGTGGCGGGCTGGAGCAGGTCCCAGCGGTTGCCGTACAGGTCCTGGAAGACGGCGACGGTGCCGTACGGCTCGTGCCGCGGCTCCTCCAGGAAGGTCACGCCGGCGGCGGTCATCCGGGCGTGGTCACGGGCGAAGTCGTCGGTGTGCAGGAAGAAGCCGACGCGGCCGCCGGTCTGGTCGCCGGTGCGGGCGCGCTGCGCCTCGCCCTTGGCGCGGGCCAGGAGCAGACCGGTGCCGGGTCCGTCGCCCGGCTCCACGACGACCCAGCGGGAGCCGTCGGGGCGCGGGGCGTCCTCGGCCAGGCGGAAGCCGAGGGCCTCGGTATAGAAGCGGATCGCCTCGTCGTAGTCGTCGACGACAAGGGTGACCAGGGCGACGCGTCGCATCGGAACCTTCCGGTGGGGGTGGTTAGCCGAGGAGGTTATACGTAAAACCCGACGGATGCCAGTCCCTCTTCTACGCGCGTCGCTACGCCGGTTCGGCGGGCCTGGGCAAGGGCACGGGAGCGGGCGGAGCAGGCCGGCAGCGGCGCGGCCGGCACGGGGTGGACGGGGGCCGACGAGCAGGACCTGGCCACGCTGTGGAACCGGGCCACCGGACGCCTCGTCCGTCGCACGCTCGACGGGCCCGCGTGAGGAGTGGCCGTCAGGGCCGCTCTTCGCCCTGGGCGACCTCGATGCGGTGATGGAAGTCGGCCATCCCGGTGACCGAGGCCACGCAGGAGCCGGCGGCGCAGACGAGCAGCAACGCGGCGACGGCGCGGCCGGCGCGGGGCGCGAGCGGAGCTGCCAGCAGGGCCTGGACGCGCTGGGGGACCGGGCCGCCGGCCGCCGCGGCGGCGAAGGCGGGACGCGACGAAGGGGCCGACTGACCGGCGAGAGCCGCGCGGGCGATGGCTCGGGCGGTCAGCCGCCGGTCGCCGACCGAGGCGGCGGCGTCCTCGTCGGCCGCGCGCTCGGCGGCCAGCCGGATGGAGTCGCGGACCCGGCGGAGCGCGGGATGGCAGTGCGCGGCCAGTTCGGCGGCGGCGAGGAAGTAGTGGTGGCCGCCCGCGTTGTGGGCCCGCTCGTGGGCGAACAGCGCCTCCCGCTCCTTGCCGTCCAGGCTGCGCAGCATCGCGGTGGTGACGACGATCCGGTGCGGGCGGCCCGGCAGGGCGTAGGCGTCGGGGCGGGGCGAGTCCACCACGCACAGGTCCCCGGCGGCGGGGCCGCGCCCGGCCTCGGTGCGGGCCGCGCGGAAGGCGCGGGTCTGGCGCAGCACCGAGCGGACCAGGCTCAGCGCGCACACGGCGAGCGCGCCGACGGAGGTGGCCGCGGCCGGGAGCACGACGAGGTCGGAGGCGGTGCGCAGCGGGTGGACCAGCTCGCCGAACGCGGCGAAGAGCGGCAGCTTGAGCAGCCCGGTGAGCACGAACGCGCCGAGCGCCGCCAGCGAGCAGCCGGCGAAGACGACCGCGCATCCGGTGAGCGCCCACAGTGCGGTCAGGGGCGCCAGCCGGGCGACGGCGCGCCGGGCCAGCGAGGGCAGCGTGCAGGGCAGCAGCAGGGGCAGCAGGAGCAGCGCGGTCATCGGTCGTCGGATTCGAGCAGATCGCGCAGGATGCGTTCGTCGTCGGGGTTGAGCTGGGCGACGAAGCGGGCGAGGACCGTCTCGCGGTCGCTGTCCCGGTCCAGCTCGCTGTGCATGCGGCGGGCGGTGAGGCCCTGGGCGTCCTGCGCGTCGCGGACCGGCGCGTAGGCGTAGCCGCGGCCCTGGCGTTCCCGCTCGACCACGCCCTTGTCGTACAGCCGGGTGAGGATCGTGGTGACCGTCGTACGGGCGAGCTCCGCGCCGAGGCTGCGCTGGACCTGGGCGGGCGTCTGGGGGACGCCGGCGGCCCAGAGCGCGGCCATGACGCTCGCTTCGAGCTCGCCCGCCGGCCGGCGCTCGTCCTTCGCCTCGGTCATGGAACGTCCTTCACCCCGTCTTCGCCTGCGGCGGCCCGTGCGCCCGCCCGTCCGATGGTAGTCAATCGTTCCTTCGTACGGCTGTACCCCCTGGGACCGGTCAGCCGGCGGTGGTGTGCAGGGCGTCCAGCCGCTTCTGTTCGTCCGCGGTGAGGCGCAGGGCGCCCGCGGCGACGTTCTGCACGAGGTGGTCCGGGTTGCCGGTGCCGGGGATGGCGAGGACGTGCGGGCCCTGGTGCAGGGTCCAGGCGATGCGGATCTGCGCGGGGCTCACTCCGTGTGCGCGGGCGATGTCGCGCACGGTGTCGTCGTGGTCGTCGGTCGCCGCTTGGGCCGCGGCCTCGCCGGCGACGGCGTAGAACGGCACGAAGGCGATGCCGTGCTCGCCGCACAGGCGCAGCATCTCGTCGTCGACGGGGTCGGGCCGGTCCAGGGCGTACCGGTTCTGCACGGAGACCACCGGGGCGATCTCCAGGGCCTCGGCGAGGTGGTGCGGTGCGACGCCGGAGATGCCGAGGTGCCGGATCATGCCCGCCTCGCGCAGTTCGGCGAGGGCGCCGAAGTGCTCGGCGATGGAGTCCTGCCTCATCCGCCGCAGATAGACGAGGTCGAGGTGGTCGCGGCCGAGCTGGCGCAGGTTCTCCTCCACGTGGCCGCGCAGCTGGTCGGGGCGGGCCGCGGTGCCCCACTCGCCGTGGTAGTCGCGGAACGGGCCGACCTTGGCGGCGATCACCAGGTCCTCGGCGTACGGGGCCAGCGCGGTGTTGATCAGTTCGTTGGCGGAGCGGGTGGCGGAGAAGTAGAAGGCGGCGGTGTCGATGTGGTTCACGCCGAGTTCGACGGCCCGCCGCAGCACCGCGAGGGAGCGGGTGCGGTCGCTCGGGGTGCCGAGGTGGAAGGCGGCGCTGCCCGTCAGCCGCATGGCGCCGAGGCCGATGCGGTGGACGGGCAGATCGCCGAGGGTGAAGGTGCCGGACGCGTCCGCGGTGATCGCTGCTGTGCTCATCGGCGGATGATCGCACAACCGTCCGGCCTGCCGCGTCAGTTCAGGGGCTTGGCGAGGACCGCCTTGCGGTGGCTGAACGTCTCGATGGAGTACCGGCCGTGGTAGTTGCCCATGCCGCTCTCGCCCACCCCGCCGAACGGCAGGTCGGAGACGGTGAGATGGGCCAGCGGCAGGCCGTAGCCGAGGCCGCCGGAGGAGGTCTCGGCGGCGATCCGCGCCCGGGTCTCGTCGGACTCGGAGAACACGTACAGGGCGAGCGGCTTGTCGCGGTCGTTGATGAAGGCGATCGCCTCGTCCAGGCCGGCGACGGTGACGATCGGCAGGATCGGGCCGAAGATCTCCTCCTGCATGACGGGCGCCTTCGGGTCGACGTCGGCGAGGACCGTCGGCGCGATGTACTTGGCGGTGCGCTCGCTCGCGCCGCCGACCGCGATCCGGCCCGAGTCGAGCAGGGCGGTCAGCCGGTCGAAGTGCCGTTCGTTGATGATCCGGCCGTACTCCGGGGAGTTCTGCGGGTCGGTGCCGTACAGGGTCTCGACCGCGCGGACCAGCGCGGCCTCCAGGGCGGGGGCGGTCTCCGGGTCGGTCAGGACGTAGTCGGGGGCGACGCAGGTCTGGCCGGCGTTGAGGAACTTGCCCCGGGCGAGACGGTCGGCGACGGCGTCGAGGTCGGTGCCGCGGTCCACGAACACCGGGGACTTGCCGCCCAGTTCGAGGGTGACCGGGGTGAGGTGTTCGGCGGCGGCGCGCATCACGATCCGGCCGACGGTGCCGTTGCCGGTGTAGAAGATGTGGTCGAAGCGCTCGGCGAGCAGGGCCGTGGTCTCCGGGACGCCGCCCTCGACGACGGCGACGGCGTCGGTGTCGAGGTAGGCCGGGATCAGCTCGGCCAGCGCGGCGGAGGTGGCCGGGGCGAGTTCGCTGGGCTTGGCGACGACCGCGTTGCCGGAGGCGAGCGCGCCGACGAGCGGGGCGAGCAGCAGCTGCGCCGGGTAGTTCCAGGGGGCGATGACGAGGACCACGCCGAGCGGGTCGTACTGCGTCCAGGCCGTGGCGTCGGCGCCGAGGTGGGCCGGGACGGGCGCGGGCTCGGGCCGCAGCCACTCCGCGAGATGCTCCAGGGTGTGGTCGATCTCCCGGATGGTGAAGTCGATCTCGGTGCGGTAGGCCTCGGTGCTGCTCTTGCCGAGGTCCGCGTGGAGGGCGGCGGCGAGGTCGGCACCGCGCTCCGTGAGCATCGCGCGCAGCCGGCGCAGCTGCTCGGTGCGCCACTCGACGGGCTTGGTGCGGCCGGTGGCGAAGGTGGCGCGGAGCCGGGCGACGACGTCGGCGGGCTGCTCGGGGGTGGGGTGGTTCACGGGTGCCTCGCTGCTGGTCAACGTTTCAGATGTAAAGGCCAACCTTTCACGTCCTCAAGTTAATTCCGCCGGCCCCCTGGAGTGGCCGAGGTCACATGGCGGCCGGTCCGGTTCCGGAAGTCGCGTGCGTGACGCTCAAGGTCCCGCAGGTTCCGCACGGAACCCGTCGGCGGCGGGGGCCAGGGGGACGGCGAAGTCGTCGGGCACACAGGGCTGTCCGGGCATGTCCTCTTGGCGAGCCGGATGCCGGGCCGGGGGTGACTGACCGGCTGCGCCGGGCTCGGGGCCGCCATGGCGGCGAAGGTGGGCCAGGACGGCGCGGACCCGGCGGTGGCCGCTGTCGCCGGCCGACAGGCCGAGTTTGAGGAAGACGCTGCCGATGTGTTTGTGGACGGCGTTGTCGGTGACGAAGAGCCGCTGGGCGATGGTGGCGTTGTCGTGCCCTTCGGCCATCAGGGCCAGGACCTCGCGCTCGCGGGGGGTCAGGGTGTCCACGGGATCGCCGCGGACGGCGAGGAGCTGGGCGATGACCTCGGGGTCCATGGCGGTACCGCCGGCGGCCACGCGGCGCAGTGCGTCGGTGAACTCCGCGATGCGGCTCACCCGGTCCTTGAGCAGATAGCCGATGCCGCCACGGGTGTCGGAGAGGAGGCGGCCGGCGTATTCCTGCTCGACGTACTGGGACAGGACCAGAACAGGAAGTCCGGGGCGGTCGCGGCGGGCCCGGAGGGCGGCGCGGATGCCCTCGTCGCGGAAGGTCGGGGGCAGCCGCACGTCGACGATGGTGACGTCCGGGCGGTGGGCCTCGACTGCGGCGAGGAAGCCGGAGGCGTCCTCCGTGATCGCGGCGACCTCGAAGCCCTGGGAGCCCAGCAGGAGTTCGAGTCCGGAGGACAGCAGGACGTTGTCCTCGGCGATGACTACGCGCACGGCAGCTCCACGGTGACGGTGGTCGGCCCGCCCGGCGGGCTGGTGATCTTCATGGTGCCGTCCAGGGCGGCGGCGCGGCGGCGCATTCCCTCCAGGCCGCTGCCCCGGGATGCGTCCGCCCCGCCGGCCCCGTCGTCGGTGATCTCCGCGGACAGCATCGCGCCGTTCCGGGTGACGTGGACGGCGGCCTTGGTGGCGCGGCTGTGCCGGGCTATGTTCGCCAGCGCCTCGGTGACGGCGAAGTAGGCGACCGCCTCGACAGCGGCGGGGACCTCGCCGAGATCGCCGATGTCCATGCGGGTCGGCACGCCGGCCCTGTCGGCCAGGGTACCGAGCGCGCCTTCGAGGCCCTGGTCGGCCAGGACCGGCGGGTAGATGGTGCGGATGACGGAGCGCAGCTCGGCCATGGCCTCCTCGGTCTCGGCCTGGGCCTGCCGTACGAGCGCGGCGGCCGCGTCCGGGTCCTGGGCAAGGCTGTTCCCGGCCACGGCAAGCCGTATGGCGATGGCCACCAGCCGGGCCTGGGTGCCGTCGTGCAGGTCGCGTTCGATCCGGCGGAGTTCCGCGCCGTGCGCCTGAAGGACATCGGCGCGCGTCCGGGTGAGTTCGGTGACGCGCGCAGCCAGTCGTTCCGCGGGAGACGGCGCCAGGACTGCCAGGCAGCACCGCGCGTGCAGCCGGGCGAGCGGCGGCAGGGCGACGGCCGCAAGAGCCGCAAGGAGCAGGAGTTGCGCCAGGTTGACCGTCAGCGCGGAGGCCCAGCTGTCGACACGGACTCCGAACAGCAGCAGCCGTGGCGGATCCGACGCGGGGAAGGCCCGCCACGCCACGGTGACGACGACGGTGAGGAGCAGGTTGCCCAGGCACAGCAGGGCAAGCAGGCCCGCGGGCAGGCCGGTGGCCACCTGCGTCACGAGCCATGCGAGGTCTCGGCGCAGGGCACGGGGGCGCGGCTCCACCGGCCGGGCCAGCACCGCCCCGGCGCGCCGGCGGTGGCGCTCCGCCCAGGGAGTTGCCAGCGACGGCAGGCACAGCAGTGGCGCCGCCACGAGTGTCACCGTCGCGGTCAGCAGGGTGCCGAGCAGGTAACGTCCGCTGCGCCCGGTTCGGACCAACCGTGCGCGGGCCTCACCTGTCACGCCGTGCACTGGTCCACCCTCGTCTGTCGAGCGGGACCCGGAAGGGGCCCTCGGACCCGCCACTGTATGGGCCGGGAGCCCCGGCGGCACTACAGCCACCTGTAGGTTCCCGGCGGCCGCCTGCGGTAGCGACATGCGGTTCGACGCTTGCCTAGCGTCTGCTCCATGAGATCGACGACCCCGGCCTCCGCGCCGCAGAACCGCCCTTCCCAGCAACGTCGCCGCCGGATCGGCCGGGGGTGGCCGGCCGTCGCTGCGGCCGTACTCGGCACAGTGGGTGCGGCCATTGCCGTCCAGTCCTCGGACGGCGCGACCGCGCGGTCCGCGCCCGGCTACCAGCAGGAGGACCTGCGCCGGGACACCGGTGCCATCCGGGCGCTGGGAATCACCGGCGTCCAGGCGCGGGTGACCACCGCTTCCGGCTGGGATCTGGTGGCCACCGCCGGCGTCGCCAGGGCGGGCGGGAACCGCCCGGTGCCCCGCAACGGCTACTTCCGGATGGCGAGCACCGGCAAGGCGCTCATGGCCACGGTGGTCCTTCAGCTGGCCGACGACGGCAAGCTGTCCCTGGACGACACGGTGGACCACTGGCTGCCCGGTGTGATCGACGGCAACGGCAACGACGGACGGAAGATCACCGTGCACCAGCTGCTGCAGAACACCAGCGGCCTCCACGACGACCTGCCCGGCTTCGACACCCCGCAGCAGTACTACCGGCACCGCTACGACACCTACACCCCCGAACAGATCGTCGCGAGGGCGATGAAGCACCACCCGGACTTCCGGCCGGGCACCGGCTGGGGTTACTCCAACACCGGCTACGTCGTCCTCGGCATGATCGTCGAGAAGGCGGCCGGGCGCCCCTGGCAGCAGGAGGTCGGGAGCCGGATCCTGAAACCGCTCGGCATGGACCACACCTACCTGCCGGGCACCGCCTCCACCCTTCGCCGCCCGCACGCCGACGGCTACCAGGTCTTCGCCTCCGGCGAACGGACGGACGTCACCGAACAGATCGTCCCCGACCTCGGCGGCTACGTGTCCACCACGGCGGACGTCAACCGGTTCTTCCGGGGGCTGCTGGGCGGCAGGCTGCTGTCCCGGGCGCGCATGGCCGAGATGCAGGACACCGTGCCCGTTCCCAAGCGGTTCGAGGTGTTCTGGCCCGGCGGACGCTACGGCCTCGGCTTGGTCAACCGCCCCCTGAGCTGCGGCGGGAGCTACTGGAGCCACGAAGGAGGGGAAGCCGGCTACATCACCCTGAACGGCGCCACCGACGACGGCAGCCGCACCGTCACCGTCTCCATGTCCACCAGCTTCAACGACCTCCCTGAGACGATCCGGCAGCAGAAGGCCGCCAGCGCCCTCGTCGACCGGGCGTTGTGCGACACCTCCGGCAACGGACGGAGAAGGTAGCCGCCCAGCCCGTTCGTGCCGCGCGCCCCTCACATCTGTGTACCGGTACCAGCCCACCCACCTCTACACATAAAGGAGAAATAAGGGCAAACTAATGACAGGCGGCGCGTACCGCACACCGCACTGGCTGCGGTCCGGCCTGAAAGGCAAAGGAGACGAGTCATGGCCAACGTCTCACACAGGGGTGACATAACGAGCCACCCCGATGTCTCCGAAATGCGGGCTCGCTACGCCCGCATGCTCGGCGGTCGCGATGTGGCGCTCGTGGACGGACCGGTATTCCTGCTCGGTCTGTACTGCGCGGCATCGCCGTGGATCGTGCACTACACAGCGAGCCAGCCGGCGCTCATGACGCACAATCTGATCATGGGGATCGCGATCGGCCTGCTGGCCCTCGGATTCACCCGGGCCCCGGAGCGGATGTACGGCCTCAGCTGGGCCATGTGCGCCATGGGCGTGTGGCTGATCATCGCTCCCTGGATCGTGGGCAGCGGCCCGGACGCGGGCGTGATCATCAACAACATCGTCATCGGCGCACTGGCGATCGTCCTCGGACTGGTCTGCGCCGGTACGGCGGCCAAGAGTGTCCCCAGGCCTTGAGGAGAAGACCGAGGAAGGGAGAGTCACCTGAACAGGAACATCGACCAGGCCGGTCCGCCCGGGCGGACCGGCCCCTTCATGTGCCGCCAGGACACGGACCGGACAGGGCGGCTCAGCCGCTCACGGTGAAGGACATCCACACATCCGGGGCCAGCTCCGGCCGGTCTGGCACCGGCCGGAGCTCACGGGTCCAGGCATCCCCCGCGGCATCCTCCGCGACCCGCTGCCAGAAGCGCACGGCGACGGGGTTCTCCTGCTGGTAGGCGATCTCCCACGGCCCGGGGTGCCGGGCCAGCACCGCCCGGACGGCCCGCAGCCCGAGGCCCCGGCGGCGCGCGCCGCGCACCACGAAGAAGCTGTTCAGAACCCGCACCGGGCCGTCCAGTGCGCGCACGAAGGCGAACCCGGCGGGGCGTTCGCCGCACAGCAGCAGGTACGGCGCCCAGCCGGGAGCGGTGAAGGCGGAGTCCACGCGCTCGCTGCGGAAGCCACCGTCGGCGGCCGGCAGCACACCCGCGTACTCGGACAGGTCATGCCGGAACATCAGCCACAGCCGTTCGACGGTGGGCCGGTCATCGGGGGTCGCGGACCGGACGAGCAGGTCCGGAATCATGGTTTCGGTCATGAACGAGAGCCTCCCCCGGGGGGCGTGGGGGGGGGCCCGGGTGTAGGCCGTGGGGCGCGGCGCCCCCCCCGGCCCGGGCGGCCGCCGCGCCGGGGGTCAGGCCCTTGTAGCGG
>NZ_JBHXVE010000003.1:275647-298119 GCF_042672505.1 Streptomyces sp. NPDC127190
GGGCGGACTTGCGGTCCGCCCGGGGAGGCTCTCGACGACTCCCGTCACCCTAGCGCACGGCAGGCACGCGCGTCGCCCGGCCAGGTTCGTTGACTCTCCCCGTGCCACTCCCTACCTTGAGCCGGATTTGTACGTTTTCCTCGCTTTTCGAGGGTTGGAGACTCCGTGTTCCCTCGCCCCGCCCCCGGCCCCCGCCACGCCGTCACCGCGCTGCTCCTCGCGACGCTGCTCGCGCTGACCACCGGAGCGTGGGCCGGCTCGCCGAGCGCGCGGGCGCCGTACCCGCCGGTCCCGCTCACCCGCGTGGCCGCCGCGGCCGGGACGAGCACCCCGCTCGCCGGGTACGCCGTGCGATCCACGGCCGAGGTGAGCGACTCGGCGGCGGCGGTCTCCTCCCCCGGCTATCCGACGCAGGGCTGGTACCCCGCGGGCCCCCGCTCGACCGTGCTGGCCGCGCTCCTCGCCGACGGCGTCTACCCCGACCCGTTCCGCTCCACCAACCAGCGGAAGATCCCGCGGGCCGACTTCGAGGTGCCGTGGTGGTACCGCGCCGACTTCACCGTCGAGGACACCACGCGCCGCACCTACCTCGACTTCAGCGGGGTCGTCTCGGCGGCCGACGTCTATGTCGACGGCCACCGGGTGGCGCAGGCGGCGGACGTCACCGGCGTCTACACCCACCACGAGCTGGACATCACCGCGCTGGTGCGGCCCGGCACCAACACGGTCGCCTTCCGCGTCCGGCCCAACGACCCGGACAACGACCTCACCATGGGCTGGCTCGACTGGCTCCAGCCGCCGCCCGACCGGAACATGGGCATCGTCCGGGACGTCCTGGTCCGCCGGGGCGGCCCGGTCGCGCTGCGCGACGCGCACGTCGTGACCCGGCTGGACGTGCCGTCCCTCGCCACCGCCGACCTGACGGTCCGGGCCCGCGTCCGCAACGACTCCGGCACCCCGGTCACGGCGCGGATCAGCGGCCGCGTCGCCGGCACGGAGCTGTCCCGGACCGTGCCGCTCGCCGCCCACCAGACCACGACCGTCGCCTTCTCCCCCGCCGACGTCCCGGGACTGCACCTGACGGCGCCGAAGGTGTGGTGGCCGGCCGGGATGGGCGGACAGCCGCTGTACGACCTCGACCTCACCGCGTCCGTGGCCGGTACGCCGTCCGACACCGCGCACGAGACCTTCGGCATCCGTGACGTCCGGGCCCCGCTCGACGCGGACGGCGCCCGCCAGTACCGGATCAACGGCCGCAGGCTGCTGGTCAAGGGCGGCGGCTGGGCCCCGGACGAGTTCCTGCGCTGGGACGACCGCTCTGCCGAGGACCGGCTTCGATACGCCGTCGACCTGGGCCTGAACACCCTCCGGCTGGAGGGCCACCTGGAGCCGGACGAGTTCTTCGCGCTGGCCGACCGCCTGGGCGTGCTCACCCTGCCCGGCTGGGAGTGCTGCGACAAGTGGGAGGGCGACGTCAACGGCAGCGAGGCCGGCCGGGAGTGGACCGCCGCCGACCACCCGGTGGCGAAGGCGTCCATGGCCGCGGAGGCGGCCCGGCTGCGGGACCACCCGAGCGTGCTGTCGTTCCTGATCGGCAGCGACTTCGCCCCCGACGCCAGGATCGAGCGGGACTACCTGGACGCCCTGAAGGCCGCCGACTGGAACACCCCGGTGATCCCGGCCGCCTCGGACAACTCCTCGCCACAACTGGGCAGTTCGGGCATGAAGATGACCGGCCCCTACGACTGGGTACCGCCCCGCTACTGGTACGCCAAGCGCGAGGGCGGAGCCACCGGCTTCAACTCGGAGACCAGCGCGGGACCGAGCATCCCCACCCTCGACACCCTGCGCCGGATGCTGACACCGGCGGAACTCGACACCCTCTGGAAGGAACCGGACACCCGGCAGTACCACCGCTCGCCGTCCCCGGTCTTCGGCACACTGGGGATCTACGACGACGCGCTCACCGGCCGCTACGGCGCCCCCACCGGCCTCACCGACTACGTCCGCAAGGCGCAGCTGGCCCAGTACGAGAACGTCCGCGCCCAGTTCGAGGCCTACCAGCGCAACGCCACGGACCGCACCGCACCGGCCACCGGGGTGATCCACTGGATGTTCAACAGCGGCTGGACCTCCCTGCACTGGCAGCTGACGGACCGCTATCTGGACCAGGGCGGGTCCTACTTCGGCGCCAAGAAGGCGAACGAGCCGCTGCATGTGCAGTACTCCTACGACGACCGCTCGGTCGTCGTGGTGGACAACCGGCACACCCCGGCCGGCGGTCTGACCGTACGGGCCACCCTGTTCGCCCCCGACGGCACCCAGAAGTACGACCGCACGGTCCGCGGTGTCTCGGTCGGCGGGGACGGGGCGCACACCACCGCGCTGACCCTGCCCTCATCGGTGAGCGGTCTGCCCCGCACCTATCTGCTCCGCCTGCTGCTGACCGGCGCGGACGGCCGGGAGACGGACCGCAATGTCTACTGGCTGTCCACCAGCCCGGACACGCTCGACTGGAGCAGTACCACCTGGTACTACACGCCGACGGACGACTACGCCGACCTCAGCGGCCTGGCCGCCATGGCCCGGGTACCGGTGGCGGCGACGGCGTCGACCGAGTCGTCCGGCGGCACGTCGACCACCACGGTCACGCTGCGTGCCACGGGCACGGGCCGTACCCCGGCGCTGCTGACGGACGTCCACCTCGTGGACGCGCAGGGCAGGCCGGTGCTGCCGGTGCGCTGGTCGGACAACGAGGTGAGCCTGTGGCCGGGCGAGTCGGTGACGCTCACCGCCACCTGGCGCACGGCCGATCTGCGAGGCGCCGCACCGCGGGTGCGGGTCTCCGGCTGGAACACTCCGGAGCAGACGGCGCCGGCCGGCTGACAAAAAAAGGGGGTGGGCCGGCAAGGCGGCCCACCCCTGTGCTCAGCTCACGTTGAGCGCGGTGTCGTCCACGACGAACGACGTCTGGTACTTGGAGCCCTCGGTGCCGGTGAACTTCAGGGTGACGGTCTGCCCCGCGTAGCCGCTGAGGTTGAAGCTGCGCTGGGTGTAGCCCGAGCCCGCGTTGAGGTTCGAGTACGTCGCCAGGGTGCCGAGGACCGTGCCCGAGCTGTTGAGGACCTGCACCTGGAGGGTGTCGTACGCCGTGCTGGTGGAGGTCTCCGCCGTGTCCACGTGCAGATAGAAGCTGAAGGTGGCCGTCGAGCAGCCGGACGGGATGGTCACCGACTGGGAGAGGGTGTCGGTGGTGGCGGTGCCGTAGCCGTCGAGCCAGGCGTAGTACGAGCCCGAGTGGGCCGCTTCGCCGGTCGAGTTGGTGATGACGCCGCTGTTCGCGCTCCAGGCGGTGCTGCCGGACTCGAAGCCGTTGTTGCCGAGCAGCTGGCCGGCGGTGCAGGACGTCGAGCCGCCCCCGCCGCCCCCGGTGCCGCCGCCGCTGCCGCTGCCGCTCGCGCCGGACAGCCACTCGGTGGCGTTGAGGGCAAGGGCCGCGTTGGTGGCGCCGGAGTCGTTCCAGCCGTCGTACAGCGTGTTGCCGGACTGGCCGGTGCCGTCGTCGATGGGCGAGCTGTCGCCCCAGAACGCGATGCGGCCGCTGCCGAAGGTGCTGGTCAGGAAGAACGCGCCGGTGTTGCCCGAGGAGCCGGTGCGGTACACCAGGCCCTTGACCGCGGGGTTGTCCGAGGGCTTGAGGGTGGCCGTGGTGCCGTCGGCGATCAGGCTCTTGGTGACGGTGCCGAAGGAGCCGTGCAGCACCGGGTTGGTGCTGTCGCTGATGGCGGGCGGGTAGTCGGACTTGACGTCCAGCGAGTCGATCGAGAAGCCGAACGGGTCGGTGGAGTCGACGCTGTTGTTCGACATCAGGTCGTTGAGGATCTGGACCGCGTCGTAGCCGTCGTTGTTGCGGTCGGCTCCGGTGTGGTCGGAGATCATGAACAGACCGCCGCCGTTCTTCACGAAGTTCATGATCGCCGTCTTCTCGGCGGCGGAGAACATCGTGTTGGGCTCCGGCAGGACCAGCGTGTCGAAGTTCGACAGGTCGGTCGTGGCGGAGCCGCCGTAGCTGAGGCTGGAGCCCGACGGCAGCGTCTTGAGGCTGTAGTTGCCGGTCTTCTGGAGCGCCACGCCCCAGGAGGACAGGGCGCCGGTCCAGTCCGTCTCGGCGGACGGGGAGGAGTTCTGGCCGAGCGGGTCGGGCTGACTGGTGGAGATGATCCAGTCGGCGTTGCCGGCCGTCTCGGCGTGGGCGTTGTCGAACAGGATGCGGTGCGGGGTCGCCGCGTGGGCGGGGGCGCTGGCGCCGACCTGGAGGGCGGCTCCGGTGAGGAGCATGCCCAGTCCGGCCAGGGCGGTGGTGAATCTGCGGCGGGATCTCCTGGATCCAGGCATCCGGCGAACCTCCATGAGGGGTGGGGAGACGGCGGTGGGGGCGCCAAGTCTGCGCGCGTAGAACCGGCTTGAGGGTTCTACACGCGTCGATTGATTGAAAGGTACATGGCATGAAGGCCCGGTGAACAGAAAGTCCCGGCAATAACCGGAGCGCGCCGGCCGGCGCGTCAGCCGCCGTACAGGTACGGCGTGGTGGTGCTGAGCTGGTGGAATCCGAGGCGCTGAAGGATCGGGCGGCTCATGGGCGAGGCGTCGACCTGGAGATAGCGGTATCCGTGTTCGGCGGCGACGCGGGCGCGATGGGCGACCAGGGCACGGTAGACGCCCCGGCCCCGCCAGGCCTCGACGGTGCCGCCGCCCCAGAGTCCGGCGAAGGCGGTGCCGGGCACCAGTTCCATCCGGGCGGCGCTGACGGGTTCGTCACCGGCGAGCGCGACCACGGCGACGACCGTGCCGGGGTCGGCGGCCAGCCGGGCCAGCAGCCGGTGCCGCAGCCGGCCGCCGTCGGTGCCGAAGGCCTGCTCGTGCACCGCGACGACGAGGTCGACCCCGGCCGGGTCGGTGGCCCGCACGAGCCGGATGCCGGCGGGCGGTTCGGCGTCCAGGGCCAGCCGGGCGACCTCGCCCACCAGCAGGGCCTCTTCCGGCTCGGGCCGGAACCCGGCAGCGGTGAGCCGGGCGCCGAGATCCTTCGGCCGGTCGTGGCCGTAGAGCTTCCACTCGAAGTCCCGGCCGAGGCCGGTGAAGCGGTCGATCTGGTCCTGGACGGCCCGGTCCGCGTCCGCCGCGTCCAGCCCGGACCACAGCACCCCGTTCCAGCCCTGCGGGCCGGCGACCTGGCGCACCACCCCGCCGGCCCGTTCGATCCGGGCCCCGGGGCCGTCCGGCCGTGCGCCCCGGCGCATCTCCTGGTCGTAGCGGGCGAGTACCGCCGAGTGATCCATACGGCCACTGCACCATGTCCGCCCCGGGCGGGCAACGCAATTCCCGATGGGCCGGGCGAGGCGGCGAACCGCGGTGCGGTTCGGGCGCCGTCAGCCCAGTTCGAGCGTGGTGACGCCGAACACGCGCTCCTGCGCGTGGGCGCGTACCGGGCCCGTGTACATGCGGGCCGTCTCGAACGAGGCGACGAGTCCTGCCGCTTCGGCGAGGGCGACGCCGGCCGTGTTGGGCTCGGGTACGTCGAGGGCGATCTCCTGGCCGGCCGCCTCGGCGGTGAGGGCGGCGAACAGGGCGCGGGCGTCCTCGGCGGTGTCCGCGAACAGTGGGCCGATGCGGAGGGTGTCATGGCCGGGGCGGATGACGCCGTAGCCGGTGAGGCGGCCGCCGTCGTGGCGGACCACGGCGCGGTGGCCGGGGCCGGTGAGCCACTCGGCGAGGAAGCGCGGGCGGTCGGCCGGGGAGCAGGCGCCGTCGTAGGCGGTGAGGGCGGCCAGGTCGCCGGGCTCGGCCGGGCGGACCCCGGAGGGGGTCTCGCTCTCGGGAGCCGGTCCGGTGAACCGGATGGTGCGGTAAGCGAGTTCGAAGCCGGACTGGCGGTAGTTGTCCTGCTGGGCGACGACCCCGTCCAGGCCGACCGTGCGGTCCCCGGCGTGGGCCAGCGCGGTCTTCCAGGTGGTGAGGCCGTGCCCCTGGCCGCGCAGGTCGGGCCGTACGAGATAGCAGCCGAGGAAGGCGTAGTCGGTGCCGTAGTTCACCACGGAGATCGCCGAGACCGGCTCCCCGTCGATCCGGCCGAGGAAGAACCCCTCGGGGTCCTGGGCGAAGAACGCGGGCCCGTCGGACAGTCCGGGGTTCCAGCCCTCCGCGGCCGCCCATCCGCTGATCACCGGCCAGTCGGCGAGGGTGGCCTGGGTGACGACGAGGTCATGGGGGGCCGGAGAGGTCATCGGTGCGCTCCGTTTCGGTCGGGGGTCATGGCTGACCTGCCGCATCCTTCCGGATCAACGGGGGCCGCGCCATGGGGAGATCGGCCGTTGCGGAGGTGCGCCGGCCGGCCTGGTCCCCCCGACCCGGCGGGCCGGCCGGTGCCCGCTCGCGCGTCCGGCGGACGGCCGTAGGCGCGGGCGGGCATCGTATGTGTCCGGTCAGCGGGTGCCGCCCTGCCGGAAGCGGCGGTAGAGGATGCCGCCCGTCAGGAGGAGCGCGGCGCTGACCGCGGCGGCGGGGGCCGCGAGGTCCGTGCCGGTGTGGGCGAGGGTGGTCACGGTCCGGGGCGGTTCTGCCGGGTGGAGCGGGGTGTGCCGGGGGTGCGGGGCCGGGTGGGCCGGCGGGGCCGACGGGGTGTGCGGGGTCGGCGGGGTGTGCGGGGCCGGTGGGGTCTGCGGGTGGCGGGGGGCGCGGGGCTGGTCGCCGGGGCCGTTCACCGAGGTGTTGCCCAGCACCGGGTTGGCCACGCCGACCACATTGACGCTGTTGCCGCTGATCTGGACCGGTACGTCGACCGGGAGCTGGACGCCGTTGCCGGAGACCACTCCGGGCGCGTCCTGGGCGCCGCCGTGCGCCGACGCCCCGCCGGACGCGGAGGCCCCGCCCGTGCCGCTGACGCCGGTGTCGGTGCACCGGTTGCCCGCGGCCGGGTTGAGCAGTCCGACGACGTTCACGGTGTTCCCGCACAGGTTCACCGGCACCTGCACCGGGAGCTGGATGCCGTTGCCGGAGACCAGTCCGGGCGAGTTCTGCGCGCTGCCGTCGGCGCCGGACCCGGCGGCCGCGAAGGCCCCGGACACCGGGAGCGCCACGGCCAGCGCGCCGGAGGCGGCGACGGCGGCGGCGATCACACCGTTTCGGGTAGCCCGTCCCATAGGTTCCCTGCCTTCCAGACATCGTCGCGGGCCATTCACCCGCACCCTGTAAAACGCAGGCGAACCGTCCGAGTTATGGCCAATCGGTCTTTCACCCCATCGAGTGGCACAGCTATCGAACCGCATGGAAAGCACACTGAATGATCACCAAAAGGGATGGAGAGAGCGAAGGGTACGGCACCCGGTGCCGTCCCGCTCGTCCGGAGGCGGGCCTTCCGGGGCCCGCTTAAGGTGATCCGAGGGCGTCGGCCCCGGCCCAGGACGGGCGCGCCCCGGGAGGCGATCGATGCTGGCCATGCTGTCCACACGGTCCGCCGTGCGGCGCTGCACGGGGGCCGGATTCCTCACCCTCGCGCTGCTCGGAGCCGGGCTGCCCGCGGCCGCGGCGACCCCGCCGCAGCCCGACCTGTCCCGGTTCTACCGGCAGAAGGCGGTGTGGGGTGCCTGCGCGGGCCCCGACATGCCGAAGGACCTCCAGTGCGCCAAGGTGACCGTGCCGCTCGACTACGCCCGGCCCACCGCGGGCACCCTGGACCTCGCCCTGGCCCGCTATCGCGCGACGGGCCCGTCCCGGGGCTCGGTGCTGCTGAACTTCGGCGGCCCCGGCAGCTCGGGCGTCAGCGAACTGGCCGCCGCGGGCAAGCAGTTCATGGACCTGACCAACGGCTACGACGTGGTCGGCTTCGACCCGCGCGGCGTCGGCCGCTCCTCCCCCGTCAGCTGCGGCGAGGGCACCGACGAGGCCGCGACGGCGACGGACGGGACCGCCGACCTCGCCCACCCGCAGGCGCTGCTCGCCCAGCTGCAAAAGGCCGCCGCGGCCTGCGCCCGGAACTCCGGCCCGGTGCTGCGCCACATAGGCACCGTGAACGCCTCCCGCGACCTGGACGTGATCCGCCAGGCGCTCGGCGACAAGAAGCTCAACTACCTCGGCTTCTCCTACGGAACCCGGCTCGGCGCGGTGTACGCGGCGCAGTTCCCGCACAAGGTGGGACGGATGACGCTGGACGGCGTCGACACCCTCACCGAGCCGCTGTCCGAGCAGGGCATCGCGGGCGCCGAGGGGCAGCAGACCGCACTGGACGACTTCCTGGACTGGTGTACGACGGATCTCGCCTGTCCGTTCGGGCAGGACCGGCGTGCGGCCGGGGACGAGGTCGTACGGCTGGTGCACTCGCTCGACGAGCACCCGGTGCCCACCGACTTCGGCGGCTCCTTCTCCGGCCAGGACCTGGTGGGCGCGATCGGGCAGGCGCTCTACAGCAAGCAGATGTGGCCCCTGCTGGAGCGGGCGCTGGCTTCGCTCACGGAGGACGGCGACACCCGGGGCGTGCTCGCCTTCTCCACCGGCGGCATCCGGCTCCCGCTCCGGAGCACCGGCGCGGGTGCCGGGCAGCGGCGGTACGCGGTGCAGGGCGGCCTGACCGATCCGCAGCACGTCCCCGCGGACAACCTGCCCGCCGCGCTGATGGCGATCGACTGCGCCGACGACCCCGACCGGCCCACCGCCGCCCGGCTCACCCGGGACCTGAAGGAGCTGCGGGCCGCGTACGACCAGGCCTCTCCGGTCTTCGGCCGCTACCGGCTCATCCAGCTGCTGATGTGCTACGGCAGGCCGCGGGGCACGGACTTCATCCGGGACCGGGTCAAGCAGGTGCACTCGGCGAAGATGCTGCTGGTGGGCACGCGCGGGGACCCGGCGACGCCGTACCGGTGGACGGAGGAGACGGCCCGGCGGCTCGGCCCGTCGGCGGTGATTCTCGACAACAAGGGCGACGGGCACACCGGCTACTCCTCCTCCACCTGTGTGCACCACACGATCGACGACTTTCTGCTGTACGGCACCCTGCCCGCCAGCGGCAGCTCGTGCCCGGCCGACGGCGGCGACTGGAGCGCCACCCTGGACGGCGCCGGCCGATGACCTCGCCGTCGCCGTCCCGCAGCCGGCCATGACCAGACCGGGAGGACCAGCATGCGTCCGCGCGCCTTCATCGCCGTACCCGCCGTGCCGGCCGTCGTCGCGGCCCTGCTGCTGACCGCGCCGCAGAGCCTGGCCGCGACCCGTCCCAGCCAACCGGTCCGCTGCGCCGAGCAGGTGCTGGCGGTCCGGGCGAGGGCCGCCTTGGCCGACCCGACCGTGGTGCGGCTGCGCGTCACCAACCGCGGCGTCCGCGCCTGCGCCGTCGACCGGGCGCCCACGGTGACCTTCAAGGGCCTGGACGGGGCCGCGCTGCCGGTGCCGACGGGTGGTTCCGGCGGCTACCGCCTCGCCGCGGGCGGCACCGCCTACGCCGACATACGGACCGTCGGGGACCCTGCGGACCCCGAGGTCCGCAGGGTGGACGCGCTCGGTGTGGCGGCGTCGGCGGCGCAGTCCGGCCGTTCCTTCACCGCCGCACGGCTGGGCACCGGCCGGCGGATCCTGGTGTGGGAGCCGGTGACGACGTGGTGGCAGCCGAGCGCGGCGGCCGCCGACCGCGCCATCGGACTGGGCTGACCGCGCTCTCAGCCGAGGACCAGTTCGGGTGAGTACAGGTCCAGCCAGCGGGCGAGGTGCAGGGTTCGTTCCAGGCCGTGCCGGGCCGGCTGGGTGGTGACCGGTGCCTCGCGCTCGGCGGCCTGCCGCACCCGCTCCCGGTCGACCAGGTCGAAGACGGCGTGGGAGGGGTCGGTGAGGAGGTCCTTGACCTGCTCCTGGAGGGCGCGGGCGTACCGCGGGTCCTGGGTGGACGGGTAGGGGCTCTTGACCCGCTCGTACACCGAGCGCGGCAGCAGGTCCGCGGTCGCCTCGCGCAGCAGGCTCTTCTCCCGGCCGTCGAAGGACTTCAGCGCCCACGGGGCGTTGTAGACGTACTCGACCAGCCGGTGGTCGCAGAACGGCACCCGGACCTCCAGGCCGACGGCCATGCTCATCCGGTCCTTGCGGTCGAGCAGGCCCCGGACGAAGCGGGTCAGGTGCAGATGGCTGATCTGCCGCATGCGGTACTCGAAGTCGCTCTCGCCGTCCAGGCGGTCGATGGCGGCGACGGCCGTGCGGTAGCCGTCGGCCACGTAACCCGACAGGTCCAGGGAGCGGGCGAGGTCGGCGCGCAGCACGTCGGTGTTGCCGCCGAAGTGCCGGGCGGACAGGGGGAGCCAGGGGAAGGTGTCGGCGCGCCGCGACTCCTCGTCGAAGAACTGGAGGTAGCCGCCGAACACCTCGTCGGCGGACTCGCCGGACAGGGCCACCGTCGACTTCTGCCGGACGGCGCGGAAGAGCAGCAGCAGCGAGCCGTCCATGTCGCCGAGGCCGGCCGGCAGATCGCGGGCGCGGATCACCTGGTCGCGCACGGCGGGGTCGGCGAGGTCCTGGGCGTCGAGCACGATGTCCTGGTGGTCGGTGTCGGCGAGCTTGACGACGTCGTGCACGAACGGGGTGTCGGGGGTGCCGCGCAGCTCGTCGGCGACGAAGTTCTCGGCCTGGCCGACGAAGTCCACGGCGAAGCTGCGCACCTGCTCGCCGTGTACGCCGAGCTGCCGGGCGGCGAGCGCGGTCATGGCGGAGGAGTCGAGGCCGCCGGAGAGCAGGGTGCAGCGCGGCACGTCGGCGACCAGCTGACGGCGCACGATGTCGTCGAGGAGCGAGCGGACGGTGGCGATGGTGGTGTCGCGGTCGTCGGTGTGCGGCCGGGTCTCGAGCCGCCAGTAGACGCGGGTGGTGAGACCGGAGCGGCCGACCGTGACGACCGTGCCGGGCTCCACCTCGTGCAGGCCGTCCCACACGGCGTGGCCCGGGGTCTTGATCTGGGTGAACAGCTCGCGCAGGCCGTCCGGGGTGACGCGGCGCCGGGCCAGCGGGTTGGCGAGTACGGCCTTGGGCTCGGAGCCGAACAGGACGCCGTCGGGGGTCGGGTAGTAGTAGAAGGGCTTGATGCCCATGCGGTCGCGGATCATCACGAGCGTGTCGTGCCGTCCGTCCCACACGGCGAACGCGTACATGCCGTTGAGGCGTTCGGCGACCGCGTCGCCCCACTCCAGATAGCCGTGCAGGACGACCTCGGTGTCGGAGTCGGTGGTGAACCGGTGGCCGCGGTCCTGGAGTTCCCGGCGCAGCTCGGTGAAGTTGTACGCCTCGCCGGAGTAGACCAGCGCGACGGTTCCCGCGGGGGTGGCGAGGGGCATCGGCTGGCGGCCGCCGGGGAGGTCGATGATGGCGAGCCGGCGGTGTCCCAGCGCGGCGGGGCCCTCGGCCCAGGTGCCGTGGTCGTCCGGACCGCGGCAGGCCATCGTCTCGGTCATCGTATGCAATGTGGTGGCCTCGGCGGTCAGGTCGCGGTCGAAGGACACCCATCCGGTGATGCCGCACATGCGCTGCCTCCTGCCTCCGGTCCCCTGGCGGCCCCCGCTCACCTGCGCTTCGGCGGAGTGCGGAGACCGGCCCGGAAACCAGTTGTATCGAGCACCTATATGACGACCTTCCGTCAGGCGGTCGGGAGCGGTCAACGCTGCTGTCACACGGACGACTCATTACCCCGCGTGTTTCGGCCGCGTTTTGCCTGCGGATGAGCAAGCGCTCTCCATGCCGGCGGACCGGAGACGCCGGGAACCGGCCACAGCTAAAAAGTTGACCAAGTGCGGGGCGGGTCAGGCCGGTTCCGCCATGTGCGCGGCCAGGAACCGCTCCAGCGCCGCCGTCAGCTCCGCCGGCTTCTCCAGGGGCAGTTCATGGCCGCCGTCCAGGATGCGCACGACCGCGTCGGGGCACGCCTTGGCCAGGCGCAGCACCTGGGACACGGGCAGCTGGACGTCGTGGTAGCCGTGCACCAGCAGGGTGGGCATGCGGATCTCGGGGGCCCGGTCGAGCAGGTCGAAGGCGCGCATGGCGCCGTAGAGCGTCATGACGACCTCGCGCGGGGTGCTGGCGGAGGCACGGATCTGCGCGCGGATCTCCTCGCGCGGATACCCGGGCCCGAAGGCTCGCTGGATGTTGGCGGCGACGAACAGCTTGAACGGCACCAGGGTGGAGGCTGCCATCAGCAGCCCGCGGCCCCGGCTGTAGGTCATCCGGCCGATGGAGTTGACCAGCACGAGCCGTTCCACGCGCGCGGGATGGCCGAGGGCGAGGGTCTGCGCGATCATGCCGCCCATGGAGTGGCCGATCAGCACGCACCGCTCCACCGCGAGGTGGTCCAGGAGGGCCAGGACGTCCTGTGCCAGCTCGGCGATCGTGCGCACCCCGGCGCCGGTGCTCTCCCCGTGGCCGCGCAGGTCGAGCCGGATCACCCGGCGACTGCCGGAGAAGTGCGCCATCTGATGGTCCCAGCGGTGCCGGTCCGCGGTCCAGCCGTGGACGAGGACCAGGGGCGCCTCCGGGGCGTCGCGGGGGCCTTCGTCGTCGTAGGTCAGGGCCGCTCCGGCGAGGTCGAGCTGTGGCATGGGGTCTCCTGGGCGGTCCGTGCGGTTCGGTTACTGACGGGTACGGTAACGGTCCGGGCGGCTCCCGTCACCGTCGTACCGCGGGGAGAATTCACCAGCCCCGTCGCCGGTATTACCCCGAATGCCGGACAGATGAATCGGTCCTATGGTGCTGTCATGGAGCACGCACTGAGTCCCGCGGCCCTCGCCGAACTGCGGCGTCCGCGTCCCTACCCGGCGGTGTCCGTGCTGACCCCGACACACCGCCGCGAACCCGAGAGCGGCCAGGATCCGGTCCGGCTGCGCAATGTGCTGACCGAGGCACGCAAGCGGCTGGAGTCCGACCCCGGCGTCACCCGCGAGCGGCGGGCGGAGGTCGAGGCACAGCTCGACCGCGCCCTCGCCGAAGTGGACCTGACACACGCCGAGGACGGCCTGGCGATCTTCGCCGCCCCGGGCGAGCACCAGGTCTGGTCCCTCGCCCGCAGCGTCCCGGAGCGGGTGGTCCTGTCCGACACCTTCCTCACCCGCAATCTCGTCGCCGCCCAGGCCGCCGAACGGCCGTTCTGGGTGCTGTCGGTCTCCTCGGACCGCGTCACGCTGTGGAGCGGCGGTGGTGACCGGGTCGTCGAGGAGCGCTCCGGGGGCTTCCCGCTCGTCCGCAGCCGGGAGAACTTCGACGCCGAGCGGCAGCAGCGCATCGGGGACGTGCCGAGCGCCTTCAGCGACGCGGACACCCGGCGGTTCCTGCGCCAGGCGGACACCGCGCTGAGCACCCTGCTGCGCGAGCAGCCCCGGCCGCTGTACGTCACCGGTGAGGAGGCGGCGCTGTCCCTGCTGGACCAGGCCGGCAGCGTCGCCCGGTGTGCCGTGCAGGTGCGCCACGGCGGCCTCGCGCACGCCGGTCCCGACGCCGTGTGGCAGGCGATCCGGCCGGTCATGGAGGCGGAGTCGGCCCGGGACACCACGGCCTTGCTGGACGAGCTGACCTCCGCGCGCGGTCACCGGACCTACGCCGCCGGGCTGGACGAGCTGTGGCAGAGCTCCCGGGAGGGGCGGGTACGGCTGCTCGCCGTGGAGGAGAACTACCGCGCCGTCGCCCGTGACGTCGGCGCGCATCTGGTGCCTTCCGAGCCCGGAGATCCGTTCGCCCGCGAGGACATCGTGGACGAGATCGTGGAGCAGTGCCTGGAAACCGGCGCGGACGTCCGCTTCGTCCCCGACGGCACCCTGGGCGACGCGGACGGGATCGCCGGCGTCCTGCGGTACTGACCGGTCCCCCACGGCACCGACCGCCACTCCCCCGGCCGCGTACGCTACGGCGTGATCGTCGGCCGAGGGGAGTGCGCGCGTGGGTGACCTGCTGGGCGTTGCGGTACTGGGGGCGGGCCATATGGGCGCCGACCATATACGGCGGCTTGCTCATGTGGTGAGCGGTGCGAGGGTGGCCGTGGTGGCCGATCCCGACCGCGCGCGGGCCGAGGCGGCGGTGGCGGGCCTGACGGGGGTCTTGCTGCACACCGACCCGCTCGCCGCACTCGACGCGCCCGGGGTCGAGGCCGTCCTGATCGCCTCCCCGGGCCCCGCGCACGAGGAGGCGTTGCTGGCCGCGTTCGCGCGCGGGTTGCCGGTGCTGTGCGAGAAGCCCATGGTGCCGGACTCCACCGGTGCGCTGCGGGTGGTGGAGGCCGAGGCGCGGCTCGGCCGGCGGCTGGCGCAGATCGGGTTCATGCGCCGCTACGACGCCGAGTACCGGCGGCTGAAGGCCCTGCTGGACGGCGGCGCCCTCGGCCGGCCGCTGATGCTGCACTGCACCCACCGCAATGTCTCCTCGCCGCCCGGCTTCACCAGCGCGATGCTCGTCAACAGCTCGGTCTCGCACGAGATCGACGCGGCCCGCTGGCTGCTCGGGCAGGAGCTGACGGCGGTGACGGTGCTGCGCCCCGCGTCGTCGGCGGGCGCCCCCGAGGGCCTGCTCGACCCGCAGTTCGTGCTGTTCGAGACCGAGCGGGGCGCGCTGGTCGACGTCGAGGTCTTCGTCAACTGCGGCTTCGGCTACCAGGTGCGCTGCGAGGCGGTGTGCGAGGCGGGCAGTGCCCGCATCGGCGACGCGCACACCATGGTCGTCACCACCGCTGGCGGCGCCCGGGAGGAGGTGGCGCAGGACTACCTCGTACGGTTCGCCGACGCCTACGACCGCGAGGTGCAGGCCTGGGTGGACGCCACCCGGCGCGGCCGGGTCACCGGCCCGGACGCCTGGGACGGCTACGCGGCCTCGGCCGTGGCCGAGGCGGGGGTCCGGGCGCTGGAGACCGGCGGCCGGATGGCCGTCGACCTCGCCCCGCGCCCGGACCTCTACAGCCAGGTCAGCCGCTGACGCTCGCGGCGCCCGTCTCCAGGTGTCCGGTGAACCGGCGCCACCAGGTCGCGTCGGAGTCCACGGTCACCGTGAAGTCGTACCAGCCGTTCTGGTACGCGACGACGTTGAAGAAGTCCTCCGCCGAGCCGCCCGCGGCGACCGTGTAGGTCCACGGGCCGTCGCTGCGGTAGTGGTGGGAGGTGATGGTGAACTTCACCGAGGACGTACCGGAGTTGGTCATCGTGAAGTAGACGGCGAGCTTGCCGGTGCCGGGCTCGACCGCGTACCGGCTGTGCACCTCGGCCGAGCGGCCGGCCTGGGTGGCGTCGCCCCGGAAGCGGCGCAGGAAGCGGTTGGGGCCGACCAGGGTCAGGTCGTACGTGCCGTCGCCGAAGCCGGTGCCGATGTTGAAGGAGTCGGAGGCGGTGCCGCCCGCGTCCACCGTGTACTGCCAGGGCGTGGTGTCGCGGTAGGCGTTGGGGTGGAGCGAGAAGTGGGCGGCGCGGGTGGCCGGGCCACCCTGGTTGGCCAGGGTGATCCAGGCGAGGATCTGCCCGGAAGCGCCGAACTCCAGCCGGTCCAGGTAGCCGTTCGGCTGGTACGGCAGGGCGCGGGCGGGCCGGGTGCCGGACTCCTGGGCGGGCAGCGCGTTGTCCGTCGGCACCGGGTTGGGCAGCGGGCCGCAGGTGCCGATGCCGATCACGCCGGTCGCGGGCAGGGACACCGGGCCGTACACGGGGTTGGCGAAGTCGAAGACGCCGGTGAGGTCGCCGCTGACCTTGCGCCGCCAGGCGCTGATGTTGGGGCAGCCGGCCGGTGTGCCGAGGGCGGCCGTCCAGGTCTCCAGGAAGCGCAGCACCGAGGTGTGCTCGAACACCTCCGAGGAGACCCAGCCGCCACGGGTCCAGGGTGAGACGACGATCATGGGTACGCGGAAGCCGAAGCCGTAGGGCACGCCGTTGAGGAACTCGCCGGGCGTCCCTGCGGGCGGCGCCGGCGGGGGCACATGGTCGAAGAAGCCGTCGTTCTCGTCGTAGTTGAGGAACAGCACGGTCGAGTCGAACACGTCCTGGTCGGCGGCGAGGGCCTGGTAGACGAGGTTGACGAAGTGCGCGCCGTCGCCGGGCGGGGCGTAGGGGTGCTCGGAGAAGGCCTGGTTCGGCACCACCCAGGAGACCTGCGGGAGGGTGCCCGCGAGCACGTCGGCCTTGATGGCGGCGGCGATGTCGTCCGGGGTGGAACCGGTCGCCTTCGGCACCGAGGCCATCCCGCGGTCGTAGAGCGGGTCGCCGGGCTTGGCGCTGGTGAACTTCTTGAAGTAGGCGCAGCCGTTGTCGCCGTAGTTGTCGGCCGCGTTCTGGTAGACCTTCCAGGTCACTCCGGCGCTCTGGAGCGCCTCCGCGTAGGTCTGCCAGGTCAGGCCGGACTCGTCGCCGCCGTCGTAGGAGGTGGAGTCGACCTTGCCGCTCCACAGATAGGTGCGGTTGGGGCCGGTGGCGCTGAGGGTGGAGCAGAAGTAGGCGTCGCAGACGGTGTAGTTGTCGGCGAGCGCGTAGTGGAAGGGGATGTCGGAGCGGTCCAGGTAGCCGAGCGAGCGGACGTTGCCCACGCCCGCGACCCAGTTGTCCAGGCGGCCCTTGTTCCAGGCGGAGTGCTGCGAGGACCACGAGTGGGGCAGGTCACCGCTGCACTGGGCGAGGGTCTCGCCGTCGGCGCCGCCCGCCGACGGGGTGGCGCTGAGCTTCCACGGGTACTGGCGGGCCGGCCCGTTGGGCTGGTCGAAGACCGAGTGGCCGCCGGCGAGGGTGATGCCGCTGCGGTCGCCGAAGCCGCGCACCCCCTTCAGCCGCCCGAAGTAGTGGTCGAAGCTGCGGTTCTCCTGCATGAGGATCACCACGTGCCGGACGTCCTTGATCGTGCCGGTCGCCGTGGTGGCCGCCGCGGCGGACGCGCGGGTGCCCGCGCCGCCCAGGGCCACGCCCGCCGCCATGGATGCGCCGAGGCCCACGAAGCCTCTTCGGCTGATCGGTGTCATTCGCCCCGTCCTCGTCACGGGAGTGCCCCTGCGGCACACCGCGCGCAAGGGTGCCCGCGGCGTCCGGCGAGGTCCATACCCGTGCGGTGAGGCGGAGGTGAACAAGAGTCAAAACCGTGCCGGGCGTGGCTCACACCCCGCCGAACAGGGCGCTCAGCCCCCGCTCCACCACGCCCGCCAGGTCCTCCTGCCCGGCCGCTACCACCTCGTAGCTGCGCCCGAGGAAGCGGCGCAGCGCGGGGGCGGAGAAGTGCAGCAGCGCCAGCCCGTAGGGCGAGTGGAACTCCAGCACGGTCCGGGTGTGCCCGGAGGGCCAGATCTGCACGTCCCCGTGACCGGCCGGGGCCCTCAGCCCCTGGTCGAGCAGCGAGCGTGCGAAGGTCCAGGTGACCTCCTCACCGTCCAGGGCCGCCTCGGCCGGGAAGTCCACGAAGACGGCCAGCGGATCGTCGGTGGTGTAGCGAAGGGTGGCCGAGACCGGGACCTCCAGGTCGTCGGCGGTGACGAGGCGGGCCAGGACGGGCTGTTCGACTATGGTCTCCATGCCTTAATGGAGTGCGTGAGGGCCCTTCGCATGCCGCCGTTTCCGGTCAGACTTCGACATGTACAGGCCGTTGACGGCACCATGGAACACCAGCACGTCGAACACCTGGTTGAGCATGTCGAGGAAGTCCGCGAACTCGGCGCAACTCCCGTAGTTCTTCTACGACTTGCTCCGCCGGACGCGTACGTCATCCGTACCTTCGGATCGCTCCGGCAAGACTCTGGCATATGCCGGAAGCATCGCCGTATCGTGTGGTGCCAAATCCCTTACGGGGCGTCGTCGGCTGTGCGACAGTCGTAGCGGTCCCCGTCCCTCCCGCCGCCAACCTCCCCCATCGGAGTGCGTCATGCCGTCCCCAGTCTCCGCGGACCGCCCAGCCGCCCAGCCGCCCGGACGCGGCTCGGTCGAGGCGCTGATAAGGCAGGCGCGGCGGCTCAAGGGCGAGGTGGACGCCGTACGGCGGGACACCCGGAGCGACGGTGCGGACCCGGAGGAACGCTGGCAGCGCGCCCTGTACGACCTGGCGCTGCACCAACTCGACGACATCGACGCCCACTTGGCCCAGCTCCGGGACGGCCCGGAGCCGGTCCCGCCCGCCCCCGCCGAGTCCCCCGCCGCCGCGCCGGCCGCCGGCGCCCCCCGCGGATCGCTGCTCAGCCGGGTCGGCAGCGCGGAGTGGAACCTGCTCACCGACGAGGCCACCTGGTCCGGGGAGCTGTACCGGATCCTCGGCCGCGACCCGCTCTCGCCCGCCCTCACCCTGGACGAACTTCCCTCGCTGCTCCTGGAGGAGGACCGGCCGAAGCTCACCGCGATGGTGACGGACTGCCTGGTCGACGCCAGGCCGATCGACGGCGAGTTCCGGATCGTACGGCCCGACGCCTCGGTGCGGACCGTGCACATGATGGGCGAGCCGGTGCTCGGCGCCGACGGCAGCACGACCTCGATGTGGGCCGTGCTGCGGGACGTCAGCGAGCTGCGCCGCACCCAGCGGGCGGTGCGCGAGACCCGTGACTCGCTGCACCGGCAGCGCGGCGAGCGGCAGACCGAGCACCGGATCGCCGACGAGCTGCGCGAGGCCGTGCTGCCCCCCTGGCGCGGCTCCCTGCGACTCCCGCACCAGGGCCCGGGCATCCTCGACCTCGCCGCCCACCGCCTGCCGGCCGCGACCGAGACCCTGATCGGCGGGGTCTGGTACGACGCGCTGGAGCTGCCCGGCGGCGAGACGCTGCTGAGCGTCGGCGACCTCACCGGCCACGGTGTGGCCGTCGCCTCGAACATGGCGATGCTGCTCGGCGCCGTACGCGGCATGGCCATGTCCGGCGCCCGCCCCGGGCAGCTCCTCACCCTGCTCAACCAGTTACTCGACACCACCGTGCAACCGGCCCTCGGCAGCGCCGTCTGCTGCCGCTACCACCCCGGGACCGGCACCCTCGTCTGGGCACAGGCGGGACACCCCGCCCCGCTGCTGTACCGCGACGGCACGGGGTGCGTGCTGAACGCGCCGGACGGCGTGCTGCTCGGCGCCACCTCGGGCGCCGACTACGGACAGGCCGAGGTCACCCTCGAACCCGGCGATCTGCTCCTGCTGCACACCGACGGACTCGTCCCGGGCCACGACGGGCCGGCTGCCCTGGACCGGTTGCTCGGCCTCGCCCCACGGTTCGGCGCGGCGCGCACCGCGCGGGACTGTGTGCGGACGGTCGTGGAGGAGTTCGGCGGCACCGGACGCGAGGACGACGCGTGTGTGCTCGTCGTCAGGGTGACGGGCTGAGCCGAGCCGCCCGCCGGTCCGACGGCGCACGGGCTCCCTGTGCCCGTGCGCTCACGCCTGTGCGCTGTTGTCGCCCTTCTGCCGCGGCTTGGGCAGGGCGAGCTTGATCTCCTCCCGCAGTTCATGGATCTTCGGGTAGCCGGAGTACTCCGCGCTCAGCCGGTACATCTGGCGCAGCCGGTCCCAGGTGCGCCGCGAGGAGTTCGAGCCCATCGACATCAGGGCCAGCCGGGCGTACCGGTAGGCCTGTTCGGGGTCGTCGGCGATGAAGCAGGCCGAGGCCATGGAGAGATGGTCGAAGATCTTCGACCGCTCCCGCCCGTCCACCCGGAGCGCCAGCGCCTTCTCCGCGTAGTACTGGGCGTGCACGGCCGCTCCGGGGTCGAACTCGGCCAGCGTGCGGTAGGCCAGGGCCTGCATGCCGTACAGGTCCTCGTCCTTGAAGGTCTGCATCCAGTCCAGCGGTTCCCCGTCGCCCCGGTCGGCGACGAACATGTCCTCCGCCTGCCCGAGCGTGCGGCGCATCGCCTGGCCCTTGCCCATCGACGCCTGCGCCCAGGCCTCGATGGTGTGGAACATCGCCTTGGTGCGGGGCTGGAGGCGGTCCCCGGCACCGGACTGGGCGAGCTTCATCAGGTCCAGCGCGTCGTCCGGCCGGCCCAGGTGCACCATCTGCCGGGCGGCCCGGGACAGCGCCTCGCCGGCCCGCGGCCGGTCCCCGCCCTCGCGGGCGGCATGGGCCGCGATGACGAAGTACTTCTGGGCCGTGGGCTCCAGACCGACGTCGTGCGACATCCAGCCCGCGAGGACGGCGAGGTTGGCGGCGACGCCCCACAGGCGGCGCTGGAGATGGGGTGGGTGGTGGTAGGCGAGCATGCCGCCCACCTCGTTGAGCTGACCGACCACCGCCTTGCGTTGCAGCCCGCCGCCACGGGCCGCGTCCCAGGCGCGGAACACCTCGACCGAGCGCTCCAGCTCCTCGATCTCCTGCGATCCGATGGGGGCGGCCTCATAGCGGTCGAACCCAGCGGGGTCGGCGTGCAGCGGGTCGTCGAGGACAGGGGCGTCGGCCTTGAGGGCCGGGTCGGTGTGCAGCCAGTCGTACATGGCGCTGCTGAGTGTGGATCCCGCGGCGAGCGCGGCACCCGCGCCCACCAAGCCGCGTCGGTTGAGCATGAGGTCCATTCCCGTGAATTCGGTGAGGACCGCGGCGGTCCGTTCGGGCGCCCACGGCATACCGTCGGGGTGTTCCTCGATCCCGTCGCCCTGCCGTTTCCCTGCACGCCCGTGCCGTACCAGACCGAGGTCCTCGATGGTCACGACACGGCCGAGTCGCTCGGTGAACAGCGCCGCCAGCACCCGCGGCACGGGATCGCGCGGGATCTCTCCCATGTCGATCCACCGCCGCACCCGCGAGGTGTCGGTCGACAGCTGGGGGTGACCCATGGCCGCCGCCTGCTTGTTGACCAGTCTCGCGAGCTCGCCTTTCGACCAGCCGGCCAGGCCGAACAGGTCCGACAGTCGGGTGTTGGGTTGTCCGCTCACTCAAGCCCCCAGGTTCTCGGCTGAGTTGACAGTAGCCCCGCGGAGGTTGCCGGGCGACTATTCGCCACGCTTCGCCAGGGTCCGCCAGATGGTGTGCCACTGGCCATCGGGTGTCAGGTAGGAATGCGCCACCCCGACCCGGTCGCCCGTCCTCTCCGAGACATCGGAAAGACGGCAGGGCGGCATATGACGGGCACATTCCCCAGGGTGTGCCCGGGCGGCCGGGACGGGTTGCGCGCACGGAATTCCGCACGGAGCTCCGCACAGCGTTCGGTGCGGAGGTCCGCTCGGACGTTCAGGCAGGCACCGCAGGCACACGAAGGGATCTGTATCTCCCATGTACGCAGCATCGTCCTCCGTGTCCGCCCCGACCCGGCCGCTGCGCACCCGCCCGGCGGGCGGCGGACCGTTCCTCGACCCGGCGGCGCGGCCGGGCGGCCCCGTCCCGGTCGTGGGCCGGCCCCGGCGGATCCCGGGTCAGCCCGGCACCCAACCGCTCAGCGGAAGACTCGACCTGTCGGGCCCGCAGGGCGCGCAGCTGCGCACCGCGATCGCCGCGGTGCACCGGATCTGCCCCGAGTTCGCTCCGGTGCAGGTCCTGCGGCGGAACGGACGGTCCGTCCTCCTCGTCGGGACGACCGGGCGGAGCACGGCCGTCGCCAAGTGCCTGCTGGACCAGTCGCCGGCCTGGGCGGAGCGGAGCCGCCACGAAATAGCCGCATACCGCTCGTTCGTCCGGCACCGGCCCCCGGTCCGTGTGCCCCGGCTGATCGCGGCGGATCCGGACAACTGCACCCTGGTGATCGAGCGGATGCCGGGCCGGCCGGTGGCCTTCCAGCGGCATCCGACGGAGGCACCGTCCCGGACGGACATCCGGACCGCGCTGGGCGCGGTCTGCCGGGTGAACGCCTGGCGGCCGCCCGCGGGCACCTTCGACATGCCGCTGGACTACGGCGCCCGGATCACCCGCTACCACGATCTGGGCCTGCTCACCGACCGGGACCTCGGCGACCTGCAAAAGCTGCTGCACGGCATCGCCCACGAGGTGGGGCGGCACGGCATGCTCCAGTTCAACCACGGCGACGCCCTGCTGTCGAACATCCTGCTCTCACCGGCCGGTCCAGTGCTGGTGGACTGGGAACACGCGGGCTGGTACCTGCCGGGTTACGACCTGGCGACGCTGTGGCTGGTCCTCGGGGACGCGCCGGCGGCCCGGCGGCAGATCAGCCAGATCGCCCAGTCGGCGGGACCGGCCTCCCGGGACGCCTTCCTGGTGAATCTGATGCTCCTGCTGACCCGGGAGATCCGCACCTACGAGACGGCCGTGCAGCGTTCGATGCACGAGTCGGCCCCGGCGGCGGGCCCGGCCCACCCGGGGGCCGCGCCGTCCGGTGAGGAACAGCGACTGCTGCTGCGGCGGCTGCACGACGACGCCCAGACGGCCCGCAAGGCCGTCCGCGCGGCCGTCGGCACTCGCTGACGGGGAAGGAGGGTGCGGGGGGGGGGCCCGCCGCGGGCGCCCCCCCCCCCCCGGCGTGGTCCCCCCCCAGGGGCCCCCCGTGCGCCCACCCCGGGCGCAGCGCCGCGGCCCCGGGGGCGGGTGGTCGCCGGGCCCCCCCACC
>NZ_JBHXVE010000003.1:298129-382378 GCF_042672505.1 Streptomyces sp. NPDC127190
GGGGGGGGCGGGCCGGCGGGGGGCCCCCCCGGCGCGCCCCCCCCCCCCGACCCTCGTGTTGCTCCCGCCCGATGCGCTCGCGTTCCGCCTTCCGGGCGAATCGGGCCGCGGCCGTTCGGGCGAGTTCCGGCGCGGCACCCACAGGTGTACGCCTCTGACGCCGCCCAGGCCCGCGCACCGCCGCCGCGAAACTCGCCGAAAACCCTCCGTGACGTGGGAAATCGCCACTGTGACGGCATGATTGACGGATCGTCGGCCAGCCGGTACCACTGACCCAGCTCGGCGCCGCACGCTTCGCCACGCCCGCCCGTCACAGGAGGCTGCATTGCGAGGTTCCGCCACCGATCCCACATCCGCCCCCGGCCACAGACGCCTGCGGCGGACCGCCGTCCCGCTCGCCTCTGCGGCCCTGCTGCTGCCGCTGCTCGGCGCGGCTCCGGCCGCGCCCGCCACGACAGCCTCCGCGGGCCGCCTCCAGCACGCGTTCACGGCCGCGGCCGCCGAGTACCACGTGCCGCCGAGCGTCCTGCTGGCGGTCTCCTACCTCCAGTCCCGCTGGGACCGGCACGCCGGCGCGCCCAGCGTGACGGGCGGCTACGGCCCCATGCACCTCACCGACGCCCGGACCGCCCTCGCCACCACCGAGCACTTCGCGGAGGGCAGCGAGGACGCCCGCGGCGACACCGCCCGCGCCGCCCTGCACCCCAGCGTCAGGGTGCCGTCCGAATCCGCGCTCCCGGCCCGGCTCAGGACGCTGCCGCGGGCGGCCGAGCTGACCGGCGTGCCGGCCGCGCGGCTGCGCACCGACCCGGCGGCGAACGTGGCCGGCGGTGCGGCCCTGCTCGCCGACGCGCAGCGACGGCTGGGCGAGCCACTGAGCACCGACCCGGCCGACTGGTACGGCGCGGTGGCCCGCTTCTCCGGCGCCGACGACACGGCGACCGCGGCGGCGTACGCGAACGACGTGTACGACGTGCTGCGCACGGGCGAGGAGCGCGTCACGGACGACGGCCAGCTGGTGGCCCTCGCCGCCCAGCCGCGGCTGACCCCGGACACCGCCCAGCTGAAACGTATCGGCCTGCGCACGGTCAGGTCGGACGGCACCGAGTGCCCGGAGTCGGTGTCCTGCGAGTGGGTCCCGGCGCCGTACGCCCAGTTCGGCGACAACGACTACGGCAACCACGACCTGGGCGACCGCCCGCTGTCACAGCGCGTCAGATACATCGTCATCCATGACACCGAGGGCACCTGGGACGGCGTGCTGAACCTGGTCCAGGACCCCACCTATGTGTCCTGGAACTACACGATCCGCTCCACCGACGGTCTGATCGCCCAGCATGTCAAGGGCAAGGACGTCGCCTGGCACGCCGGCAACTGGTACATCAACGGCGCCTCGGTCGGCATCGAGCACGAGGGCTTCCTCGCCGCCCCGGACGCCTGGTACACGGAGGCGATGTACCGGTCCTCGGCACGGCTGGTGCGCTATCTCGCCGAGCGGTACGGCATTCCGCTGGACCGGCAGCACATCCTGGGCCACGAGAACGTGCCCGGTCCGACCGCGGCGTCCATCCCCGGCATGCACACCGACCCCGGCCCCTACTGGGACTGGCGGCACTACTTCGAGCTGCTGGGCCACCCCTTCAAGCGCGCCGGGGGCCGCAGCTCCGGCATGGTGACGATCCTGCCGGACTACTCCGCCAACCAGCCCCCGTACACGGGCTGCACCGCCTCGGGCGTGGCCTGCACCGCGCACGGTTCCAGCGAGGTGCGGCTCTACACGGACCATGACACCAGTGCGCCGCTGGTCAAGGACATCGGCTTCGGCAAGGACCCGACCACCGACGTCAACGATCTGTCCTCGCGGGTCTCCACCGGCCAGCAGTACGCGGTCGCCGACCGCTGGGGCGACTGGACGGCGATCTGGTACCTCGGCCAGAAGGCCTGGTTCGAGAACCCGCCCGGTCAGCCGGCGGCGGTGCCCGCCGAGGGGCTGACGATCACCCCGAAGGACGGTCTGACCGCCGTCCCGGTGTACGGCAGGGCCTACCCGGAGAAGGCCGCGTACCCGGCGGGGATCCCCGCCCAGTCGGTGGTGGCGCTGCCGTACACCCTGCCGGCCGGGCAGCGGTACGTGGTCGGTGACGAGGTGCCGGGCGAGTACGACTACTCGGTCACCTTCACCACCGACTCGCACCGGGTCGTGGTGGGCAAGGACCTGTACTACGAGATCCAGTACGGCCACCGGGTGGCGTTCGTGCGCGCCGCCGACGTGACCCTCGAGGGGTCGGCCGGCTGACGGCGCCCTGGAACCTCAGCCCTGCTGGAACAGCTCCGCCGGGAGCGGCTTCAGCAGGGCGTACAGGTCGTCGGTGATGGGGCGGTCCCAGGCGGCGATGGTGACGAGGACGCCGTCGCTGCGGTCGAACTGCACGCAGGAGATCCGCGACTCGGACAGCTTCAGCCGACGCACGATGAGGAGGTTGTCGCCCTGGAGGACCGGGGTGTCCTCGATGCCGGAGACGGTGACCTCTTCGTCGTTCTCCAGCGCCAGCAGCAGCTGGCCCACCTCGAAGGGGATCTCGCCCTCGGCGACCTCGCGGGCCGGGGAGCCCTCGGGGAGATTGCCGATGATCATCGCGGGGCCGCGGCCGCCGAAGAGGTCGTAGCGCAGGAAGACACCCTGGCAGGTGCCGTCGGGGGCGGGCAGCAGGCCCGCACCGAGGTTGCCCGGCCAGTCGCCCGGGTCCATGGCCAGCACGTCGAAGTCGGGTCCGGCAGGAGTGGCGCTGCGGCGGCGGAGGAACGACATGCGGCCATGGTACGTGCCCGGACTGCACGGGGTGACCTGCGGGCGCCCGGAGGTGGGGCTATCGGAGGGGGCAGTTGGTCAGCAGGGTGGCCGGGGTGGCGGTGGGCGGGCGGGCGACCGTGTGGCCGGCGGGTGGGAGGGCGGTGCCGGTGAGCCAGTCCTCCAGGGCCTCGAAGGCCGAGTGGTGGCAGGGCACCATGGGGCGGAGCCGGTCGGGGAAGGCGTCGGCCAGGGAGTCGGTGTGGGTGCCGTCCTCGATGCGGTAGTAGCGGAACAGCGCGTCGCGTCCGGCCGCGTGCACCATCCGGGCGTAGACGTCCGAGTCCTCGCTGATCGGCAGCAGGGTGTCGAGGGTGCCCTGGAGGGTGATCAGGGGCTTGCCGATGCGTCCGGTCAGGGCGACCCGGGCCACGGCCCGGTGCACGGCGGCGGGGCGGGCCGCGTAGTCGTAGTCGGCGTCGCAGCCGGGGGTGCCGGAGGCGCAGTAGGGGGTGCCGGCCTCGGCCGGGCCGTCGTAGCCGGGGTCGAACTCCTCCCGGTAGATGCGCTGGGTGAGGTCCCAGTAGACGCGGTGGTGGTACGGCCACAGGAACTCCGAGCCGGCCGGGAAGCCCGCGCGGTGCAGGGCGGCCTCGGCGGTGGCCGCGCCGGGGCCGCCGGCGGCGTAGGCCGGGTAGTCGCGCAGTGCGGTCGGCAGGAAGGTGAGCAGGTTGGGGCCGTCGGCCCGCCACAGGGTGCCTTCCCAGTCCACTCCGCCGTCGTACAGCTCGGGGTGGTTCTCCAGTTGCCAGCGCACCAGGTAGCCGCCGTTCGACAGGCCGGTGGCGAGGGTGCGGGCGGGTGGCCGGTGGTAGCGCTGGGTGACGACGGCGCGGGCGGCACGGGTGAGCTGGGTGAGGCGGGCGTTCCATTCGGCGACGGCGTCGCCGGGCCGGCGGCCGTCGCGGTAGAAGGCCGTGCCGGTGTTGCCCTTGTCGGTGGCGGCGTAGGCGTAGCCCCGGGCGAGCACCCAGTCGGCGATGGCCCGGTCGTTGGCGTACTGCGCCCGGTTGCCGGGGGTGCCGGCGACCACCAGGCCGCCGTTCCAGCGGTCGGGCAGGCGGATGACGAACTGGGAGTCGTGGTTCCAGCCGTGGTGGGTGTTGGTGGTGGAGGTGTCCGGGAAGTAGCCGTCGATCTGGATGCCGGGCACACCGCTGGGGGTGGGCAGGTCCTTGGGGGTGAGACCGGCGTAGTCGGCCGGATCGGTGTGGCCGGAGGCCACGGTCCCGGCGGTGGTCAGCTCGTCCAGGCAGTCGGCCTGCTGACGGGCGGCGCCGGGCACGGTGAGCAGGGCGCGGCCGGCGCAGTGGCCGTCCGGCGGGGCTGCGGGCGCCGCGGTGGCCGGGGTGGTCAGGAGCAGGCAGGCCGCGGCGAGCGACAGGGCGTGCAGTGCGGCTCGGCGTCTCGGCCGGGCCGGTGGCGGGATGGCCATGTGGGTTCCTCCGGCGATGGGTGGACGCGCTGGAGGTTAGGGGCGTGGTGGGTGCGGCGGACATGTGTGGGGCCGCTATGACGGCGGCCCCTGGACCGTGGTCGGCCCCTATGCCTGGCGGCGGCTGATGGCGTGTCAGGGGCAGCCGCCGTCGGCGATGGTGTAGTAACCCGTGGGTGACTCCTTCAGGGTGTGGGTGACGAACGTGTTGTAGAGACCCATGTTCTGCTGGGATCCCTTGGCATAGGTGGAGCCACCGCTGGTGGTGGCGCGTCCGGCCCGCACCTGGTCGTAGTTGCTGGCCGTCCAGCAGGCGGCGGTGCTGCCGCCGCCCGAACCGCCGGGGCCGCCCGGGTCGGAGGTGTCCAGGCCGAAGAAGCGGGCGATCCAGTAGCTGGAGCAGATCGAGCCGAGGAAGTACGGGGCTCCGGTGCTGCCGCACTGCGCGGTGCCGGTGCCGGGATCGACGGGGGTGCCGTGGCCGATGCCGGGGACCCGGTCGACCTCCACGGCGACGCTGCCGTCGGCGGCCAGGTACTGGTCCTGCCGGGTCGCGTCCGGCCCGATGGACGTGGTGCGGGTGGGGGTCTGGGACAGGCCGTGCAGCGCGGTCCACTGGTCGCGCAGTTCGGTGGCGTTGCGCGGGACCACGGTGGTGTCCTGGTCGCCGTACCAGATCGCGGCGCGCGGCCAGGGGCCCTGGTACGACGGGTAGGCGTCGCGCACCCGCTGGGCCCAGGTGTCCGGGCCGAGGTCGACGCCGGGGTTCATGCAGGTGTAGGGGCTGTTGTCCTTGGTGCAGTCGTACGGCAGCCCGGCGACGACCGCGCCGGCGGAGAAGACGTCGGGGTAGGTGGCCAGCATCACCGCGGTCATGGCGCCGCCGGCGGACAGCCCGGTGACGTAGACCCGCTGGGGGTCGGCGCCGTACGCGGTGACGGCCTGGCTCACCATCTGCCGGATGGAGAGGGCCTCGCCCTGGCCGCGCCGGTTGTCCGTGCTCTGGAACCAGTTGAAGCACTGGCTGGGGTTGTTGGCGGTGCTGGTCTCCGCGAACACCAGCAGGAAGCCGTCGCGGTCGGCGAGTCGGGGCAGTCCTGAGTTGTCGGCGTAGACCTGGGCGTTCTGGGTGCAGCCGTGCAGGGCCACGACCACCGCCGGGTGCTCCGGCAGGGACGCGGGCCGGTACACGTACATGGTGAGCGCGCCCGGGTTGGAGCCGAAGTCGCCGACCCGGGTGAGGGAGACGGCGGCGTGGGCGGCGGGCACGGGGCCGGTGAGGGCGGTGGCGAGGACGACGGCGACCAGGGCGAGCAGCCGGGACAGCAGGAGCGGGAGGCGGGCCGGCGGAGGTGCTCCGGGTGTTTTCCGGGACGCGGGCAGGGACATGGCGGCTCCTTCGGTGGCGTGCGAAGCCCCGGTGGCTCCCGCGCGGTCGGCCGCGGCGGGAGCGCCGGGTGTGGCGGAACCGTAGGTTCAGGCTGGTCCGGACGCCATGGCGTGGCGCCCCACAGCCGTCGGGACGCCGGTCGCCGTCGAAGGGATTGCGGGCTGCCGGCCGTTCTGCTACCGCCGGGTGCCCCGGGGCGCCGGCGGGCGCGCACCCGCGGTGCGGGCTGTGGCCAGCAGTGCCACGCCGAGGCCGGTCAGTGCCCCGCCCAGCCCCGTGACCAGTGTGGTCAGATGCCAGGCCTGATAGGCGCTCAACAGGGAGCCGCGCAGTGTCTCGCCCATGAAGGCGGTCTGACGCAGCTGGGTGAGCTTCTCGTCGTCGCCGCCGCTGGTGTGCAGCTCTTCGGTGATCTCGGCGTAGGTGCGGCCGCCGGTCGCCTGGACGACATGGTCCTTGATGAGCTGGGCGTAGGCGTGCGCCTGGGGGCCGGTCTGCACGCTCTGGCCGGCGAAGGGGGCGAGGCGGGCCGGGAGTCCGTGGCGGGGGAAGCTGATCTTCTGTGCGGCCAGTTCGGCACGGATCTCCTTCCGGCCCAGTCGGCCGCGTACCAGCATCACGGGGCCGGCGGCCGCCAGGGCCGCGCCGACCGTGCCGACCAGCGCGGCGGTCCAGCGGTGCGCTCTGTTCATGGTGTGCCTTTCCGTTCTCTTTTCCCTTTGCCTTCATATATGTCCAGGAAGGCCGGGGCGCTGCTCAGCCCTCCGGGGGTCCGGGCGGGACCACCGCGACCGGGCTTGCCGCGTGGAGGAGGACGGCCTGGGTGACGGAGCCCAGCATGCGGGCCGGGGCGAGCAGCCGGCGGCGGTGCCGGCCGACGACGACGAGTTCGGCGTCCTGGGACGCGGCGACGAGATGTCCGGCGGCGTTCCCGGCGAGGGCCTCGGTGTCGGCCCGGACGCCGGGGTGCCGGTCGCGGTGGGCGGCGAGGAACCCTTCGGCGAGGGCCCGGGTCTCGCGGGCGACGGCCTCCTGGTCGAGGGCGGGCACGAACTGGCCCGGAGCGGCCCAGGTCTGGACGGGCCACGGGTAGGCGGCGATGACCTGCACCCGGGCCGCGCGCAGGGCGGCCTCGGCGAAGGCGAAGGAGAGGACGGACTCGTCGGGGCTGTCGGCGTGCAGCCCGACCACCACCCGGGGTCCGGGCTCGGCCGGCCCCTCGTCGTGCACCGCGCGTCCCGGCCGGGGCACGACGACCACCGGGCACTCGGCGTCCCGGGCGGCGGCGAGCCCGTTGGAGCCGAGCAGCAGGCCGGTGAAGCCGCCGCGGCCCCGGGAGCCGAGCACCAACAGCTGTGCCTCGGCGCCGAGTCCGGGCAGCACCGCGCCCGGCGCCCCCTCCAGCGACCCGTACTCCACGGCGGGGACACCGGTGCTCACGTCCAGCCGGGCGCGCGCCTCGTCCAGGACGGGGTCCTGCTCAGCCTCGGGCACCCCGGTGACCAGCATGTCGGCCTGGCCCCAGGCGGCGTACTGCCGTACGTGCACCACGCGCAGCGGTGCCTCGCGGCGCCGGGCCGCGTCCAGGGCCCAGTCCAGGGCGCGCAGGCTGTCCTCGGACCCGTCGACCGCGGCGACGACCGGCGCAGCGCTCATCGTTCCTCACCTCCGGAGCACGACCTTCCCCTTGCGGGGGCCAGCCTCGCTCAGGGGCGGGTCCCGGCGGGGCGCCGCGGTCGCGTGTCCCGGATTTACGGCGGGAACAACCGGTCGTTCAGGTGAGGTCGAACTCGCCCTCCCGTGCGCCGGAGACGAAGGCGCCCCACTCGGCCGGGGTGAAGATGAGTGAAGGACTCTCCGGGCGGCCGCTGTTGCGCATCGCGATGAACCCCTCGACGAATGCGATCTGGACATCGCCCAGCCCTCGGCTGCTGGACTGCCACTCGGCGTTGCTGAGGTCCAGCTCCGGCTTGTCCCAGCCCATGAGCGGGTGCTGCTGGATGGTGCTCTCGGCCACGTCCGTGCTCCTCCCGGTTCGTCGTCCGCGGGCCAGCCTAGCGACCGGTCCCTACGGCCGACAGGCCATGTGAGGAGGGTTTTCGCGCGGCGTTCAGGAGTCGGGCGGCTCGGCGCCCACGAGCCACATGGAGAAGAACTGGGCGCCGCCGCCGTAGGCGTGCCCGAGGACCTTGCGCGCGCCGTCCACCTGGTGTTCGCCGGCCTGGCCGCGCACCTGGAGGGCGGCCTCGGCGAAGCGGATCATCCCGGAGGCGCCGATGGGGTTGGCGGACAGGACGCCGCCCGACATGTCGACCGGCAGGTCGCCGTCGAGTTCGGTGACGCCGGACTCGGTGAGCTTCCAGCCCTCGCCCTCCGCGGCGAAGCCGAGGTTCTCCAGCCACATGGGCTCGTACCAGGAGAACGGCACGTACATCTCGACGGCGTCGATGTCGCGGCGCGGGTCGGTGATGCCGGCCTGCCGGTAGACGTCGGCGGCGCAGTCCCGGCCGGCCCGCGGGGAGACGAAGTCCTTGCCGGCGAAGAGGGTGGGTTCGCTGCGCATGGCGCCGCCGAGCAGCCAGGCGGGCGGCCGGGGCGCGCGGGCGGCTCCGGCCCGGTCGGTGAGGACCATGGCGCAGGCGCCGTCGGAGGAGGGGCAGGTCTCGGAGTAGCGGACGGGGTCCCACAGCATGGGCGAGGCCTGGACCTTCTCCAGGGTGATGTCGTGTTCGTGGAGGTGGGCGTAGGGGTTGCGCAGGGCGTTGCGGCGGTCCTTGTAGGCGACGAGGGAGCCGATGGTGTCGGGAGCGCCGCTGCGTCGCATGTACGCGCGCACGTGCGGGGCGAAGAAGCCGCCGGCCCCGGCGAGCAGCGGCTGCTGGAAGGGGATCGGCAGGGACAGGCCCCACATCGCGTTGGACTCGGACTGCTTTTCGAAGGCGACGGTGAGGACCGTGCCGTGGACACGGGCGGCGACCAGGCTCGCGGCGACGAGTGCGGTGGACCCGCCGACGGAGCCGGCCGTGTGCACCCGCAGCAGGGGCTTGCCGACGGCGCCGAGCGCGTCGGCGAGGTACAGCTCGGGCATCATCACGCCCTCGAAGAAGTCGGGCGCCTTGCCGACGACCACGGCGTCGACGTCGGCCCAGTTCAGCTCGGCGTCCGCCAGGGCGCGCCGGGCGGCCTCCCGGACGAGACCGGCGATCGACACGTCCCGGCGGGCGGCCACGTGCCTGGTCTGGCCGATCCCGGTGACGGCCACGGGCTCCTTGCTCATCGGGGCTCCCCTTCGAGTACGGCGACCAGGTTCTGCTGGAGGCAGGGGCCGGAGGTGGCGTGGGCGAGGGCGCGGTCGGAGTCGCCGCGGTGGATGCGGGCGGCGGCCTCGCCGATGCGGATCAGTCCGGCGGCCATGACCGGGTTGGCGGCGAGCGCTCCGCCGGAGGGGTTGACGCGGACGTCGTCGCCGAGGCGGAGCGCCTTGCGCAGGATCACTTCCTGGGAGGCGAACGGGGCGTGCAGCTCGGCGGTGTCGACGGGCCGTTCGAAGGCGCCGGCCCGCTCGGCGGCCAGCCGGGTGGAGGGCGAGTCGGTGAGGTCGCGGACGCCGGGCCCGTGGGCCTCGACGCGGTGGTCGAGGCCGCGGATCCAGGCGGGCCGCGCGCACAGGTCGCGGGCCCGCTCCCCCGCCGCGAGGATGACGGCGGCGGCGCCGTCGCCGACGGGCGGGCAGTCGCCGGTGCGCAGGGGCCGTACGACATAGTCGCCGTGCGGAGCCTCGCCCTTGAGCTGAGCGTGCGGGTTGGCCGCGGCGTCGGCGCGGCTGCGGGCGCCGACGGCGGCGAGGGCGTTCTCGTCGGTCTCGCCGGCGTCGATGAGGGCCTGTGCCTGGAGGGCGGCGAGGGCCACGGCGTCGGGCCACAGCGGGGCCAGGTAGTACGGGTCGAGCTGGCGGGTGAGCACGTCGCGCAGCGAGCCGGGCGAGGACTTGCCGTAGGCGTACACGAGCGCGGTGTCCGCGTCGCCGGTGAGGAGTTTGATCCAGGCCTCGTACAGAGCCCAGGCGCCGTCCATCTCGACGTGGGACTCGGAGATCGGCGGCCAGGCGCCGACGCCGTCCAGGGCGAGGGTGAAGGAGAAGGCGCGGCCGGCCAGGTAGTCGCTGGAGCCGGAGCAGGTGAAACCGATGTCGGCGGTCCTCAGCCCGGTCCGGCCCAGCACCTCGTGCAGGACCGGCATCACCATCTCCACCTCGGAGGAGTCGGCGCTGGAGCGGCGGTGGTCGGTCTGTGCGAAGGCGACGACGGCGATGTCCCTGTGCGGCGTGCGGGCGCTCACAGCAGCTCCTTGTACGTCTCGTAGTCCGCGTCGGGCTCCCCGGTGGGCCGGTAGTGGTCGGGGTGGCGGGCGCCCTCGGCCCACACCGGCTCCACCCTGAGGCCCATGCGCACCTGGTCGTAGGGGATGCCGCCGATCCGGGCGTGCAGGGCGAGGCCGGCGCCGTCGAGGGCGATGTGGGCGTAGACGTACGGGACCTCGATGTCGAGGTTCTTCGCCTTGATGTTGACGATGCAGAAGGTGGTCACTGTGCCCCGGGGACCTACTTCGACCTGTTCTGCTGTGGCGACCCCACATGTGGGGCAGGCGCCCCTCGGGGGGACGTGGACCTTGCGGCAGACCGGGCAGCGTTCGCCGACGATCCGCCGTCCCGCGAGGGCCTCGAGGTAGGCGGACTGGGCGCGGCCGGGCGCGTAGGTGTAGTCGAGCCGGGCGGGGGCGACGATCCCGGTGACCGGGTTGTCGAAGGCGCCGGTGCGGCCGCCGGTTTCCGCGGGTGCGCCGTCGTACGGCTCGAAGCAGGCGATGTCGGTGATGGCGCCGGTGCGTTGGGCGGCCCAGCGGACGCGGACCCGCATGCCGGTGCGGACGGCGTCGGGGCCGGGGGCGTCGAGGGCGTGCAGCAGGGCGGTGTCGGCGCCGTCGAGCCGGACCAGGACCCAGGCGAAGGGGGTGCCGAGGGGCTGGCCGCGGCGGGGTGCGTGGTTCCAGGCCCAGGTGGTGACGGTGCCGGTGGGGGCGACCTCGACCAGCTCGCGCAGTTCCGCGGCGGTCTCGGGGTCGTACTCGACGGGCGGGACCAGGGTGCGTCCGGCGCTGGTCCGCACGCCGAGGACGACGCGTTCGCGCAGGCCGGTGAGGAAGGCGCTCTGCACGGGTCCGAGGGAGCGGGTGAAGGGGAACTCGACGACGAGTGGCGCTTGGAGGACTTCGGGCATCGGGGCTCCTCGGGTCAGGCCCGCTTGAAGACGGGGGGCCGCTTCTCCGCGAAGGCGCGGGCGCCTTCCTTGGCGTCGGCGGTGTCGAAGACCGGCCGGCCGCGGGCGAGTTCGGCGGCGAGGCCGTCGCTCTCCGTCATCTCCGCGGTCTCGTACACCGACGCCTTGACGGCCTCGACGGCGAGCGGGCCGCAGGCGTTGATCCGCTCGGCGATCTCCAGTGCCCTGGCGAGGGCGGTGCCGTCGGGGACGACCTGGCCGATCAGTCCGATGGCGGCGGCCTCCCGGGCGCTGTAGGGCCTGCCGGTGAGCAGCATCTCCAGGGCGTGGGTGCGCGGGATCTGCCGGGGCAGCCGGACGGTGGACCCGCCGATGGGGAACAGTCCGCGCCGCACCTCGAACAGGCCGAAGGTCGCGGACTCGCCCGCGACCCGGATGTCGGTGCCCTGGAGGATCTCGGTGCCGCCCGCGACGCACGCCCCCTCGACGGCGGCGATCACCGGTTTGCGCGGGCGGTGGTGGCGCAGCATGGCCTTCCAGTGCAGGTCGGGGTCGGCCTTGAGGCGGTCGCGGTGGTGCTGTCCCCGCATTCCGTCGCCGGCCAGCGCCTTGAGGTCCATGCCGGCGCAGAAGGCGCCGCCGGCCCCGGTGAGCACGATCGAGCGGACGGTGTCGTCCTCGTCGGCCTCGATCCAGCCGTCGTACAGGCCGACGAGCATCGGAAGCGAGAGCGCGTTCCTGGCGTCGGGCCGGTTGAGCGTGAGCACCAGTGTGGCGCCTTCACGCTGCACGGTGAGGTGTTCGGTCCCGCCCATGGGCCATCTCCCCTCGGTGAGAACGAGAACAGGTTGCAGGAGGCGAGGGGGCACTTCAAGAGTTTTCTGACAGTCAGTCAGATTTATTGGCCCCGGCCCCTTCACACCTGTGCTCCCCTTTGCTCTGATGACCGGCGGAGCGAGGACGCGGGTTTCCGCAGCCGGACGGCGGGGTCAGGAGGAGCGGTGGAGTACAACCTTGCGGACCTGTTCGAGTCGGTCGTGGACGTGGTGCCGGACCGCGAGGCGCTCGTCCACCTCGACCACCCGGGCACCGGCGCCGAGCGCCGCCTCACCTACGCCGAGCTGGACGCCGCCGCCAACCGGATCGCCCACCATCTGACCGCCAGCGGCGTCCGGCCCGGCGAACATCTGGGGCTGCACCTGTACAACGGCGTCGAGTACCTCCAGACGGTGCTGGCGTGCCTGAAGGCCCGGATCGTCCCGGTCAACGTCAACTACCGCTACGTCGAAGAGGAGTTGGTGTATCTCTACCGCGACGCGGACCTGGTGGCGCTGGCCTACGACGCGGAGTTCGAGGGCCGGGTCGCCGGGGCGCTGCCCCGCACGCCGGGGCTACGGCATCTGCTGCGGGTCGGCACCGGGGCGCCCTTGATCACCTCGGCGGTCCCGTTCGCCGAGGCCGAGGCGTCCGGTTCCCCCGGGCGGGGTTTCCCGGCCCGCTCCGGGGACGACCGGTTCATCATCTACACCGGCGGGACGACCGGCATGCCCAAGGGGGTGATGTGGCGTCAGGAGGACCTGTTCTTCGCCGGGCTGGGCGGCGGGGCGCCGACGGGGGAGCCGGTGCGGAGGCCGCAGGAGCTGGCCGAGCGGGTCGCGGCGGGCGGTGCGGGCATCACCTTCTTCCCCACTCCCCCGCTGATGCACGGCACCTCGACGCTGACGGCGTTCATCGGCTTCCACTTCGGCCAGCGCGTCGTGCTGCACCGCAGGTTCGTGCCGGAGGAGGTGCTGCGCACGGTCGAACGGGAGCGGGTCACCAGCATGTCGCTGGTCGGCGACGCGATGCTCCGCCCGCTGATCGACGCGTTGAGCGGGCCGCTGAAGGGCACCGACTGCTCGTCCCTGTTCAGCGTCTCCTCCTCGGGCGCGATCCTGTCGGAGACGGTCCGCCGGCAGTTCCGGGAACTGGTCCCGAACGCCCTGCTGCTGAACAACTTCGGGTCCTCCGAGTCCGGTTTCAACGGCACCGCGACCGAGGACTCAGGTCCCGAGCGCGGCTTCCGCATCAGGGTCAACTCCCTTACCCGGGTGGTGGATCCGGTCACGCGTGAGCCGGTCGGGGCGGGCGAGGTGGGCCGCATCGCCCAGCGCGGACATGTCCCGCTCGGCTACTACAACGACCCCCGCAAGACCGCCGAGACGTTCTTCGAGCGGGACGGAGAGCGCTGGGTGCTGCTGGGCGACATGGCGACGGTCGACGAGGCCGGCGTGGTCACGGTCCTCGGCCGGGGCTCGCAGTGCATCAACACCGGCGGCGAGAAGGTGTACCCGGAGGAGGTCGAGCAGGCGCTCAAGGCGCATCCGGACGTGTACGACGCGCTCGTCGCCGGGGTGCCGGACGCCACCTGGGGCAACCATGTGGCGGCGGTGGTGCAGCTGCGCGAGGGGGCGCCGCGGCCGTCACTGGCCGACATCCAGACCCACTGCCGCACCCGGCTGGCCGGCTACAAGATCCCCCGCCAGCTGGTCGTCACCGACTCCATCCGGCGCTCCCCGAGCGGCAAGGCGGACTACCGCTGGGCTCGCGAGGTGGCGGTGGCGGCGGACCGCTAGGACTGCACGGTCTTCCTCTCCGCTCCACGGCGGTCAGTCCTCGGCGAGGAAGTCCATGACGCGGTTCCGGAACCAGTCGGGGTCGTCCAGCCAGGGGTAGTGGCCGGCGCCGGGCTGGACGGCGTACTCGGCGGCCGGGAACGCCTCGGCGGCACGTCGGGCGAGACCGGGGCGCGGACCGCCGTCCAGTTCCCCGGCGAGGACCAGGACCGGAGCGGTCAGCCCGGCCAGCGCCGCACGGGTGGCGTCCGGGGTGAAGGCGCCCTCGGCGAAGTAGCCGTCGGCCGCCTCCTCGTTGGTCTGCTCCGGCTCGGCGTCCCAGTGGGCGCGGGCGGTGTCGTCCCAGCGGCCGTGGAAGAACGGCAGGAACACGTCGTCGAAGCCGGCCTCCCCGGCGAGCCAGGCCCGGAAGGCGGGGAACGCCTCGGCGAACCACGGCTCCCCGGTGCGCAGCCGGGCCGCGGCCAGCCGGTCCTGCGGGGTGGCGCGCAGCCCGAGGGCGGACGGGTTGGGGGTGATCAGCAGCAGCCGTCGTATCCGGTGCGGGTACCGGGCCGCATAGAGCATCGCCAGGGCGGCGCCCGCCGAATGGGCGAGCAGATCCATATGGTCCAGCCCCATGTGGGCGCGCCATATGTCGACGTCCTCCACCATCCGGTCGCAGCGGTACGTCCCCGGGTCCGCCGGCGCCGCCGAGTCACCGGTGCCGCGCAGGTCCAGCAGCGCCAGTCGCCGGTGCGCGGCCAGCCCGCCGAGGTCACCGAGGTAGGCGGAGGCCCGCATCGGGCCGCCGGGCAGCACGGCGAGGGGCGCGCCGCTGCCCCGCAGGTGGTAGGCGAGCCGGGTGCCGTCGGCCGCGGTGAAGATCGGCATGGGGGCGATCATCCCGGCCGGCCCGTCCGGCGCGCAATGTCTTTCCGGCACGGATGCGGGCCGCGCGGCCAACAGGGTGTTCCCAGGCGGTGTCGGGCGGCGGGCGCAGGCCGGTTCGGCCATGCTGGGCCAGGCAGCAGGCCCGTCCGAGACAAGGAGCACGGCATGTCGACAGACCCGGTCGAACGATTCCTGGCAGCCCTGGACCGGGAGCACCGGGAGGAGATCGCCGCCCGGCCGCGCCAGGAGCAGGAGCGGCTCGCGGAGGCCTGGGAACAGGAGCTGGCGTCGGACGACGAGCTGGACACCCTGGACGAACTCTCCCCGCCCGCGGCGGAGGCCGAGGCCGCCCGCCGCGTACTGGACCGCGGCACCGGCTGAGCAGCGAATGGAGTGCCCGGTGCAGCGGTAGCGCGTGGGGCGGGCGGCGGGACAGGAGGAGCCGCGGACGTCAGCCCGCGAGCCGGTCCAACTCCGCACCGATCGCCTCGCGCCAGGCCGAGTGCTGGGGACCCAGCGCGGAGCGGCTGTCGCCCCACGTCTCCGCCGGATACAGCCACACCGGCTTCCCGACCAGATGATCCGGCTCCCAGTCGAACCGCGGCCACACGTGCGCGTGCAGAAACGGGTCCGTGTTCCCCAGGATCTCCAGGTTGACCCGCCGGAAGCCGGGGTCCAGCCGCGCACAGGCACGCTCGACGGCCTCGCCGAGCCTGTCCATGTCGGACAGAAAGGCCAGCCGCCTGCTCCTGGGCAGTTCCGACAGCCGGCGCACCGACGGGTCGTCCGCCAGGAGCACCGAGTACCCCGGCAGGAACTGGACGTCCCCGATGACCGCGAACCCCGCGTCCAGCCTCCGGAGCACCGTGGGATTCTCACCGCGCAGCGCGCTGCCGATCCGGTCCCTCTTCCATGCGTCACTCATGATCGTCGACCCTACCGATCCAGCCGTCCGGTCGCGTCGGGATCACCGGGGCATTCCGTCCAGACCCCTTGCCTCGGAGCGCGGTGGCCTGCGTTACTGGCCAGCGACAGGGCGACCGAATGATCGGTTGTCCGGTATGCGAGGATGGCAAGGGAGGCGTCCCCATGACGGATGCGGCGGATGCGACGGACCTGCGTGACGCGGGTGAGCGGCTCGGGGCAGAGGAGCTGCGGGTGCTCCAGCTGGAGCGGCTGCGCTCCTCGCTGCGGCACGCCTACGACCATGTGCCCTTCTACCGTGACTCCTTCGACAAGGCCGGCGTCCGTCCGGAGGACTGCCGCTCGCTGGCCGACCTCGCCCGCTTCCCCTTCACCACCAAGGCCGACCTGCGCGAGAACTACCCGTACGGGATGTTCGCCGTACCCCGTGAGCGGATCCGACGTATCCACGCCTCCAGCGGGACCACCGGCCGCCCCACGGTGGTCGGCTACACCGACAACGACCTTTCCATGTGGGCCGACATGGTGGCGCGCTCGCTGCGGGCGGCCGGCGGCCGGCCCGGTGACGTCGTCCATGTGGCCTACGGCTATGGCCTGTTCACCGGTGGGCTGGGCGCACACTACGGTGCCGAGCGCCTGGGCTGTACGGTCGTCCCGGCGTCCGGCGGTATGACGGCCCGGCAGGTGCAGCTGATCCAGGATCTGGAACCGGCCGTCATCATGGTGACCCCGTCGTACATGCTGACGCTGCTGGACGAGTTCGAGCGGCAGGGCGTGGACCCGCGCGGCACCTCGCTGCGCGTCGGGGTCTTCGGGGCCGAGCCGTGGACCGAGCAGATGCGGCGGGAGATCGAGGAGCGGTTCGCGATCGACGCGGTCGACATCTACGGGCTGTCCGAGGTGATCGGCCCTGGTGTGGCGCAGGAGTACGCGGAGACCAAGGACGGCCTGACCGTGTGGGAGGACCACTTCTACCCGGAGGTGGTCGATCCGGTCACCGGCGAGGTGCTGCCGGAGGGCGAGCGGGGCGAGCTGGTGTTCACCTCGCTGACGAAGGAGGCCATGCCGATCGTCCGCTACCGCACCCGGGATCTGACCCGGCTGCTGCCCGGCACGGCCCGGGCGTTCCGGCGGATGGAGAAGGTCACCGGCCGCAGCGACGACATGGTGATCCTGCGCGGGGTGAACCTGTTCCCCACCCAGATCGAGGAGATCGTGCTGCGCACGCCCGGGGTGGCGCCGCACTTCCAGCTCCGGCTGACCCGTGAGGGCCGGCTGGACCGGCTGACCGTGCGGGCCGAGGCCCGGCCGGACGCACCGGCGGAGGTACGGCAGGCGGCGGCCGGCGCGATCACCGCGGCCGTGAAGGACGGCATCGGGGTGTCCGTGGACGTGGAGATCGTGGACCCGGAGTCGCTGGAGCGGTCCGTCGGCAAGATCCGCCGCATCGTGGACCTGCGCCCGCGCGACCCCGAGTGACCGTCATGAGCCGCCGAAGCGGTCGCGCAGCCGGCGCTTGAGGATCTTGCCGCTGGCGTTGCGGGGCAGTTCGTCGACGAACAGAACGCGTTTGGGCGCCTTGAAGGGGGTGAGCTTCTCCCGTACGTGCGCGATGAGCTGTTCCTCCGTCACCTCGCCGCGCCGCACGACCACCGCCGTGACCGCCTCGATCCACCGCTCGTCGGGCAGGCCGATCACCGCGGCCTCGGCGACCGCCTCATGGGTGTACAGGGCGTCCTCGACCTGGCGTGAAGCGACCAGCACACCGCCGGAGTTGATGACGTCCTTCACCCGGTCCACGATGGTGAGGTAGCCCTCGCCGTCGCGCACCGCGAGGTCGCCGGAGTGGAACCAGCCGTCCCGGAAGGCCTCGGCGGTCTCCTCGGGCTTGTCCCAGTAGCCCTCGCACAGCTGCGGCGAGCGGTAGACGATCTCGCCCGGGGTGCCGTCGGGCACGTCCTCGCCCTTGTCGTCCACCACCCGGGCGTCGACGAACAGCACGGGCCGGCCGCAGGAGTCGAGCCGGCCCTCGTGTTCATCCGGGCCGAGCACGGTGGCCAGGGGGCCGATCTCGCTCTGGCCGAAGCAGTTGTAGAAGGCGAGCCGGGGCAGCCGGGCGCGCAGCCGTTCCAGCACGGGGACCGGCATGATGGAGGCGCCGTAGTACGCCTTGCGCAGGCCGTCGAGGTCGCGGGTCGCGAAGTCGGGCCGTCCCGCCAGCCCGATCCACACCGTGGGCGGCGCGAACAGGCTGTCCACGCGGCCGGTTTCGACCAGGTCGAACAGCAGGTCCCCGTCCGGTGCCTCCAGGATGATGTTCGTCGCGCCGACCGCGAGGTAGGGCAGCAGGAACACATGCATCTGCGCCGAGTGGTACAGCGGCAGGGCGTGCGCGGGGCGGTCGCCGGCGCTCAGATCGAGGGCCGTGATGGCGCTGAGGTACTCGTGCACCAGCGCCCGGTGGGTCATCATCGCGCCCTTGGGCAGCGCGGTCGTACCGGAGGTGTACAGCAGTTGCACCAGGTCCTCGGTGCGGGGTTCCGGACCGTCGTACGGCGGTGTGTCCGCGAGCCGGGCGAGGAGGGAGTCCTCGGTGTCGCGGAAGGGCAACGCCCGGACGCCGCCCGGCAGTCGGGCGGCGAGGTCCGGGTCGGTGAGGACCAGGGTGCTGCCCGACTGGCCGATGAGATAGGCCAGGTCGTCCCCGGTGAGGTTCTGGTTGACGGGCACATGGACCAGGCCCGCGCGGGCGCAGGCGAGGAAGCCGAGCAGATAGGCGTCGGAGTTGTGGCCGTAGGCGGCGACCCGGTCGCCGGGGGCGGGGCCCTCGGCGAGCAGCAGGGCGGCGGCGCGGGAGACGGCGTCGTCCAGTTCCTCGTACGTCCAGGTCCGCTCGCGGTACTCCAGCGCGACGCGCGCCGGGGTGCGGCGGGCGCTGCGCCGCAGCACCCCGTCGACCGTGCTGCCGTGTCCCTGCCTCATGACAGCCGATCCTGCGGCCGCCGGACCGGCCGGTCAAGCACCCCGGCGGGCGGCTCTCGCCCCGGCGTCCGTCACACCTGGCGGGCGCGTCCCTCCCAGTAGGGGTCGCGCAGCCGCCGCTTGTACAGCTTGCCGTTGGGGTCGCGGGGCAGTTCGGCGACGAAGTCGACGCTGCGCGGCCGCTTGTAGCCGGCGAGCCGCTCGGCGCAGTGGTCGAGCAGGGCGGCGGCCAGGCCGGGGCCGGGGGTGTGGCCGGGGGCCGGTTCGACCACGGCCTTGACCTCCTCTCCCCAGTCGTCGTGCGGGATGCCGAAGGCGGCCGCGTCGGCGACCGCCGGGTGGGAGAGGAGGACGGACTCGATCTCGGCCGGGTAGATGTTCACCCCGCCGGAGATGATCATGTCGATCTTGCGGTCGCGGAGGAAGAGGTAGCCGTCCTCGTCCAGATAGCCGAGGTCGCCGACGGTGAAGAAGTCGCCGATGCGGTTGTTGCGGGTCTTGGTCCGGTCCTTGTGGTAGGAGAAGCCGCCGGTGGTCATCCTCATGTAGACGGTGCCGAGCCGGCCGGGCGGAAGCCGGTGGCCGTCGTCGTCGAAGACCGCGAGTTCGCTGATCGGCCAGGCCCTGCCGACCGTGCCCGGCTTCTTCAGCCAGTCCTCGGCGGTGGCGAAGGCGCCGCCGCCCTCGCTGGCCGCGTAGTACTCCTCCACGCACTGCCCCCACCAGTCGATCATGGCCCGTTTCACATGGTCCGGGCAGGGCGCGGCGCCGTGGATGGCGTGGCGCAGGGAGGAGACGTCGTAGCGGGCGCGCACGTCCTCGGGGAGGGCGAGCAGCCGGTGGAACTGGGTCGGCACCATATGGGTGTGGGTGCACCGGTGGGTGTCGATGAGCCGGAGCATCTCCTCGGGCGTCCACCTGTCCATCATCACCAGGCGGTGGCCGATGTGCAGCGAGGCACCGGCGAACTGGAGGACCGCCGTGTGGTAGAGCGGCGAGCAGACCAGGTGGACATTGCCGTCGTACGGCTTGATGCCGAAGATGCCGAGGAAGCCGCCCAGATAGGCCTCCTCGGGGGCCTTGCCGGGCAGCGGGCGGCGGATGCCGCGCGGGCGTCCCGTCGTACCGGAGGTGTAGTTCATGACCCAGCCGAGCTCCCGGCCGGCGGGTGCCGACTCCGGCTGTCCGTCCAGGAGTCGGCGGTACGGCCGGAAGCCGTCGGCCTCGCCGACCGCGTACCGGTGCCCGGCCGGGAGGCCCGCCTCGTCGGCGGCGGCGCGGGCCGCCGGGCCGTACCGCTCGTGGGCGATGAGCACCTTGGCGCCCGAGTCGGCGACGATCCAGGCGATCTCGGGGCCGGTCAGGTGGTGGTTGACGGGGACGAGGTAGAGGCCGGCCTGGGTGGCGGCGAGATAGGCGGTGAGGAACTCGGCGCCGTTGGGCAGGACGACGGCGAACGCGTCGCCGCGTTCCAGTCCGGCCGCGCGCAGTCCGTGGACGAGCCGGTTGGCGGCGGAGTGCAGCCGGCCGGCGGTCCACTCCTGCCCGTCGGGGGCGACGAGGACGGTGCGGCCGGGGTCCTGGGCGGCCTGGGCCCAGAATCCGGCGGGGGGCGTGGTCATGGCCGTCAGCTCCTTCCGGCGATGCGGTTGATGCGGTCCACGGCCCGTTCGAAGCCGCGGGTGAGGTCGTCCATGACGGCCTGGACGCTGCGTTCGCCGGTCATCCGGCCGACGATCTGCCCGACGGGCGTGCCGAGCAGCGGCTCGACCTCGTGCTTCTGGATGCGGGAGAGCGCCTCGGCCACCAGCAGGCCCTGGAGCGGCATGGGCAGGGTGCCGGGGCCGGCCGGGTCGTCCCAGGCGTCGGTCCACGCGGTGCGCAGCTGGCGTGCGGGCTTGCCGGTCAGCGCGCGGGAGCGGACGGTGTCCCCGGAGCCGGCGGCGAGCAGCTTGCGGGTCAGCGCGGTTGAGTGGAGGTCCGCTTCTGTGGTGGTCAGCCATATGGAGCCCAGCCACACACCTTGGGCGCCGAGGCTGAGGGCGGCCGCCACCTGCGGGCCGCTGCCGATGCCCCCGGCGGCCAGGACGGGCAGCGGGTCGACGGCCTCCACGATCTCGGGGGTGAGCACCATCGTGGCGATCTCGCCGGTGTGGCCGCCGGCCTCGTAGCCCTGGGCGACGACGATGTCGATGCCCGCCTCCTGGTGCTTGCGGGCGTGCCGGGCGCTGCCCGCGAGCGCGGCGACCGGGATGTCCCGGTCGTGGGCGCGGGCGACGACATCGGCGGGCGGGGAGCCGAGGGCGTTGGCGAGCAGCCTGATCGGATAGTCGAAGGCGACGTCGAGCTGGCTGCGGGCGACCTGTTCCATCCAGCCGGTGATGCGCCAGCCGGACGCCTCGCCCTCGGCCAGTTCGGGGACGCCGTGCCGGGCGAGGGTGTCGCGCACGAACTGCCGGTGTTGCTCCGGGATCATCGCCTCGACGTCGGCCTCGGTGACGCCTTCGACCTTCTTGGCGGGCATGACCACGTCCAGCCCGTAGGGCCGGCCCCCGGCGTGCGCGTCGAGCCAGTCGAGATCGCGCTTGAGGTCGCCGGGGGCGGTGTAGCGGACCGCGCCGAGCACTCCGAAGCCGCCGGCCCGGCTGATGGCCGCGGCGACGGCGGGGAACGGCGTGAAGCCGAAGACGGCGTGCTCGACTCCCAGTTTCTTGCTCAGCTCCGTCTGCATGGGCGCAGGATGCCGCAGCCGTCCGGACGACGGAAGGCCTTTTCTGACGCATCGTCAGATTACTTCGTCCGGACGGTGCGGCGGGCGCCGTCGCGTCACACGGCCGCCTCCAGCACCGCCATCGCCGCGTTGTGCCCCGGCACTCCGCTCACCCCTCCCCCACGCACCGCGCCCGCGCCGCACAGCAGCACGTTGGCGTGCCGGGTCTCCACGCCCCAACGGCCGGTGCCCTCCTGGGCGTACGGCCAGGACAGGGCTCGGTGGAAGATGTTGCCGCCGGGCAGCCCGAGGTCCCGCTCGAGGTCGAGCGGGGTCTTCGCCTCGATGCAGGGGCGGCCGTCGGCGTCGGTGGCCAGGCAGTCGGCGAGCGGTTCGGCGAGATGGGCGTCGAGCTGGGCGAGGGTGGACTTCAGCAGGGCCTCGCGCGCGGCGTCGTTGTCCCGGTCGAAGAGCCGGGCCGGGGTGTGCAGGCCGAACAGGGTGAGCGTCTGGTAGCCGCGGGCGGCGAGGTCGGGGCCGAGGATGGTGGGGTCGGTCAGGGAGTGGCAGTAGATCTCCGAGGGCGGTGCGGCGGGGAGTTCACCGGCGGCGGCCTGGGTATGGGCGGTGGCGAGTTGCCGGTAGCCCTCGGCGATGTGGAAGGTGCCGGCGAAGGCCTCACGGGGGTCGGCGGCGGGGTCGCGGAGCGCGGGCAGCCGCTTCAGGAGCATGTTGACCTTGAGCTGGGCGCCCTCGGCGGGCTCCGGCGCCGGGTCCCCGGTGAGTGCGGCCAGGGCCTGCGGGGAGGCGCCCACCAGAACGTGCCGGGCGGCGGCGACGCCCTCGCCGTCGGCGGTGCGGTAGGTGACCTCGGCGCGCTGTCCGTCGGTGTCGATCCGTACGGCCTCGTGTCCGGTGGCGATGACCGCCCCGGCCGTACGGGCGGCCGCGGCGAGCGCGTCGGTGAGGGCGCCCATGCCGCCGACGGGCACGTCCCAGGCGCCGGTTCCGCCGCCGATGACGTGGTAGAGGAAGCAGCGGTTCTGGGCGAGGGAGGGGTCGTGGGCGTCGGCGAAGGTGCCGATGAGGGCGTCGGTGAGCACCACCCCGCGGACCAGGTCGTCCTCGAAGCGCTCCTCGACAGTGATGCCGATCGGCTCCTCGAACAGGGCCCGCCAGGCGGCCTCGTCGTCGATACGGCGGCGCAGCTCGTCGCGGGTGGGCAGGGGCTCGGTGAGGGTGGGGAAGACCCGCTGGGCGACGTGGCCGGTCATGCCGTAGAAGCGCTGCCATGCGGCGTACTCGCGCTCGCCGCCGGTGAGTCGGGCGAAGGCCTCCCGGGTGCGCCGCTCGCCGCCACCGACGAGCAGACCGGTGGGCCGCCCGTCGCGTACCGCCGGGGTGTACGACGAGATGGTGCGGGCGCGGACCCGGAAGTCCAGCCCGAGATCCCGCACGATCTTCCGGGGCAGCAGGCTGACCAGGTAGGAGTAGCGCGACAGGCGGGCGTCGACGCCGGCGAACGGGCGGGTGGAGACGGCGGCGCCGCCGGTGTGGTCCAGGCGTTCCAGGACCAGCACGGAGCGGCCGGCGCGGGCCAGGTAGGCGGCGGCGACCAGACCGTTGTGGCCGCCGCCGACGATGACGGTGTCGTAGGCGCGGGTTCCCTCGTGGGCAGGCATGGTTCTTCGTAACACGTGGTGATCGGCCGCGGCCAGAAGCGTGCGGCTTCCTGTCCCGGTGCCGGGGGCCGGTGCGGCATCGCCACCCCCTGACGGCCCAGTACGGCGGTCTATCGCCCGGCTTTGTACGGTGCGGGGCGGGCCTGCGGGCCGAGCCGCTCCATGGCCCGCAGGATGTGTTTGGGCGGGAGCTGCCAGCGCAGATGTGCGGGAATGCGGCGCAGCAGGGTCCCGGTGGTGCGCAGCCGGCGGGTGACGACGGCCGGCTCGGGGGCCGGTCTGCCGTACAGCTCATGGGCGTACGGCGGCAGAGCGGCGTACGCCAGCTGCGCCACGCGCCGCCACAGGACCTCGCGGGCCGGTACGAGGAGGGGGTGCGTCGGCGGGTGGAGCAGGAAGTCGTCCACCGCCCGGGCCTCGGATCCCGCGGCCAGTTCCGGGCGGGTCTTCTCGAAGTAGGCGGCCAGTTCCGCCCGGCTCGCCGGTACGGTCCGCGGGTCGAGCCCCACCAGGCGGGCGCTGACGCGGTGTTCGGCGATGTACCGGTCGGCCTGGGTGTCGGTGAGCGGGTAGCCGGAGCGGCGCAGCACGTGCAGATAGGAGTCGATCTCCGCGCAGTGCACCCACAGCAGCAGTGCGGGTTCGTCGACGCCGTACCGCTCTCCGGTGTCCGGGTCGGTCGCGCTCAGCATGCTGTGGATCTTCCGGACGCGGGCGCCTGCGCGTTCGGCGGCCTCGGTCGTGCCGTAGGTGGTCGTGCCGACGAAGTCGGCGGTGCGCATCAGCCGGCCCCAGGCGTCGCGGCGGAAGTCGGAGTTCTGGAACACGCCCCGGACGGCGCGCGGGTGCAGGGCCTGGAGGTAGAGCGCGCGGACGCCGGCGACCCACATCATCGGGTCGCCGTGCATCTGCCAGGTCACGGAGCGCGGTGTGAACAGCCCGGGGTCGCCCATGCCCGCGTCCTCCCCGGAGCGCCGCTGGATCATGCACCCGAGAGCGCTCCGCAGTCTCCTCATGGCCAATGACGCTGCTGCTGTGGGCGCACCGTCAGAACGAGTCGGACCCGCCCTTGCGGCGCTCGGCGCCCACCTGGACGTAGAAGCCGATGAGTTCCGGGTTGTCCACGGTGGCGGGGTTGACGACCTGCTCGACCGGGGCGCCCTGGAGCAGTCGCTTGACCGGGACCTCCAGCTTCTTGCCGGTGCGGGTATGCGGGATGCCCGGCGCTTCGAGGATCTCGTCGGGGACGTGGCGGGGTGATGCGCCGGTTCGGATGGCGTCCTTGATCCGCTCCCGGAGGGTGCCGTCGAGTTCGACGCCCGCCGCCGGGACCACGAACAGCGGCATCCAGTAGCCGCCGTCGGGTTCCTCCGCGCCGATGACCAGGGCCTCGGCGATCTCGGGGAGACGTTCGACGATGTCGTGGATGTCGGCGCTGCCCAGCCGTACGCCGTTGCGGTTCAGCGTGGAGTCGGAGCGGCCGTGGACGATCACCGAGCCGTGCCCCGTGACCGTGATCCAGTCGCCGTGCCGCCACACACCGGGGTAGGAGCCGAAGTAGGCGTCGCGGTAGCGGGTGCCCTCCGGGTCGTTCCAGAAGTACAGCGGCATCGAGGGCATGGGGCGCGTGACGACCAGCTCGCCGACCCGGTCGATGACGGGGAAGCCCTCGGCGTCGTACGCCGCCAGCGCCACGCCCAGGTGCGGGGCCGACAACTCTCCGGCCCAGACGGGGGTGGTGGGCGCGCTGCCCGCGAAGCCGGACACGACGTCCGTGCCGCCGCTGATCGAGGCCAGCAGTACCCGGTCGCCGACGTGTTCCCGGACCCAGGGATAGGCGGAGGCCGGCAGCGCGGAGCCGGTGCAGCCGACCACCCGGATCGACGAGAGGTCGTGCACGGCGGGGTCGATGCCGAACTTGGCCATGCCCAGCAGGTACTGGGGGCTGGTGCCGAAGACGGTGACCCGGTGGCGAGCGGCCAGTTCCCACAGGACGTCGGGCGTGGCGAAGGGGACGGGGCTGCCGTCGTAGGTGCAGGTGGTGGCGCCGGTGAGGAGGGTGGAGGCGACCAGGTTCCACATCATCCAGTGGGTGGTGGTGTACCAGAGGAGGCGGTCGCCGGGGCCCAGGTCCGAGTGGAGTCCCAGGGTTTTCAGGTGCTCCAGGAGCACGCCGCCGTGGCCGTGGACGATGCCCTTGGGCAGGCCGGTGGTGCCGGAGGAGAAGACGACCCACAGCGGGTGGTCGAACGGGACCGGCACACAGGCGAGTTCCTCGGTGCGGGTGGAGGCGTCCTCCCAGGGGACGACCGGCGACGGGTAGGCCTGCGGCGGCCAGGGCAGGCCCATGTGGCTCACCAGCACGGTCGCCTTCACCGTGGGGAGGGCGTGGGCGAGTTCGAGGACGGCTTCGCGGCGGTCGTGGGTGGTTCCGTTGAAGAGGTAGCCGTCGGCGGCGACGAGGACGGTGGGTTCGAGCTGGGCGAAGCGGTCGGCGGCGGCCTGGGGGGCGTAGTCCTGGCCGCACACCGACCAGACGGCGCCCAGGCTCGCGGCGGCGAGGAACGTGACGATGGCGTGCGGGGTGTTGGGCAGATAGCCGACGACCCGGTCGCCCCTGCCGACGCCGAGGTCGCGCAGGGTGGCGGCCACGGATGCCACCAGGGCACGCAACCGGGCGCCGGTCACCTCGTACCCGGAGCCGGTCTCGTCGAGGGCGAGGATCGCCACCTCGTCGTCGGCCAGGTTGCGCAGGGCGTGGTGGGCGTAGTTGAGGGTGGCGCCGGGGAACCAGCGGGCGCCCGGCATCCGCTCCTCGGCCAGCACCTGCTCGTAGGGGGTGGCGGCGTCGATGTCGAAGTACTCCCACACCGCGCCCCAGAAGCCCTCCAGGTCGGTGACCGACCAGCGGTGCAGGGCGGCGTAGTCCTCCGGGTCCATGCCCTGGAGCCGGGCGAAGTCCGCGATGCGACTGGCGGCCGCCGTCTGCGGATCGGGGGCGAAGAAGGGCGTGCTCATCGCGTCGTACTCCTCAACAGGCTTTTCGGGGCCGTCCGTGGGGAAGGGACGGGGGTTCGTGTGGTGTGCAGCAGGGATGCCCAGGCGGCGGTCGACGTGAAGTCGCGGCCGCCCGAGGGGACGACGTCCATCACGACGCGGTCGGGCCGCAGCAGGACGGCGTCCGCGCGTCCGGCGCGCAGCCAGCCGGCGAGGGTGCCGTCGTCGCCGAGGCCGGCCACCGGGACCGCGCGCACGCCGAGACCGTGCGCGAGCGCGGTCAGGGAGGGTCCGGGTTCGGCGGCGGTCAGCACGGCGAAGGAGTCGCCGAGCGCCTCGTCGAGACGGGTACGTCGTCCGCCGACGCTCACCCACGGCTGGGGGCAGTGCGTGCCTGCCAGGCCCCGGCGGACCCCGCGCCGCACCAGGGGCCCGGCGGTGAGGGGCGGGCTGAGGTCGCGGCCGGCCAGCTCGGCCAGGCCGGGTATGCGGCAGGCGGCGGCCAGCGCCCTGCGGCGGATCGCGGCGGCGCCGTCCTGGCCGCCGGTCATGGCCCAGCCCATGGCGACCGCGACGCGGACCACCTGGAGTGCGTGTGGCTTGCGTTCGCTCTCGTAGGTGTCCAACAGCCGTTCGTCACCGCCCTGTTGAAGGACGCGGGCGAGTTTCCAGGTGAGGTTGTAGGCGTCCCGCAGTCCCGAGCACAGGCCCTGCCCGACGAACGGCGGGGTGAGGTGGGCGGCGTCGCCGAGCAGGAAGACGCGTCCGTGGCGCCAGCGGTCGGCGACGCGGGCCCGGAAGGTGTACTGCGTCTCTCGGACGACCTCGAAGTCCCCGTCGTACGTGGGCGGCAGCCACGGGGCGATCAGCTCACGGACCGTCTCTTGTCCTTCCCCGAGCCGGAACTCCCAGCGGTAGCGGTTGTCGCTCACGCGCATGAAGGTGGCCGGCCGGACCGGGTCGCAGATCTGGTCGACGCCTTCCCAGCAGCGGACGGGGCCCGTCGTGTCGGCGTCGATGACCTTCCAGCGTTCCTCGAAGCGCAGGTCCTCCCAGGCGCCGCCGATGGCTTCGCGGGTGAGGCTGTTGGCGCCGTCGCAGCCGAGGACCGCGTCGGCCCACAGTTCGTGCTCGCCGGTGTCGTCGCGGTAGGTGACACGGACGGGGCCGGTGGAGTCCGGGCCGACGCCGGTGACCTCCACGCCATCGCGCAGTGCGCACTCGGGGCGCCGGGCCAGGGCGTTCCGCAGTACGCGCTCCAGCTCGGGCTGGTCGAACATGCTGGTCTGCGGGTAGCCGTGCCGGCCGTGCTCGGTGCGCCGGAACTCGGCCATCACCCGGTGCCGGGCGTCCAGCAGCCGCAGCCCCTTCGCCGGGCGGGCGATCGCGGCGAACTGCTCACCGACGCCTGCCGCTTGGAGGATCCGGTGGATCTCGTCGTCGGCTGCGACGGCGCGGGGAAGCGGGTAGACGTCCTGGTGGCGTTCGAGGACGACACTGCGGACTCCGCGCCGGGCCAGGAGCAGGGCGGCGGTCACGCCCACCGGCCCGGCCCCGACGATCACGACGGGCACACGGGCGGCTTCATCGACGGTCATGTGCGGCTCACCTCGGGGTTTAGTTCGCGGCCGCGACGGGCGTGCGCTGCTCGCCGAGGTCGATGCGGCCGTCGGGGGTCGCGATCGTCGCCGTGATCATGTCGCCCGGGTGCAGGTAGTGCGGGTTCTTGGCCTGGCTCTTGAAGAAGGCCTTCCACTTCACCGCCGGGGGCAGCAGCGCGCCGATCTTCTCGACGGCCTTCGGCGGCGCCTTCAGGGCCGTGCCGCCGGGAGTACCGGTGAGCAGCAGGTCGCCGGCGTCCAGGGTCTGGAAGCGGGCCAGCAGGGTGAGCGCCTGCGCCGGGCGGACGATCATGTCGGCGAGGGTGCGGTCCTGGCGCAGCTCGCCGTTGACGCTCAACTTCAGCCGCAGGTCGAGGAGATGAGCGAAGTCCTCCGGCTCCAGCAACGCCAGGTACGGACCGGTCGGCGTGAAGGTGGGGTACGACTTGCTCTCGTAGAACTGGGTCTTGGTCAGCTGCACCTCACGGGCGCTGACGTCGTTGGTGATCACCAGTCCGGCGACGTACGACGGCAGGTCCCGCTCCTCCACGACGGTGCCGACGGGCAGGGGCGCGCCCATGACGAGGCCCAGCTCGATCTCGTAGTCGAGGAATTTCACGTGCGACGGCCGGACGACGGTGTCACCGGGGCCGCCGACGGAGCCGGACGCCTTGCGGAAGAAGGCGGGCGGGATGTCGCCCTTGAAGCCCGAATCGCGGGCGTGGCTGCGGTAGTTGACCATCTGGGCGACCACCCGGCAGGGCGTGGTGACCGGTGAGAGCGCCACCAGGTCGGCGACAGGCGTGCCCGGTTCGCCGGAGGCGGCGGCCTCGCGGACGGCCGGCCGGTCGGCCAGCAGTTCCGCCGTGGTCACGGCCTTGGTCTCGACGGGGACGGCTCGGTCGCCTCGGACGACCCACCAGCCGTCGGCGGTGCGCAGGACATTGGTGCTCATGTCAGTGCCTTTGTGAGGGATTCGCGTGCGGGGTTCAGGATGTGGCGGCCTTGAGCAGGCCGAACAGTCGTGCCGGGTCCATTTCGTTGTCGCCGCGCAGGGCCTCGATGACATCGCGGACCCGCTGCGGGGAGGGGTTCGCGCCGAGGAAGTCGCGGGTGGCCGGCGGGCCCCACTGAGCGAGGCCGCTGGTGGACATCGGCGCCCAGCCGGGCTCGACGTCGCTGGAGAACAGGTCGCCGTCGGCGAAGTGCTCCAGCATGAAGCGGTCGGGATCGCGCCAGTAGTCGAAGAGCTGACTGCCCTGGATGTGCCGGCCGATGCCCCAACTGCGCTTGTAGCCGCGCTCCTTGAGGTATTCACCACCGGTGGCGATGGAGTCGAGGTCGGTGACCTGGTAGGCGGAGTGGATGTATCCCGTGCCCGGCCCCAGGTGCATCGCGAGGGTGTGGTGGTCGGCCGGCACACCGCCCAGGTCGCAGCGGATGAACGCCATCGTCGGGCCGCGATCGCGCTGTCCGTCCAGGAACAGGAAGTCGGACACGATCATGCCGAGCGTGTCCAGGTACCAGTCCAGGGCCCGGCCGAACACCCGTGTCTCCAGCACCACATGGCCGAGCCGCTGGATGCGGGACGGCTCGCGCGGCGGCCGCTGGGGGGCGTTGGTACGACGGTGCTCCGTGCCGAAGTTGAGGAGCAGCGGCTGCTGTTCCGGCAGTGCGGGGAGCTGTTCGCCACAGTGCACGACCCGGACCGGGAAGCCCGACGGGTCGAGCAGATCGACCACCTTGCCGCCGCCGGGCACGTCGGAGTCCCGTACGGACGATCCGGTGGCGCGGGCCAGCCGGTCCAGGTCGGCCCGCTCGGCGGCGCGGAACGCCGGGCCGATGAAGCGGGACGTACGGCCGCGTCGGATCACCATGCAGGGCGAGCCCGCGAAGGTACCCCGCAGCCACAGCTCGCGCTCGGTACGGGCGGCGACGGAGAAGCCGAAGTCGCGGGCGAAGACCTCCGCCCGGTCCAGGTCGGGCTTCTCGAACTCCAGCCAGGCCAGGTCCGCCACCTTGATCACGGGGTTCCGGGAGCGGCCGGGGTGTTCGCCGCGCCGGGCGCCCTGCTCGCTGTGGAGGTCCTGGTGGGCCGTGATGACGTCCCCCTTGACGTGCATGTCAGACATGGTGCCCTCCGAGCAACATTGCCGTAATGAGGAAATCATCAACTGTGACAGTTCCGTCGTCAAGAAGTTCGCCGCAGGAAATGATGAATTCATCAGGACTGCGATCCCCTCGGGGCAACCGCTAGACTCCACGCATGTCCACGTCAGCCCCGCCCAGCAACCGGTTCGAGCGGCGTCGCGCGGAGACCCGTGGGGCTCTCGTGCGAGCGGCCCGGCAGATACTCGCCGAGAGCGGTGACACCACCGCGAGCATCCAGGCGATCGCCGAGCGCGCGGACGTGGGCTTCGGCTCCTTCTACAACCACTTCGACTCCAAGGCGGAGCTGTTCGAGACGGCGGTGGTCGACGCCCTCGAGGAGTTCGGGCAGGCCTTCGACGAGCGCCTGACGGGCATCGACGACCCGGCGGAGCACGTCGCGGCCGGCTTCCGGCTCAGCGCCCGCATGGCCGGCTCCCACCCGGAGCTGATGCAGGTCGTGCGCCGCCGCGGCCTCGGGCACATCCACTCGGACAACGGACTGACCCGACGCGCCCTGCGTGATCTCCAGGTCGGCATCGCCTCCGGCCGCTTCACCACTTCCGACCCCGTGGTCGCGCTGACCGCCCTGGGCGGAACCCTGCTGTCCCTGGTGGAGCTGCGGTTCACCCACCCCGAGGCGGACGGCGACGAGGCCGCGGTCAACCTCGCCGAGATGGTCCTGCGGATGCTGGGCCTGCCCGCGGACGAAGCGCACGAGGTCGCCCGGCGCCCCTTGCCCGACGCCACCTGACCTCACGCGGACGACGCGTCCGGGCGGAAGGTGACCGAGCGGCCCGTGAAGCGGGCGTCGATTCCGTCCTCGCCGGTGGTGACCGAGCGCAGACGGAGCCCTTCGGGCACGATATGTAGCGGAACGGGCTCGTCCAGGGCCCTGTCGAGGAGTGACTTCAGCGGCGGGGGCGGCTCACCCTGCTCCGCGCGTACGTCCGTGAAGGCGATGCGGTTGTCGCCGGCCGCCGAGACGGCCGCGCTCACGGTCACGTCGCCGACGAGCGGCAGACTCGCGGTCGCGTCGACCCGGCCGGACTCGTCCCCTTGTGACACCTGCACGCCGAGCGCGTTCGACACGTCCGCGTACGACAGGAACGCAGTCGCTGTGACGCCGTCCGCGTGAGCCTCGTCGGCGCTCCCCGAGGTCTTCAGCCCGTCCATCCCCACCGTCAGCTTCGTCACCGGGAGCGGCCGGGTGGTGCCGCGGGCCGGAATGTCGTGGGCGGTCAGGTCGACATGGTCCAGGCTGCCCGCAGCCAGTTGGTTCAGTACGGGAAAGCCCCTGACGTGCACCGACGGCCGATCGGCGGTTCCCATGCCGTCCTGGAACGCCTGGGCCGTACGGCTCTCCGCACGAGCCGCGGCGATCCGGTCGACCGAGACTCCGCCGACCAGCAGGGCCACGAGGGACACAGCGGCGATGATCGTGCGCCGCCTGGTCCGGGCCGGGGCGCTCACATCCGAGGCGGCTGTCACGGGTGCGTGGATCATGTCGGACCTCCGGTTGACGGGGTAGGGCAACTCGATAGTTGCACACCGATGAGCAATAAACTAGTCTGCACATCGATGGGCAATTAACTGGCCCCCCGACGCCGGGTCCTCTTGGCCCGCGCGCACCGATCCCCTTGATTCCGTCCCCGAAGCCTCCGCTTCACCTCCTGCCGAGGAGCCTGACCATGCCGCTCTTTGCGAAGACGCCCGTCGAGAAGATGACGGAGCCCTACCACCGGCGCTGGTGGGCCCTGCTGGTCCTGTGCCTGAGCCTGCTGATCGTCGTCATGGCGAACACGTCACTGATCGTGGCCGCCCCCGACATGACGAAGGACCTGGGGCTGAGCAGCAGTGACCTTCAGTGGGTCATTGACGGCTACACCGTCCCCTACGCCGCGCTGATGCTCGTGCTGGGCGCGATCGGCGACAAGTACAGTCGCCGCGGTGCCCTCGTCCTCGGCCTGCTGATCTTCGCCGGCGGTTCGGTGATGGGCGGCCTGGTCGACGAGACGAACCTCGTCATCGCCGCCCGCGCGATCATGGGCGTCGGTGCCGCCGTCGTCATGCCGGCCACACTGTCGCTGCTGGTCGCGATGTTCCCGCGCGCCGAGCGCGCCAGGGCGATCACCGCCTGGTCCGCGACCTCCGGTCTCGCCATCGCCGCCGGCCCGCTGGCCGCCGGCTGGCTGCTGGAGAACCACGCCTGGGGCTCCACCTTCCTGATGAACGTCCCCCTCGCCGTCCTCGGCGTCATCGGCGCACTGCTGCTCGTGCCGCCGTCGAAGGCGGAGAACATGGGCCGGATCGACTACGGCGGCGGTCTGCTGTCGATCGTGTCGGTCGGCTGCCTGGTCTACGCGACCATCGAGGGCCCGCACTTCGGCTGGGGCGTCGGCCCGATCACCGCGGCCGTCGTCGCCGGCGTGGGCCTGCTGGCCTTCGTCGCCTGGGAGTTGAAGCACCCCAACCCCATGCTGGACGTGCGCAAGTTCACCGAGCGTCCCTTCAGCGGCGCGATGCTCGCGGTGCTGTTCTTCTTCTTCGGTACCTTCGGCTCGATCTACTACTCCACCCAGTTCCTCCAGTTCGTCCTCGGCTACAACGCCCTGGAGACCGGCATCCGCCTGCTGCCGCTGGCCGGGTCCGTGTTCGTCGGTGCCGCGGTCACCGGCAGGCTGGCTCCGAAGCTCGGCGTGAAGCTGGTGGTCGGCACCGGCATGGTGATCGGCACCGTGGGCGTCTTCCTGCTCAGCCGGATCGACTCCGGCTCCGCCTACACCGACTTCGTGGCCCCGCTGCTGCTGCTCGGCTTCGCCATCGGGCTGAGCCTGTCCCCGGCCACCGACACCATCATGGGCTCCTTCCCCGAGTCGGAGCTGGGCGTCGGGGGCGGCGCCAACGACACCGCCCTGGAACTCGGCGCCTCGCTGGGCATCGCCATCCTCGGCTCGCTGCTCGCCACGTCCTACAAGGACAAGCTGACCGACCTGGTCGGCGGCCACCTCCCGGCCGCCGCCATGGACACCGCCAAGGACTCCGTCGGCGGCGGCATCGCGGTCGCCGAACAGGTCGCCAAGAACCCCCGGGGCGGCGCCGAACAGGCCCAGACTCTGCTCGGCGCGGTGCACGAGTCCTTCGCCCACGCCATCGCCCACACCAGCATCATCGGCGGCATCATCATGGCCGCCGGAACCCTGATCGTCGTCGCCGTCCTGCCCGGCCGCAAGCACGGTGAGGAAGATGCGGCACCCGCTGCTGAGGAGCAGACCGAGACCGTGGGCGCCTGAGCCCCGTACGCCGGAGGCCGGAACCCCGATTCCGGCCTCCTCCATCCCCAGGACGGGCCGTGCCGTGAGCGGCGCACGGCCCCGGGACGGTGCCGGGAGGGGACACCCGGCACCGTCCCCCCTCTTTTTGTCAGGGATTGTGCAGGGGCGGTCTCACCCCTCGGCGGCGGCCACCTCGTCGACGACGATCTGCGCCCGCTTCTCCGGCACACCGGCCGCGATGAGCAGGGTGACGGCCACCCGGGTGCCGTCGTCCTCCAGCGCCCCGGTGTTGACCTGTTCCAGCAGGGCGATCGTCATCGCCTCCAGACCGGCGCCCAGCACCGGGGCCGGCAGCTGGGTATGGAAGAGGCCGTCCCGTTGTCCCTGCTCCACGATGGCCGTGACCCTGACCCGGGCGGGCTCCAGGATCCCGGCGACACGGTCCATGCCGAGGTCCCTTCGGGCCAGCGCCAGGAGCATCCGGTAGCGGTCGCCCACGGGCCAGAGCGCCAACGTGGAGTGGGCGAGCGCCCGGTCGGCCGGTTCCGTCACCCCCGCGCCGTCCGCGACGGCGGCCTGGAGCGCCTCGGTGGCCTCCTCGGCCAGCGCGTCCAGCAGCGCCGCCCGCCCGGGGAAGTGCCCGAACAGCGTGCGCCGTACGACACCGGCGGCGCGGGCGAGTTCCTCCAGGGTGACGTCGGGGTTCCGCCCGAGCTCCTGGCGGGCGGTGGCCAGGATGCGGGCCCGGTTGGACCGTGCGTTGCGTCGCTGGGGCACACGGCCGACGGGCTGGGACACGAAAGGAACCTCGAAGAAGACAGAGCGGAGAACGGTCTTCTCCATTCTGGCACGCGAGTCCCGACCGGCCCGCGGCCGTATCCGGGGTCGGTCGGGACCTGGTCAGGCGGGCAGCTCCTGGATGTCGGACGGCTCCTGCGGCTCGATGCCGTTGAAGCGGTGCCGGAAGTCACTGGAGGCGGGGTACGCGGCCCGGCGGGAGCGCATGATCGAGCCCAGTGGGCGGTGGGCCTCCAGGGTGTGCCAGGGGCTGAAGGAGAGGACGTCGTCGGCATAGCGGCGGCGGGCGTCGCTGTAGGCGTCCTGGGCGGGCAGATGCAGCACGGCCACGGTCTGGTGCGGTGACAGTTCCTCGGGCCACAGGACCGAGGCGTCCTCCACCGGCATCCGCTCGATGTCCGTGCACAGCTGGGCGCGGAGGTCGTACTCGGCGCTGTTGTGTGCGAAGAAGTCGACGACGAGGTCGCGCAGAGCCGACTCGCCGGCCTTCTTGTCGACGTGGACGCCGGTGAGGGCCCTGACGTTCGCCGAGCGGGGTGCGGCGGACATCTTCGCGACGTGGTCGCCGTAGCGCAGCGCGGCCATGGAGTGGAAGGTCTCGCCGAGGATGTGGTCGTTGGCGGCGGCCAGGGTCTCGACGGCGGGCGGGAGCGGACGTCCGACCCGGGTGAGGGCCTTGGCGGCCACGCGGGCGGCTGCGCCGCTGAGCTGGAGCTGCTGGTCGCTCTGGCCGGGCTGTTTCTCCAGGATGCCCTGGAGTTTGGCGTACTCGGCGATGTTGCCGAAGGGCAGGGTGGGGTGGTTGACGAGGAGGAAGTCCTGGGTGGTGAAGCCGTCGTCGAGGGCCCGGGGCCCGGGGGCGCCGATCACCTTCATCGCGAGGCCGCGCTGGACGGGCACCTGGTCGGAGCGCAGGTCGCCGGGGGCGGAGGAGAAGCGGACGATCACCGGGTAGACGGCCGGTTCCGCGAAGAGGCCCTGGGCGAGGTGGGCGGGCAGGTCGGACTGGACGCGCAGCTCGCCGGCGAGGACACCGTGGCTCTTGGCGTGGGCGTCGCGCAGGCCGTGGCGGTGTTTGTCGGCGACCTGCTGGTTGGCCTTGCCCATGGCCGCGACGACCTGGCGGACGAGTTCGTCCTCGTCCGGAAAGGGCTGTTCGAGGTCGGGGCTGTAGCGGACGTACGAGGTCATGGGGCCTGTCTCCGCGTGGGGTGGGGGTCAGGTGCTGCCGAGCCAGCGGATGGCGGACAGGCTGGGCATGAAGAAGTACTCGCCGCCGAGGAGTGTGTTGAAGGACTGGATGTTCTGCACCCGGCGCGGCGGGGTCCCGGGCACGGTGAAGTAGGCGCCCTTGTCCTGGAGCGAGATCATCGGGTCCTTCTCCTTGCCCAGGCCCATGAAGTTGCCGGAGCCGACCCATTCGCTCTGGAGGAACTCGACGTTGTCGATGGCACGGGCGCCGAGGGCGATGAAGTCCAGGCCGCGCGGCCGGCCGTCGTCCTTGAGGCGGTCCGGGGGGAGCGGAGTGCCGTAGGAGGTGCCACGCCGGATGATGCGGCGGATGTTGACGTCGGTGAGGGCGGTGAGCTTGGTGTCGCGCGGGTTCATCCGGCGGATGTGGGAGCCGAGCGGGGTGCGCAGTCCGCGCGGGTCGGCGGAGTAGTCGAAGTCGTTGATCCGGTTCGGGTCTGCGCCGATGGCGGGGGTGTCGCGGTCGGGCGAGAGGGCGAGGGGTGCGCCGCTGCGCCAGCGGCCGACCAACTTGGCGGCCAGCAGCTCGCGTTCGGCACCTCGGTGGAGGCGTTGTCGTGCAGCCACTTGTTGAAGGCCGCGACGTGGGAGTGGTACTTGCGGAAGACGACGTACGTGCCGTTGCGGCCCAGGACGTCCGGAGCCGGTACGGGCAGCGGCACACCGGTCTCGCTCGGGTAGCCGAGGACGAACTCCCCGGCCCTGATGGGGCGTCCGTCGCCGGGCAGCGGTTCGGCGCCGCTGCCCTCGACCACCGGCTGGCTGAAGCCGTCCCGGTAGCCGAAGACGTTGAACCCGTCGGCCGCGAAGTCCTGGTGCGACAGCAGCCGGACGCCCGGCACCTCGCCCAGTTCCTTTTCGTAGGCGGCGACTTCGGCCCGCCAGTCGTCCTCGCTCGCGGCAAACACCGTGACGGCGACATGCACCCGCGGCGTGCCGAAGGGGAACTCCCAGCGGTTCGGCGCGTTCACGCCGGTGTCCCGCAGCCGCTCGGCGCGGGCGGCCATCCCGGCGCGGAAGTTGGCCGGGAAGGAGGCCAGTGAGGTCTCCGGCAGCCCCAGTGCGACCAGTCCCTGGTAGCTGAGGGCGAGGGCCAGCCAGGACGGCTGCGGTTCGTCCCAGCGTGCCGCCGAGGTCACCCGCGGCGCCAGTCGGCGCAGCAGTTCCCTGCCCGCGGCCGGTTCGGTGATCTCCAGGATCGCGTGGGTGCCGAAGTAGGGCTCGGGCCGGGCCCGCAGCACGGTCGCCTGGATGTCGTCGAGGTCCAGGGTGGGCGGGCGGCGCAGCCGCCGGAACAGCGGGGACGGCATGGCGTGCCGGGAACCCGGCACCAGCAGTTCGGCGAAGCCCGCCGACCTCGCGCGTGACAGCCGGTCGCAGTAGCCGGAGGGGTACCGCCGCAGGGTGACTGGGGCCGGACGGCCCTGGTGCGATGGGCACCGTCAGGTGATGATCGGCATCGAGGACATTCGGCAAGTGCCATCGCTCGCGGAATCGAGGTCTCCATGGCCGAGACACGCACCTTCACCGAGCAGGATCCGATCCGCGTGTTCCTGCTCGACGACCACGAGGTGGTACGACGTGGGCTGGCCGACCTTCTGGAGGCCGAACCGGACATCTCCGTGGTCGGCGACGCGGACACCGCCGAACACGCACTCACCCGGGGCCCCGCTCTGCGACCGCACGTCGCCGTGCTCGACGTCCGCCTGCCCGACGGCGACGGCATCACGGTGGGCCGCCTGCTGCGCGACCGGATGCCGGAACTGGCGTGCCTGATGCTGACGTCCTTCGACGACGAGGACGCCCTGCTGGACGCCATCATGGCCGGGGCGTCCGGATACGTGCTGAAGCAGATCAAGGGCTCCGACCTCGTGTCGGCGGTGCGCACCGTCGCTTCGGGGCAGTCGATGCTGGACCCGGCGACGACCGCCCGCCTCATGCACTCCCTGCGTGCGGACCCGACCGCGGTTCCGTCTCTGCCCCCTGAACTGGCCGGCCTCTCGCCCCGAGAACGCGACATTCTCGCGCTGATCGGCGAGGGTCTGACCAACCGCGAGATCGGCAAGAAGCTGTATCTGTCCGAGAAGACCGTCAAGAACCACATCTCACGGCTGCTGGCCACACTGGGCGTGCAGCGCCGCGTCCAGGCGGCGGTCCTCGCCTCCCACGTGGACCAGCACGGATCCGGCCCGCACGACTCGCACGAAGTCGAGGATCATCCTTTCCGCTGAGAGCGGCCGGGATCAGGCGGCGGTGAGCAGGTTCTTCACCTCGACCACGTCGGAGATCTCCTCGACCTCCGCCACCAGCCGGGCCAGTGTCGCCGAGGGCATCCGGCCGGTCAGCTCCACGATGCCGTCGTGCACGGCACCTCGACGTTTCCCGGTCACCCGGTGGGCCGGTGGGCACGAAGGTGGGTGTGGTTGCGAGGCCCCTTAACCGGACGCCGCCTACAAGCTCGTCGAGTACGCCGGCCACCCCGTGATGAAACCGTCCTCGGCGAAACTCACGGCCCCGGGCCGCAAGCAGGTCTTCCGCCGCGCCGGACGACCCGACGTGATCGCCCTGGCCGGGGAAGAGCCACCGCATTCCGCTCAGCCACTGTTGCACATGGTCGTGGGCGGTGGGCGGCAGACATGGCCGCCGGACCACGGGCGGGATGCCCGCAAGCGATTCCTCGAGGACCTCGCCGCTCTTCCCGGCCCGGCACTCCGGAGCAAAGACCCCGAGCCGGTCCCGCCGATATGGTCCGAGGCTCTTGTGCGGCTCACCGCCTCGGTGCGCGCTGACTTCGAAGCGCGACTGCCCCCGGAGCAGTGCGTCGTCCCCTCGGACACGCCGGCTTCCCGCTCCTTACCACTCTCGGCGCACACACACTGACCGTCCCCGCGCAAGCAGAGGGTCGACAGGGCCGCCACGGGGACCAATGGCCCCTGTCAGGCCGACAGCCCCGAAGACTTCCATGGAATTGGTGGCGGCATTCCCTCCGCGCTACAGCAGGGAGGAGGCGAGGGCGATGTCCGCTCCCGCACCACTGAGGAAGAGCAATCAGGCCGTACCGACCACCGGCATCGAGGCAGCAGGCGCCTCGATGCGCTCCCGTGTGGGCGACGAGATCGCCGTACGGGGGACCACGGCCGGAGTCATCGCACGTGACGGCGAGATCGTCGGCCTCCAGCACCCGGACGGCAGACCGCCCTACGGCGTGCGCTGGGCCGACAGCGGACCGGTGGCCCTGTACGTCCCAGGACCTGATGCCTGCATCCGCCATCCGGTGACCGGAGACGGCCATGTCCGGGCCCGTTGACCACCGGCCGGTCGTGGTGGGTCTCGATCCTGATCCCGGCCATCGGATGGCGCTGGCCTGGGCGGCAGACGAAGCCGCCCGTCGGCGGTTGCCGTTGCGCCTGGTCCATGTGGAGGGCATGCCCACCCGGGGCTACCGCGGGCGGGAAGTCCCACCGTCGTGGGAGGAGTGGAACGAGGCGCTGCACAAAGGCGGCCAGCAGGTGCTGGAGGAGGCCGCGGTCTTCGTCGAGACCCGGCACCCACAGCTCGAGGTGGGGTCTCTGCTCGCGGAGGGCGACCCGGTGTGGGTGCTGCGCGAGCAGAGTCGCGGCGCCGCCGCCGTAGTGCTGGGATCTCGGCACCTGAGCCGCAGGCAGGAGGTGTTCGGCTCGCACTCGGTGGCCCTGCCGGTCGTGGCCGATACTCGATGTCCCGTGGTGGTCGTTCCCGAGCCGGAACACATCACCCAGGAGCCGGCTTACTTTGTCGTCGGCGTCGACGGCAGCGAACACTCCGCTCCGCGGTCGACGTGGCGTTCGAGGAGGCGGCCCTGCGCGGCGCCGAGCTGCGGGCCCTGCTCGTCTGGGAGCCCGGACCGCTCCGGATCTTCGATGAGCGCGAGCCGCAGCAGGAGTGCCGCCGCTTGCCCTCCGAGATCGCGGCAGGCCGCCATGCCCGCTTCCCCGAGGTCGACTGCGTCACGAAGTGGTCCGCGGGCATCCCGTCAAAGTCCTCACCGATGCCTCGGCGCATGCACTGGGTCTCGTGGTGGGAACCCGGGGCCGTGGAGGTTTCACCGGCATGTTGCTGGGCTCGGTCAGCCAAGGCGTGTTGCGCCACGCCGCCTGCCCTGTCATCGCCGTCCCGGCACCGGGGTGAAACCCAGGTCCGGCACAAAGGGAAGCCGTCATGACTGCAGAACCCCTCGACGTGAACACCGTCACCGCACTCGTGTCGGACGCCGCCGCAGCGCCCTCCCTGCACAACGCACAGCCCTGGACCTTCCGCTACCTGCCGGACATCGGCGTGCTCCGCCTGTACGCCGACCTGGAACGCACCATGCCGCGGACCGACCCCGCCAATCGGGGCCTGCACATCGGTTGCGGTGCCGCGCTGCTGAACCTGCGCGTGGCAGCCGCGGCGGCGGGCCTGGCGCCGCTGGTCCGCCTGCTGCCCGACTCGGCCTACCCCGACTTCCTCGCCGAAGTACATCTGTGCGGCACCGAACCACCCGACGGAGCGCTGGCCCGGCTGGGCCCCGCGATCCGGCGCCGCCACTCCAGTCGGCTGCCCTTCCGGGACGAGGAGATCCCAGCCGATGTGCGGGAGGGGCTGTCCGAAGCGGCCCGCGGCGAGGGGGCCCAGCTGTTGTTCCCCGGCGCATGGCATGCGCAGTCGATCCTGGAACTGGTGCGGGACGCAGAAGACAGAGAGGCGCGCGCGCCGGACGTGCGTGAGGAAACGGCGCGCTGGACGCACACAGAACTGCCCCATGCCGCTGGGGTGGCCGACGGTATCCCGGGCGAGGCGTTCGGTCCTCGGCAGCGCGGCACCTCGGTTCCTGTGCGTGACTTCGGCGTCGGTCGTCCGATGCCCGGCCGTGGCTGGGCGCCCTTCGAGAAGAACCCGAACATCGCCCTGCTGGGCACGGCCCGCGACGGGCCCGTGGACTGGCTCGTGGCCGGTCAGGCACTGGAACGGGTGCTGCTTCAGGCCACCGCGGACGACCTCGTCGCCTCGGTCACCTCGCAGCCCCTGGAATGGCCTGAGATCCGGTGGGCCGTCCGCGACCCCGTCTCGTCCATGGCACACGTCCAGATGGTGATCAGGCTCGGCTACGGCCCCGAAGGCCTCGCGAGCCCACGTCGGCCGGTGGCCGATCTGCTCGAAATTCTCTGAACAGCCCCATCAGAGGGCATCGGGCACCGAGGAGTGGTCGCATGAAGGGGGCGAGGCCGCGCCGTCGGCCATCTCGCAACGGGCCCCAGTTGACGATCGATCTGCCAGCGGGCGCTCTCGCGGACGGGGTGCGGACGGTGAGCCATGACCCCCAGCATGTCAAAGTGTTTGTTTCTGAAGGGGAGCCGCTGACCTGCCGGGGTTGTGCGGTTTGCCTGTTTCGGGGAAGTCGAGGTGTGTGAGCACTGTGTGCGCGCTTGCATGGGGGACCCCGGCCGCTGCCGATAGGGATGAGGCCGCCGGATGCGGCCGGGGAATCAGTGGTCATCTACGTCACCGCAGGTCATAGCGGTGGCGGCTCGTTCAGGCGGCTTCTGCGGAGCGAAAACGCCCTACTGGGGGAAGTCGGGGCCCCAGTTGCACTTGGACTGGAGCATCTTCAAGTTGTCCATGCCGATGTCCGGGCGCCACACCTCAAGGTCCCAGGTCGGGCCGCCGAAGTGTTCCGCCGAGTTCTTGGCGTAGGAGTACTTCGCGTGGCAGTACAGCTGCTCGTACACCGAATTGGTCTCGGTCTGCGTCGCGTTGGGAAAGTAGATCGGGTCCAGGTTGGACCAGGTCTGCTTCCACAGCCCGCTCATGTCATCCACCGCACTGTCGACGAGGGGGTTGACCGTCTTGTACGCGGCGTTGGTGGGAGTGATGTCGACGGTGCGGGCGCGCTGGTCTCCCAGGTTGACGTACACCTCTGTCTTCACGACCCACCTTGAGTTGACGGCGGCTCCGTAACCGATGCACGCGTTGCCGCAAGAGTCGAAGGCGGCCGGAGCGGAACCCTGGCCGGGACTGTAGAGCAGGTAGCGGCTGTGCTCGAAGTCCTGGCGCACACCGGCGTTGGCGTCCTCCGGGCCACCGATCTTGGTGCCGGGGTACTCGTCGCTGGTGGGGTAGCCGAAGAAGCCGCCTTCGTAACCCTGCTTGCCCCAGTACCAGCCGATCAGTCCCCAGACGGGGTGTGCCCCGGTGGAGGGACTCCAGTAGATGGAACCGCGCTGGAACTGCTGACGCACACCCCGGCCGTCGGGGTTTTTGATCTCATCGGTCAGGGGGTAGCCAAGGTTGCCGCCTTCCCATCCGTATTGGCCCCACTTGTCGCCGATGACGCCCCACACGGTGTGGGCGCCGCTGTCGGGGCTCCAGTAGATGGAACCGTGCTCGAAGACCTGACGGCGTCCCACACCGTCGGGGACAGCGAGTTCGTCACTGGTGGGGCAGCCCAGGGCGCCCTGCATGCCGGGAGTCTGCGTGTACTGGGTCCAGATCGCGCCGTCGACCGAGTGAGTGCCGCAGAAAACCTGCGCGGAGGCCGGGACGGCCTGAACGCCCAGCAGCACGAGACAGCTCGTAGCGAGCAGGATGATGAGGCGCACGCCTCTTGCTCTGATCATGCCTGGAAGTCTCTCCTGTGGGGTTCCTGTGGCACAGGGAAGAAAGAGCCAGAATTCGGGCCTCACTTGGGAAAAGGCAGACGATGCACCCACCCCGGGGACGGATCTCGGCGACGCTCTGGCAGGCATGGCTCACCCCTTCTTTGCAAGCCTCTGATGGGGAGCGGGCAGAACTGCCAAACCCACATGGTCAACCGCCGCTTGCACACCTGCAACTGTCAGAGCCGGATGTCGACCAGAGCGACGTCGCCGCGGGCGCCGGCCAGGCCGAGGCGGGCCAGCACGGCATCGGCCAGGGCCTCCGGGGCGAGGGTGGCGCAGTGGCCGAGGGCATCGGGGGTGTCGCCGAGCGCGTAGGACACGTCCGCCTGAGGGCGGGGGACGTGCTGGTTGCGGGCGCCCAGAGGTGGGTCGGTGGCCCGGTCCAGCAGTTCACAGCCCGCGTCCGGGTGCACCAGGACCGGCGGGGGGTGACCCGCACTGCTGCAGAGGATCAGGCGGCTGCGGGGATCCACCATCGCCTTGACCACGGTCGTGTTCCAGCCTGAATCCGCGGAAAGGAGCCCGGGCTGCCCGGGTGGCCGAGCATCCCTTCGACTCCACGCGCAAGCTCATGAGCGCCGTGCACCACGACGGCGTCTTCTTCGCCTGTGTCGAAGGCGCACCGCTCGAACTGCTCGCCCGCTGTGACGCCATCGACCGGGGGGCACGAGAACACCACGGACACGGTGGCGCTCCTGCGGCTGAGCAAGGAGATTCACGCGGCGCTCCAGTGAACCGGCTGCACACCCTGGCCTCGGATCACCGCTTCTGTGAGCGCACGATCACAACCGGGCAGCTGGCATGCTGGGACACGTGCTGGCTGACGGAGCCGAGCAGGGCACGCGCGAACCCGCCCCTGCCGCGGCTGCCCACCACCAGGGCCTGGGCTCCTTCAGCGGCCCGCAGCAGGACCTCGGCGGGGTTGCCGTGCACCACACGGGTCCGGACAGAGCCCACGGCCTGCTCGCCCAGCACGTCGGTCAGCTCCTGGCTCATCGTCTGCCGGGTCTCCTCCTCGTCGACGTCCATGTCCACCGCGGGCCCCGACCAGCCGTACAGGCCCGGCAGCTCCCACACCGCGACCGCTTCCACGGTGCCGCCGACCAGCCCGGCGTAGCGCACGGCCCAGCGCAGGGCCTCGTACGAGGACTGCGACCCGTCGACCCCGACCACGACCCGTGGCTCCGAGACATCCGTGTCCACGCGTCCCACCTCTGCTCACGTGTCCGTGCCCACCGGCCGGTCCGCCCCCTGCTCTCCACACTGCGGGACCCGTCGCCACCCCGCCGGCGATGGGCATCCGGCCGCATGGCGGACAGCAGGGGCGAGGGTGCTGTCAGCGCTCGAACATGCCTTGGAGCGCCTCACTGCCGTCCGGGCACAACCGCGACAGGGCACTGTGCTTGGTGGAGGAGTGCATGGCTCACGCGGCCGAGCTGGAATCCGAGGTGCCCCGTTCTGCGCCGTGCTCCGACGACCATGGGCCCGCGCCTGCGTGCGGCGTTGAGGTGGACCTAGTCCTCGTGGTTCGGTCCGTAGGCCTGCCGAACGGAAGCGGCGACCCGGTCGATCAGTTCGGGGAGCGCCGACCGCACCGCTTCGCTCAGGGGGGCGCCGAGTTCGACGTCCGCCACCTCCATGGCGTGCACCACGAGCCTCTGCGGCAGCTGCCCGAGCGCTTCCGCCAGCGCAAGGCACTCGCCCAGACCGAGCGCATGGGTGCTCGCCGTAGCTGCTGTCCGGGAGGCCGCGTCCGCCGCTGTCAGAGTGTGCAGCTCCCCCGGCCGGGCCGGCCGGGCCCGGAGGGCTTCCACCACGACCACCGTGTCCGCACCGCGCCACAGGTCGAGCATCCGTGCGGGTTCGCCGTCGCTGACCGTCAGGACGGTTCCGTCCGGGACCCGGTCCCGCAAGGCCTCCACTGTCGCCGGGCCGACCCCGTCGTCCCCGCGCAGGGTGTTGCCCACGCCGATCACCACGACCCGGCTGTTCATCGACGTTCCACGGTCAGGTCGAGGAAGTGGGCGGCGCAGGAGATGCAGGGGTCGTGGTTGCGGATGGCCCGTTCGCACAGATGGGTGAGCTCTTCGTCGTCGGCGGCGGGCCCGGCCGCTTCCAGTCGCGTCTGGACCGCCTTGCGCACGTCCTCCTCGATGGCCGTCTGGTTCTGGGCCGTGGGTGGGATGATGCGGGCCTCGGTGAGCGTGCCGTCCTCGGCGAGGGCGTAGCGGTGGTACAGCAGGCCTCGGGGCGCCTCGGTGGCTCCGTAGCCGACGCCCTGGCGCGGTGGTACCTCGACCGCAGGCCGGGGAGGTCGTTCGTATCCGTCGATGATCCGCAGGGCTTCCTCGATGGCCTGTACCACTTCCACGGCTCGTACGACGATGCTCCGGAAGGGGTTGTCGCAGACGGCGCCGATCAGCGGGTCGCCCAGTCCGGCGTCTCGCGCCGCCTCGGCGGCCACGGGGTGCAGCCACCGGCCGTTGATCGCATAGCGGGCCAGTGGACCGGTGAGGTAGCGGCGGCCGTCGAGCGTGGCCGTCAGGGCGGTGGAGTGGGGTACCTGCTCTTCCCGGACGTGCTGTTCGAACTCGGACAGGGGGAACTCGCTCGACGCCCCGCCGTGGCCGTCGGCGGCCAGGACCGCCGGTGTTCCGGAGTCGATGGCGTAGCGGCCGGGATCACGCAGTGCGAACAGGTCGTGGTCACACACGGCGTCCGGAAAGTCGAACGCCGCCACCCAGCGGACGGTCTCCAGCGCGTCCTCCCGGGCTTGCCGCAGCCGTTCCGCCAGTGGACGGAGTTCATTCGGTGCCGGCGTCCGGTAGAAACCGCCGATCCGAACGTTCACGGGGTGGATGGGGCGGCCGCCCAGCTGTTCGAGGATCGCGTTGCCGGTCTGTTTGATCCGCAGGCCTCGTTCGACGGCGGCACGCTGATCGCGGGCGAGCTCCACGGCGTCCGCACGCCCGAGGAAGTCCGGGGCGTGCAGCAGATAGATGTGCAGGGTGTGGCTCTCGATCCACTCGCCGCAGTACAGCAGGCGGCGCAGGTCTGCGAGAGGGCCGTCCACCGTGGCGCCGCAGGCGTTCTCGATCGCCTGGCAGGCGCTCATCTGGTAGGCGACCGGGCAGATGCCACAGATGCGGGCGGTGATGTCGGGGGGCTCGGTGTGGCCCCGGCCGGTCAGGAAGGCCTCGAAGAAGCGCGGTGGTTCGTAGATGCGCAGCCGCGTCTCGGCGACCGTGTCCCCATCGACGCGCAGGTGCAGGGAGGCCTCGCCTTCCACCCTGGCCAGCGCGTCCAGGCGCAGGACGCGGGTTTCGCGATGGTTCATGCGAGCCTTTCCGGGCGGGGGTCCGTCAGGCCGGAGGGCTCTGCTGCTCCGCGGCCGCGAGGTCGGGTACGGGTGCATACTCCGGCGACGCGGCGTTGAAGGTGCGGAAGACACGCTGGATGTCCCGCTCGCTCATCCCGTCGTGGCGCAGCTGCGCGATCATGGACCGCAGGTTGGGCTTGCTCGACGGTCCGAAGCAGCCGTAGCAGCCGCGTCCGTAAGCGGGGCAGATGGCGCCGCAGCCGGCATGCGTGACCGGGCCCAGGCAGGGGGTGCCGTGGGCGACGGTGATGCAGGTGGTGCCGCGTCTCTTGCACTCGAAGCAGACGCTGTGGTTGGAGATCTGCGGCTTGCGTCCGGCGAGGAAGGCGGTGATGACTTCGAGGAGCTGGTGGCGGTCGATGGGGCAGCCGCGCAGTTCGAAGTCCACCGGCACGTGGGACGAGATCGGGGTCGAGGTCTCCAGGGTGGCGATGTACTCCGGCTGAGCGTAGACGGCGGCGAGGAACTCGTCGACGTCGGCGAAGTTGCGGAGAGCCTGTACGCCGCCCGCGGTGGCGCAGGCCCCGATGGTCACCAGATACCGGCTGATTCGACGGACGTGCTGGATCCGCTCGGCGTCCTCGGCGGTGGTGATCGACCCCTCGACCAGGGACAGGTCGTACGGCCCCCGCCCCTCCAGCCGCGCACGCCCGCCGTCGGCGCCCTCGGCCGGGGTCATCTCCAGGAAGTGGTCGATCCGGACGCGTTCGGTGAGGCCGAGAAGTTCGTCCTCGCAGTCGAGCAGGGTCAGCTGGCAGCCGTCGCAGGAGGCGAACTTCCACACAGCGAGCGTCGGCCGTGTGCGGATGACCGGGCCGAGGTCGGTGACCATGTCACAGCTCCCTCACGAGGAGCAGGTCTGCCACGCGGTCGTAGCCGACGACCGGCCCGTCCCGGCACAGCAGGAGCGGACCGAGCTGGCAGTGGCCGCAGTGGCCGGTGGCGCAGTGCATGTTGCGTTCCAAGGACACCTGGATGCGGTGCGGGGCCAGGCCCCGTGCCACGAGGTCGCGTGCGGTGTGACGCATCATCACCTCGGGTCCGCACACCAGTGCGCAGGTCTGTTCGGGGTGCAGATCGAGGCGGTCCAGGAGCGTGGTGACCACGCCCACCGCACCCTGCCAGCCCGGGCCGGGCCGGTCGACGGTCACCTCCACCTGGGCCCTGTTGCGCCAGCAGTCGGTCTCGTCCCGATAGACAAGATCGGCGGGCGTCCGCGCACCGACGAGGACCGCGAGGCGACCGTGCGCGGCCGGTCGGCCCAAGAGCGCGTGTACGACCGGTCGCAGCGGAGCCAGCCCGATGCCTCCGGCGACCACCAGCACATCCTGGTCCGCTGCCGCTTCGAGGTCCCAGCCGGTGCCGTACGGCCCGCTGAGCCCGACCGTGTCCCCCGGGCGCAGCCGGTACAGCGCGGTCGAGACGGCGCCCACCGCGCGGACGGTGTGCACGAGACCCCCGTGGCGGCCCCGCAGCGCGCTGGCGGAGACAGGCACCTCACCGATCCCGAAGGCATAGATCATCGCGAACTGCCCAGGCGAGAAGGGCACCAGGCCTTCCCCTGCCGGTACCAGCTCGATCGACCGGGTGTCGCCGGTCTCGTCCCGGGTATCGGCGACCCGATACGGCAGCGGGGGCGTCACGGTGCTCATGGTGGCTCCGGCACGGATGCCGGCCCCCCGGACCGCGTCCAGTCGTGCAGGGCGGCCGCTTCCTCGGTGATGTCGATACCGACCGGACACCACACGATGCAGCGTCCGCAGCCCACACAACCGGACGACCCGAACTGGTCGTACCAGGTGCCGAGTTTGTGGGTCATCCACTGCCGGTAGCGGCTGCGCGAGGAGGCACGGACCGGGCCGCCGTGCAGCTGGGAGAAGTCCAGGTCGAAGCAGGAGTCCCACAGCCGCCACCGCTCCGCGTGGTCCCCGGTGAGGTCGGTGACGTCCTCGGTGGTGGTGCAGAAGCAGGTGGGGCACACCATGGTGCAGTTACCGCAGGTCAGGCACCGCCCGGCGACGTCGTCCCAGCGGGGGGCGTCGAGGGTTCCGGCCATCAGCTCCCGCAGGTCTGCCTCGGGCATGGTCCGGCCCATGTGGTCCGCGGCGGCCGTGACGCCTGCGCGAGCCGTCTCCCGGGTTTCCGGGTCGGCCGGGCGGCCGGGCAGTTCGGCCAGGATCTCCGCGCCTTCCCGGCTGCCGCCGCGGACCCAGAAGCGGTGCCCGTCATCGTCGGCCACTTCCGTCATCACCAGGTCGTAGCCGGGACCGGCAGCAGGTCCGGTGCCCATCGAGACGCAGAAGCAGGTGGCGCCGGGCTCCGTGCACTCGACCACGATCAACAGGGCCCCGGAGCGCCGCCCCTCGTAGCCGTGGTCGCGGTACGCCCCACCGGTCAGTACCCGGTCCTGGACGGCGATGGCCCGCAGATCACAGGGGCGCACCCCCAGGAAGGCATACCGAGGCGGCGTGGCCTGGTCGGCCGTGAAAACCAGCTCGCCGTCCTCGCGGTCGGCGCTCCACTGACGCTCTCGCGCCGGGTGCAGGAAGGACTTCCACGACTGGGGGCCCGCCGCATTCGCGAAGGCCGCTCCGTCCGACCGCTCCCGCAGCCGGTACCGACCCGCCTCCAGCTCCACTCCCCACCCGTACGGCAACTCGTCGGCCGACCGCAGCTCCGCCAGGACGATGGCGCCGTCCCGCGCGGTGGGTCCGACCACGGTGAAGCCGCGCCGGATCAGCACGTCCACGAGCGCGGCCATGCCGTCCTTGCCCATGACGAGCTCGTCGCACGCGGGCGGCCGGGAGGCGTTCACATCGGCGTCGGCACTCATGACCGGCCTCCTTCGGCACAGCGGACGGCATGTGGAACCTCGCCGTCCCCTCAAGTCCAACGATCGCAGCATTTCCCGTACGGCGCCGCGCCGACAGAGCCACGTGGGCAGCTGCGGGAGTCCAATGGTCCCTCTGCCCCGTGTCGGCAGCGCCGGCGACGATCTTGCGGAGACGGACGAGCTCGGCCTTCACCTGGTCCAGCCGGAGACCAGGTGGACTCCGGCGAGCGCGAGGACCTGGCGGGTCGGTAACCGGCCGGAGAGCCGCCCTGCCTCGGCTCGGTGGCGTGTCGCGGCGCCGGGCAGGCGGTGCGACGGTATTCACAGGAGAATCTCGGCTGCCGGACGAGAAGGCGGTGGCCGGCTATGGAACTCCCACTCGTCGTGGGCGTCGACGGATCCGACTCCAGTCTGGCAGCGGTCGACTGGGCCGTGGACGAGGCGGCACGGCACGGTCTGCCCCTCAGCCTCGCCCATGCCTCCCTCTGGGAGCTGTACGAGGGGCCCAACCGTCCTTCTGTACCGACCGTCCGGCCGAGGAGGTCATGGCCGAGCACATCGTCGCGTCGAGCGTGGAACGGGCCCGGACCCAATCCAGACGTCATGGTGGCCGCCGTGTCCGGGCTGCTTCGGACGGCGCCCGAGGATTTCGCGCTGGTCACGGGGTCATGTGGGCGCTGCGAGATCGCGGGATGCTACTGGGACCCGTCAGCCTCGCGGTCGCGGCCCGGGCCGTCTGCCCGGTCGTCCGTGGTCCGGGGCGCGAACGCCAACCGCCGGAGGGCCTACGGCCGCGTGGGCCACATGCTGATCGCTGACGACGCCGCCCGGCTGCGCGAGGAACAGGCGGCAGCCGGCCTCGAAGATGCCCTGCGCGAGGCGGTACGAGAGCGACCTCAGGCCGGGCTGCCGCAGGTGCGCTCCGCCCGTACGAAAACCAACCTGGACACCGCGATGTACGGCGAGGCCCTTGCCTACGCCACGTACATGCTGTTCGCAGCCCAGGCGAAGCAGACCGGCCCCCCACTGACCCGCCTGCAGCCTGTGGGAAGGCACAGCCGCAGTGGAGCTGCACGAGCACTTGGCCGACGGGGCGGGTAGGGCACCACGAAGGATCCGCCGCCTTCCGGGCTGCGCTGAACCGGATGCACTGAGCACCACGCCCTGGCTGAACCCCATGGCGGCCAGGTGGCTGACCGACTTCCGTGCCGGTACGACGGGGTGGGACGGACAGCGCGCTACAGGGGCGAACGGTCTGCCGTCGAATTCGGCGCGAAGGGCGGGCTGCGTGTCGGGTTTGGACAGCTGATCTCCCCGCCGACGGGGGCGGACGACGGGCATGAGCGCCAGGGACACGGGCGTGGCCGAGAAAACACGGGAGTTGGTCGTCGAGGACGACCGAGGCATCGCGGAGGCCCTCACACCTGCCACGGCCGTAGCCGGCACGGGCTCCGTGGCCGCGCCGTAGCACGCCCAGGCCATAGTCCGCCGGGTCCTGCGGACATTGAGCCTCCGCCAACTTGAAGCCACTGGTCAAAAGGGTAGTGCGACCGGTTCTCTAACTCGTTCTGGGCGCACTCCTTGCCGTCTTCGGTGCTCGTCAGTGGCAGCGCCGCCCCAAGGACGCCACCCAGGCGCAGCTCCCGAAGCGGATGGCGGCGATCGACCGCTTCACGCCCATCAAGATCCTCGGTCTGGCGCTGCTGTTCTCGGCGGGCGCGCTATGCGCCGCCTTGCTCGATGTGCAGGTGGATCGGACCACGAAGGACGGGACTGCGCCGGTACGGCGGCGGGTCGGCGACCAGCCCGGGCCGGTCGAGGCGGCGTACCAGCTCGGTCAGCGCGATCTGGGTCTCCCGCCGGGCCAGCGGGCCGCCGAAGCACAGGTGGATGCCGCTGCCGAAGCCGAGGTGCTGGTTGTCCCGGCGATCGGGGTCGAAGCGGTCGGGCTCGTGGAAGCGCTTAGGATCACGGCTGCCCGAGGCCAGGATGAGCATGACCTGCGAACCCTTGGGAATGACGGTGTCGTCGACGGTGATGTCGCTGTAGGCCGCCCGCCAGGGGATGATGTGCACGGGGGGTTCGTAACGCAGCAGTTCCTCGACCAGTGGTACGACGAGGTCGGGTTCGTCGCGCAGGCGCTGCAGCACCGGCGGGTTGCGCAGCAGCGTCAGCATGCCGTTGGTGATGAGGTTGACGGTGGTCTCATGGCCGGCGACCAGCAGCAGGTTCGCGGTGGCGACGATCTCTTCGTCGGTCATCCGCCCGTCGGGCCCGTCGTCGTTGGCCAGCCGGGACAACAGGTCGTCACCCTGCCCACCGTGGCGTTGCTCCAGCAGCCCGCCGAGGTACTCCCGCAGGTCCTTGCGGGCCTGCACGCCCTTGTCCAGCTTTTCCTTCGGATCGGTCTTGGGGTCGTAGTCGATCGAGTTGATGAGGTCGTTCACCCACAGGTGGAACCTCGGTTCGTCCTCGCGTGGCACGCCGAGCAGGTGGCAGATCACGGCGACGGGGAACGGGTAGGCGAAGTCGTCGACGATGTCGATCTGCTCCTTGCCTGCGAAGTCGTCGATCAGGCCGCTGACGGTGGTGGTCAGGGCCGGTTCCATGCCCGTCACCAGCCCCGGGGTGTGCGGGGGACCGAAATGGCGCATCGCCATGCGCCGCAGGCGGTCGTGCTCGGGCGGGTCGAGGTTGATGAACGCGGGCGTGGCCTGCTCCCCGGCTCCCGCCATCGGGTGCGCGAGATTGCGGGCGTCGGAGCTCAGGTGCGGGTTGTGCAGGAGGTCCGTGATCTCGCGGTAGGTGCTGACGACGTAGCTGCCGTCCTCCTGCCGGGCCACCGGCGTCCTGCGCAGTTCGGCGTACAGCGGGTACGGGTCGGCCCGGGAGGAGTAGTCGAGGATCCGGCGCAGCATGCCAGGCGTCTCGGTCGTGGTCATCTCCTTTTCCCTCCTACCGGTGGTGCTGGTGTACGGCCGTGACGCGTCGCTCGCTCGGGTCGTGACCGGTGACGACCACGGTGGCGCCCTGGGCGAGCAGGGTGGGGCCGGGGAAGTCCACGGGCACCGGCTTCATGTCGACGGGCTGGTCAGCCGCGGGGCAGGGCGGCGGGAAAGGTGCGGCCGTCTCGATCAGCGTGCGGTAGTGGTCCAGCCACTTGGCGTTGTTGAAGCTCACCGCCGCGGTGACGCGGCCCCGGTAGCCGTACGCGGCGACGAAGCGGTGATCGGGCACCGATCCCTGGGCGACGACCACCTCGTCGGCGAAGGTCGGTACGCCGACGGACTTGATGTTGACGCCGAACTGGATCGACCAGAACCGCGGGATGGACAGGTGGGGCCAGCGGTCCGCCTGGCCGCTGACCATGTTGTGCGCCGCGACCTCGGCCTGCTCCACCGCGTTGGCCCAGTGCTCCAGCGAGATGAGCCGGTACTCGTAGACCGGGTTCGGGCAGCGCGCCACGTCCCCGGCGACGAAGATGTCGTCGGTGACCAGGCCGTTGAGGTCCATCGCGCGGCAGCCGGTGTCACAGGCGATACCCCAGACGCCCGCCGCCAGTCCGGAGCCTTGCAGCCACTCGGTGTTGCGGATGCCTCCGAGCGCCACCACCGCCACGTCGGCGTCGACCGTGCTGCCGTCGTCGAAGTGGGCCCGGCGAAGCCGCCCCTGCGCGTCGCCCTCCAGCCGGGTCACCTTGACCCCGCAGCGTAGGTCCACACCGTGGGCGCGCTGCAGGTCCGCCGCGACCTCACCGATCATGGCGCCGAGCGCCCCCACCAGCGGAGCCGGCGCGAGTTCGGCGACGGTCACCGGGATGTCCCGCTCTCGGCAGATGGACGCGATCTCGGAGCCGGTGAATCCCGCGCCGATGACCAGCACCCGGGAGGGTCCGGCGGCGAGGGCTCGCTGCAGACCCTCGGCATGCTCGCGGGTCCGCACGACGAACACCCCGTCCAGGGCTGCCTCGCTCTCGACGAACCACGGCCGGGCCCGGACACCGGTGGAGATCAGAACTCGGTCGAAGGGCACCTCACGGCCGTCGGCCAGTCGCACGTGGTTGGTCGCCAGGTCCAGTCCGCTGGCGGGCACGCCCAGCAGCCACTCCGCGTCGATCTCACGACGTCGCGGCAGCTTGGTCCCGTCGGCCGGCACCCACCCGGTCAGTACCTGCTTGGACAGGGGAGGCCGGTCGTAGGGCTCGCCCAGCTCGTCACCGATCATGGTCAGCGACCCGGTGAAACCCTCCTCGCGCAACGCCTCCGCGGCCCGCAGTCCCGCCAGTGACGCCCCGACGACCACGATGCGGCCGTCACGCTTGAACGCTTGCAGATTGTCGGCGCTGGTCATGGTGTCGACGCCTCTGCCGGTGCGCCCCGTCCCTCCAGCTGGTCGACCAGAATCGCCTGGACCGGGCAGGCCGCCGCGGCGCGCAGTACCTGGTCGCGCCGGGCGTCGTCGGGGTTCGGGTCGTACATCAGCGCTTCCTCACCGTGCATCCGGAACGCTTCCGGAGCCAGGAAGGCGCACTGTGCATACCCCTCGCATCGGGAAAGATCAACGACAACTCGCATCCCAACCTCCACGGGGACTGCAAGCTGCGGGCCCAGAAGCCGGCGCCATTGCGGCGCCCCAGGCGCGAGACGGCTGGAGAGAAGGACTTGGCCGTTGCCCACCTCGGCGGACTGCGAGGAGGGTGCACCCCGCTTGTCGGGTCGCCGCAGAAAGAGCTGGTTATCGCATACAAGGCGACCGGCGGGTAAACCGCTCAGAGATCCTGACCTTCCTGCCAGTCAGCCTATCCCGCGCATATCTGGCCCGCACCCGGAAAAGGGCTGCCCTGTCGGCTGGAGTGGATCCCGCGTCCAGGCCCGGCCGTGTTCGGCCGATCGGCGCAATCTGCCCGCGGCCGACGTGTGGCCCCGGCTTCCGGATGGTTCGGTGTCGACAGGAGCCAACCGGACTCACATAAAGGTCCCGCGGCCGGCCAGCCGAGGAGGAGAACCAGCGTGAGCGTGACTCAGGGAGCCCCGCAGGGTGTCATTCCCGCGCAGCTGCTGAAAGGCCAGAAGGCACTGGTCACCGGCGCGAACTCGGGCATCGGCAAGGCGACGGCCATCGGCCTGGGACGCGCCGGAGCCGACGTGGTCGTGAACTACGTCGCCGGACGCGAAGAGGCCGAGCAGGTGGTCGAGGAGATCTCCGGGTTTGGAGTGCGCGCGGCGGCGTACGAGGCCGATGTGTCCCAGGAGGACCAGGTCGTCGCGATGATCGAGCGGATGGTCCAGGAATTCGGGACCATCGACATCCTCGTGGCCAACGCGGGGCTGCAGCGCGACGCCGCTTTCACCGAGATGACGACGGCCCAGTGGCAGAAGGTGTTGGACGTGAACCTCACCGGCCAGTTCCTCTGCGCGCGTGAGGCGACGAAGGAATTCCTGAGACGGGGGGTCGTCCCGGAGGTGTCGCGAGCCGCAGGAAAGATCATCTGCATGAGCTCGGTGCACCAGCTCATCCCCTGGTCCGGCCACGTCAACTACGCGGCCTCCAAAGGCGGCGTGCAGATGATGATGGCGACACTCGCCCAGGAACTCGCACCCCACAGGATCAGGGTCAACGCGATTGCTCCGGGCGCCATCAGGACGCCCATCAATCGCGATGCCTGGGACACTCCCGATGCCGAGAAGGACCTGTTGCAACTGATCCCTTACGGGCGCGTCGGTGATCCAGACGACATCGCCCACGCGGCCGTCGGACTCGCCTCAGACCTCATGGACTACGTAGTGGGCACCACCCTCTACGTGGACGGCGGCATGACCCTCTTCCCTGGCTTCGCCACCGGCGGCTGACCTGCTGGTCGAGGGCGTCATCCAGGGTGGTGGCTGCCATGATCAGTGACAGATGGGTGAAAGCCTGCGGGAAGTTGCCCAACCGCCGCGAAGTCCACTTCCCGCACATTTGCGGACGTGTCAGTGCCACGACCGAGGCTGTCCGTGGCACTCCCGGCACCGCGGCTGCCACGGACCAATCCCACGGGCCAATCCAGCTCCTGCTGATCCGCGAGTGCGGGGGAGGTCTGTGGCGCCTCACCGACGCCTGCGTCGCCTGCGCCGCCGCGACGTCGCAGGCGTCCGTCGTCCCCGAAACGGTCCATGCACTTCACGGCGCACTTGAGCACCTGAAGAAGACACACGTCCACCTGCGCACGACACCGGCTCACCGCCGAACCGAACTGACTGCTGGCCGTTCGCCACGTCGTAGCGCCACCGTCAAGGGCGGTGTGGGCCGCGTACCCTGAGACATTCGGTGATCTTGGTGCCAACCATCCCCGGTTTGTGACAACTGAAGACGGTGGTCACAGCAGGCTAGCGCCGCACCCGGGGCATCCCCAGGCCGAGCCAGGAGATGATCTCGCGCTGGATCTCGTTGTTGCCGCCGCCGAAGGTGAAGATGACGGCCGAGCGGTAGCCGCGTTCCAGTTCGCCGTGGAGGACCGCGCCCGCCGAGCCCTCCTTCAGCGGGCCGGCTGCGGCAACGATCTCCATGAGCCAGGCGTAGGCGTCCCGGCGGGCCTCGGAGCCGTAGACCTTGACGGCGGAGGCATCCTGCGGGGTGAGGGTGCCGTCCTGGACGGCCGTGACCATCTGCCAGTTGAGGAGTTTCAGGGCCTCGAGCCGGGTGTGGGTGCGGGCGAGCAGCCGGCGCACCCAGGCGAGGTCGGCGACCCGGCGGCCGTCGCCGAGCTTGGTCTGGAGGGCCCAGCGCTGGACGTCGTGCAGGGCGCGGACGGCCATGGTGCCGTGGGCGGCGAGGGTGACGCGTTCGTGGTTGAGCTGGTTGGTGATCAGCCGCCAGCCCTGGTTCTCCTCGCCGACCCGGCGGGAGACGGGGACGCGGACGTCCTCGTAGTAGCTGGCGGTCGTGTCGTGGGAGGCCAGGGTGGTGATCAGGGTGCAGGAGTAGCCGGGGTCGGATGTCGGCACCAGCAGCATGGTGATGCCCCGGTGCGGTGGCGCCTCGGGGTCGGTGCGCACGGCCAGCCAGACCCAGTCGGCGGTGTCGCCGTTCGTCGTCCAGATCTTCTGGCCGTTGACGACATATGTGTCGCCGTCCCGTACGGCCCTGGTGCGCAGGGCGGCGAGGTCGGTGCCGGCGCCGGGCTCGCTGTAGCCGATCGCGAAGTCGATCTCCCCGGAGAGGATGCGGGGCAGGAAGTACGCCTTCTGCTCCTCGGTGCCGTACCGCATCAGCGTCGGCCCGACGGTGTTCAGCGCCATCAGCGGCAGCGGTACGCCGGCCTGCGCGGCCTCGTCGAAGAAGATGAACTGTTCCATCGCGGTCATCCCGCGCCCGCCGTACTCCTTCGGCCAGCCCACGCCGAGCCAGCCGTCGGTGCCGAGCCGGCGGATGGTGGCGCGGTAGAACCGCTTCTGCTCGGCCGGGTCGGCGTACCGGGCGTAGACGTTGTCCGGGACCAGGTCAGCGAAGTAGGCGCGCAGTTCCGCGCGCAGCCGCTGCTGCTCGGGCGTGTGGTCGAGGTGCACGGCGCCTCCAGGGTCCCCAAGGGTGGTCCTGACGGCGCACACCGTAGAACGTGTTTCAGAAATTGGGAAGGCCGGTCACCTCACCGGTCATCTGAGGGTCTCCAGGAAGTCCGTGCACGCCGCCGCGCAGGCGCGGCAGGACGCCGCGGCCGACTCGGCGCCGGACTGCGCGTCGAAGGCATGGGCGCATTCGAGGCAGACCGAACGGCACCACTCCAGCCGTACCCGGATCGACTCCTCGTCCTGGCGGTTCTCCTCGCACAGCGCCCGGCAGGTGGCGTCGCAGACCTCGGCGCACATGATGCCGAGCCGGCGCACCCGCTCCCGGCGCTCGGTTCCGTCCGGGTCAACCAGACTGGCGCGCACGGCGCAGGCCCGGGCGCATTCCGTGCACGCCTGGGCACAGGTGAAACGGTCCTCGAGGAACCGGTAGAGCTGCGCTTGCGAAGCCGTCGGGGTCACCCCCTGCGGGTAGCCGGGGCACCAGCCCGCAAACCTCTCCGGACGGCCCGCTACAGGACACATAATTATGTCCGGTTCATCCCGTTCTGGGCTGGGTACCCCATTCCTATGACTACCGCATCGACGCAGCTGGCCGCAGCGAGCGGCCTGATGAGCCTTGTGCTGTTCATCGTGGCCATGGCCGTGCTGGCGCTGCTCGCCGGCGGCTTCTGGATGACCTCCCGGGTCAGGTACCGCGAGTCCCCCCGGCCGCGGCCCGAGGACCAGCCTCATCTGCCGCCGGACGGACCGGTGCGGGAGGTGCGGGAGAACAGGGAGGCCGCCGAGATTCCCAAGGTCCCCAAGGGCGGTCGCGCGCTCACCCCGTACGAGCTGAGCAACATGGACTCCAAGACCAGCGCCAACCAGCAGCGCCCGCGCTGGAGCAGAGGGTCCAGCGGCTCGTTCGGCGGTGGCGGACTGGGCGCCCACTGAGCCCGGACCCACACCCTCCCGACGCACGCCCGGCCCGCGCCGGCCGCCGTACCCGCCTAGGAGTCCTTGCGGGCGGTGTCCAGGCGGTCGACGCGGGCCACGTTCTGCCGGTCCTCGGGGTCCTGGCTGGGTTCGGCCGCGAACCAGGCGTCCAGGATCTCCTTGAGCAGCGGTTCGGAGGTCAGGCGCAGGCTCAGGGCCAGCGCGTTGGCGTCGTTCCAGCGGCGCGCTCCGTCCGCCGTCACCGCGTCCGTGCACAGGGCCGCGCGGACGCCGGGCACCTTGTTGGCCGCGATGGAGGCCCCGGTGCCGGTCCAGCAGCACACCACCGCCTGGTCCGCCGCGCCCTGGGCCACGTCCCGGGCGGCCGCCTCCGAGCAGACCGCCCACTGCGGGTCGGCCCCGGGCCGCAGCGCGCCGTGCGCGCGTACCTCGTGGCCGCGGCGCCGCAGCTCCGCCACGAGGAGGCGGGCCACGGGTTCGTCCATGTCGGAGGAGACGGAGATGCGCATACGCGGGAGGGTACGCCGGGTCCGGGCGCCGGAGCACACGCCGGGTCCGGGCGCCGCAACAGCGGGCCCGGACCCGGCGCCGAGGTCAGGGGTGCTCGGGCTGCTGTGCCGGAGGCACTCCGCCGCCCTCTCCCCCGCCCTTCTTCCCCTTGTCGGTGCCGTGCGGGTGGGCGCCGGTGCCCTTGCCCGCCTGCTGGCGGGCCCTGAGCTCGCCGCTGTCCTGCGGGGTGGCGCCTCCCTTGTCACTGCGCCGCTGTTCGGGCTGCTGCGGATTGGACATGTGCCGGACCCCCTCCGGGTGATGCGTGCTCCTCGCGGCTCCGGGTTCCCCCGGGGCGGCGGGTGACGCACCCGCCGGGGAGCCGCCAGGGGCGGCGGCGGCCAGGGTGTGGTGGAGGTGTTCCAGTGCGTCCAGCAGCACCGTGCGGTGGTACCAGCTCAGCCAGGCCGCGGTGTCGGCGGCCAGCACGCCGAAGGCCTCGGCCTGGGCGGCGGAGGGCCGGTGCCCGGGCTCCGGCCAGTGCAGGGTGATCGCGCCGGTGCAGGAACCCGCGGCGGACAGCACCGGGAGGCTCTGGAGGGCGTGGGTGCCCGTGGTGAGCAGGGCGCACCGGCTCTCCTCGGACAGGAGCGCGTCGGCCGCCACGTCGGGCACGCTCACCCGGCGTCCCCGCGCCCGGGCGAGCCCGTCGGCCGTGCCCTCGTCCCGGCCGCGTGCCAGCAGGTCGAGGAAGGCGTCCGGGCAGCCGTACTGGGTCTCCAGCACCAGTGTGTGCACGGCGGGGTCGACGAACCGCACGTATCCGGCCGGCGCCTGTCCGATGGCCAGCGCCTCGTGCAGCACGGCGTCGACCATCTGCCGCCGGTAGCGGGGGTCCCGGCCGCCGCGGGCGAGGATCCGCAGCGGGGGCACGGGCAGCGGGCGGCGGCCGGGGAACCATTCCCCGCCCTCCGGGGGCCGGGCCGCCACCACGGCGGAGACGAGGACCCGCAGCGGCACGTTGAACCGCTGCGAGGCCTCCCGCAGCGCCCGGAAGGCGCTGCCCGAGTCGGGCAGGCCGTAGCGGACCATGAGCGTGCCCTGGGCCATGCCGATCACCGGCGCGGTGCGCACCCGGGCGCGCAGGGCCCGGACCTCCTTGTGCAGGTCCTCGTACGAGGGCCGCAGCGGGTCGGCGAGCTGCGACCGCCAGGCGGGCAGCTCCTCCACCCGGGCGGCGGCGCGGGCCAGTTCGCGCTGCGCCTCGTCGAGGGTGGCGTACAGCCGGACGCCGTCCAGCCGGGCCAGGTGCACCGCCTCGCGGACGCCCGGCCGGGCCCGGACGATGATCAGGTCGGGGCGGCCCGAGCGGGTTCGGGTCGTCTCGCTGAGCGCGCGCAGCACCGCGGCGCCGCCGAGCTGGACATGCGCCATGTCGAGGACGGGGCGCAGTCCGGCGCGGTCGGCGCGCTCCAGATGGTCGCGCAGCTCCTCCGACCAGGTCTCGGCCGCGTCGGCGTCCAGGTTCCCGGACATGCGCAGCAGCAGGGCGCCCTCGGCGGGCAGGCCCTCCACGACGGAGGACTCGATGACGAGCGCGGCCGGGGTGCCCGGCCGGCCGGAAGCGGGGTTCATGGCATCACCCGGACAGGACGTCGCAAGGAACTCGATCGGCCGCTGCCTGACCGTGATCCACCTTGCCCGGCGGGGGCCCGGCCATCAACCGCGCCGGGCCGGGTCGCGCTCCCCGCCCTGCCCCGCCGGTGCCACCGGTCCTCGTACCTCCAGGGCGTCCAGGGCGGCCGCCGGCGTGGCGTGCACCCGGACGCCGGGCAGCCCGGCGGCGCGCAGCGCCTCCCGGACGTGCGGCCGTGGCTGTACGACGGCCAGCGCGCGGCCGGAGAAGGCCAGGACCGCGGTGGCCCGGTCCAGCGCCCGCACCGCGGCGGGGCAGGCGAGATACGCCTCGGTCAGGTCCAGCAGGGGGTGGGCGCCGGTCCGGTCGGCGTCCTCGATGTGCTCGGCGAGGGCCCGGGCGAAGTCCTGGGCGTTGGCGGCGTCGACCGTGCCCCGGGCCTTCAGGACACTGACCGCGCCGGTCTCCGGGCGGTGCTCCGGCACGGTCTCCAGGAGCAGGGGGGCGGGGCCGCCGGGGCGCGGGCGGGCACGGGGCTGTCGGCCGTTTTCCATGGGCAACGCTTCCTGGGCGGGGGGAAGGATCATCCAGCCGCGTCCTGACCGGGGGATCACTGTGCCCCGCCCCGGGGCCCGGCGCAACGACTGTCCGGGCGTGTCGCAGTCCGGGCGGCGGCACGCGGTCAGCCGACGTACCGCCGGGCGGGTGAGTTCCGGCGCGCCCGCTCCAGCACGGCGAGCCGGCGCTCCAGCTCGGGCGGCACCGGATCGCGCTGGCGCAGCACCCAGGGCAGTCCGGCGGTGGCCCGGGCGAAGGCGCGGGCGGAGGCGGTGCCCCGGGGCACGGTGCGGATCAGGTGCCCGGTGCGGCGCAGCGCGGACGGCAGCGGGCGGCGCAGCCAGGTGAACCACAGGGTGTTGCGGATGCCGAGGACCCGGCGGGCGGTGCCGTCGCGCAGCCGGGAGGCGTGGTGGTGGACGGTGAGGTCCTCGGCGTAGGCGAGCCACCAGCCCTGGCGGAGCAGGTCGCAGGCGAGCAGCTCCTCCTCGCCGCCGAGCCAGAGGCCGGGGTGGAAGCCGCCGCCGGCGCGGAAGGCGTCGGTGCGCAGCACGGTGGCCGCGGCCAGGAAGGAGCCGAGGGCGGGGCCGGGGAGCCAGCCGGGGCCGGGCAGCGGGGACTCGCGCAGTTCGCGCACGACGGGGTCCTCGGTGCCGCCGGGCTCGACGAGGATCCGCCCGGTGACGGCGGCGAGCCGGGGCCGGGGGTCGAGCAGGTCGGCGGCGCGGCGCAGGCTGCCGGGCTCCCACCAGGTGTCGTCGTCGCAGAACGCGACGTACGGGGTGTCGACCTGCTGGACGGCGAGGTTGCGGCCGACGGCGCCGAGGTTGCGGCCCGGGCGCAGCAGCGTCACCTCGGGGAAGTCCCGGGCGACGGCCTCGGCGGTGCCGTCGCCGGAGGCGTTGTCGGTGACGATCACGCGGGGGCGTTCGGGGAGCCGGCGCAGCAGGGTGAGGGTGCGCAGGAGTTCGTCGCGCCGGTTGTGGGTGATCAGGACGACGGTCGTACGGCCGTCGGGTCCGGGCCCGGTCATGGGGGCGCGCCTTCCTCGGCGGGTGTGTCCGCCTGCCGGTCCAGGAGGCGGGCGGCGGCTTCGACGTGCGGGGGCAGGGTGTGGCGGCGGGCGAGGGTGGCGGGGAGGCGGGCGAGGGTCTCGCGCAGGGCGCGGCGCGCGCCCGGGCGGTCGGCCGCGGCGGCCCGCGCCAGGTCGGCACCGGCGCGCAGGGCGACGGGCCAGGGGCGGCGCAGGCAGCGGGTGAGGACGTGGTTGCGCTGGACGAGGTAGGGCCGGCCGGTGCGGCCGCCCTGCTGTTCGGGGTGGTGCCGGGCGCACAGCGCGGGTTCGTAGCTGACGCCCCAGCCGTGGGCGGCCAGGTCGTAGGCGAGCAGGGTCTCCTCGCCGCCGAAGAACAGCAGCGGGTGGAAGCCGCCCGCGTCGAGGAAGGCCGCCCGGCGGACCACGCTGGCGCAGGCGAGGAAGCCGAGGACGGGACGTCCGGGCAGATCGGCCTCGCCGGGCAGCGGGGAGGCGGCGAGGACGGCGTTGAGGGGATCGTCGGCGCCCTCTTCGCCGACCAGGGTGCGGGCGGCGAGCAGACCCAGCCTGGGGTGGCTGTCGAGCAGGTCGGCGGCCCTGCCCAGGCTGCCCGGCTCCCACCAGGAGTCGTCGTCGCTGAAGGCCACGTAGGGGGTGCGGGCGTGGCGCACGGCCAGGTTGCGGCCGACGGCGCCGGTGTTGGCGGCGGGCCGCAGCAGGCGGCTGACGGCCGGGTGGCCGAGGACGGCCCTGCGGGTGGTGTCGTCCCGGGAGTTGTCGACGACGATGACGGGCGGTTTCTCGGGCAGTGCGGCCAGCGCGTCGAGGGTGCGCAGAAGGCTGGCGCAGCGGTCGCGGGTGATCACCGCGACCGTGGTCCGCGGGTCGCCGCCCGCGGCCCGGCCCGGGAGCCGGGCCGCCTGCTCGGCGGAGACCGGCCGCCTGCCGGCCGCCGCCCGGGCCGGGCGCTGCTCCGCGGCCGGTGCGGGCGTCGGCGGTGCGGCGGCGGGCCGCGGGGCGTCGCCGTGGGCGTGGTCAGCGGGCATGTGCCGTCTCCCGTTCGGCGTGCGGGCGGGCCTGGCGCAGCAGGGTCAGGCATACGGCGGCCACCTCGCCGGTGCCGATGCGCAGCAGACGGGCGTCGGGGGTGCGGCCGTGCGGGTCGCCGGGCGGGCCGGGCTGCCACAGGGCCACATGGTCGGGGCCGGGCGGCGGGCCCCACAGGCGGGGCGACACCGGCCCGAACAGGGTGACCGAGCGGGTGCCGTGCGCGACCGCCAGATGGGCGAGGCCGGTGTCGCCGCTGAGCACCAGGGACGCCTCGGCCACCAGCGCGGACAGCTCGGCGAGGGGCAGCCCGCCGGCGAGCACGTCGGCCGTGTGCTGCCCGCTGCGCTCGGCGATGGAACGGACCAGGGGCTCCTCGCCCGGTCCGCCGGTGAGCACGACCCGGTGTCCGGCGGCGCGCAGGCACCGTACGACCGTGGCGAACCGCTCCCCCGGCCAGCGGCGCGCACCCGACGCCGCCCCGGGGTGCACCACCACCGCGCCCGGCGCCGGGGACGGCGTGCGGGGCGGGGGCAGGCGGAGGTCCAGGGGGTCGGCCGGGATGCCGTAGGCGTCCAGGAAGGCGCACCAGCGGTCGCGTTCGTGGAGCTGGGCGCGCCAGGGCGGGCCGTCCGGGCAGGCGTGGGCGAGCAGCCGGGCGGGGCGCAGGGCGGCCAGCGCGTCCCGGCTCTCGGGGCCGTTGCCGTGCAGGTCGATCGCCAGGTCGGGCGGCGGTCCCGGCCAGTGGGTGAGAGAGGGCACCGCCCGGCCCGGCGCCTCGGCCGGGAAGACGGTGTCGACCGCGCCGGTGGTCAGGGCGAGCGCGCCGAGCCCCGGCGGCTGCGCGAGCACGATCCGGTGCTCGGGAAAGGCCCGCCGGATCCCGCGCAGCGCGGGCACACCGGCCAGCAGATCACCGAGCCCCAGCGCGCGCAGCACCAGGACGGTCGGGGGGTGCAGGGTGGGGGTCACCGGGTGGATCCTCCAGGTGGGTTCGGCGGGGCGCGAGCGGGGGTGTCCTGACCGCCGGGACGGGAGCGCGGCCCCGGGTCACGGCCTCGCGGCTGAACGGGGGTACGAGCCGAGGCACAGCCTCACCGCCGGGCAGGGCCTTGCCACCGGGGCGGTTCGGGCCGGGGTCGTGGCCTTGCCGCCGGGGTGGCGGCGTGGCCGTACGACCGGGACAGGTGCGCGAGCCGGGCAGGGCCGTGCCACCAGGGCGACGCAGGCCCGGGCACGGCCTTGCCCCCAGTGCGGGGGCGCCGACCCGGGGCATGGCCTCACGGCCGGGACAGCGGGCGCGAGCCGGGCAGGGCCTCGGGGCCACGGCAGGCGCGCGAGCCCGGCAGGGCCGGGCCACCGGAGCGGCGCGGGACGGGCCATGGACGTGCCACCGGGGCAGCGGCACGGCCCGGGGCACAGCCGCCCGGCCAGGCGGGAGCACGAGCCGAGGCATGGCCTTACCGGCGGGGTGGAGGCGCGGTCCGGGGCGCGGCCGCGTGACCGGGACGGGCAGGCGAGCCAGGCAGGGCCGGGCCCCCGGAGCAGCGCGGGGTGGGGTCATGGGTTTGCCGCCGGGGTGGGGGTGTGGGCGGCTCGGTGGGCGAGGGTGGTGGTGGAGCGGCCGTCGAGGTAGGGCAGCAGCAGGACCTGGCCGCCCCAGCTCTCCACCAGGGGCTGTTCGGGCAGCATGGTCCGGGCGTAGTCGCCGCCCTTGGCCCAGATGTGCGGGCGCAGGTCGCCGAGGATGCGTTCGGGGGTGTCCTCGGCGAAGACGGCGACCGCGTCCACGCACTCCAGGGCGCGCAGCACCCGGACCCGGTCGGCGACCGGGACGAGCGGGCGGCCGTCGCCCTTGCGGCGGCGTACCGACGCGTCGGAGTTGACGCAGACGATCAGGCAGTCACCGGCCCGCCGGGCGGCCTGGAGCAGGGCGACGTGTCCGGCGTGCAGCAGGTCGAAGCAGCCGCCCGCGGCGACGACGGTGCCCCCCGCGGCGCGGACCCGGGCGGCGGTACGGAGGGCGTCGGCGGTGGTGTCGCCGTCGACGGCTGCCTCCGCCGGCGGCCCGGACTCCTCGGGCGCGGCGACCGCGCGGGCGCCGCCCTCGGCGACGTAACGGGTGGCCGCGTGCACGCCGGCCTGGACGGCGTCCTCGGTGAGGGCGCCGTCGGCGAGCAGGCCCGCGGCGGCCGAGGCGAACCGGTCGCCCGCGCCGCAGGGATCGCCGGAGGCGGCGGCCGGCGTCGGCACCAGCAGCGGCGTCTCGCCGTACGAGAGGAGCGCACCGCGCTCGCCGAGGGTGACGGCGACGGCCCGCGCCTGCCAGGCCCGTACGAGGGTGCGGGCGTCGCGCGCGGCGGTGCGCAGCCCGGCCTCCTCGCCGGGCCCCTCACTTTCGTCCAGGTGCCGGGCGAAGGCGCGGGCCTCCTGCGCGGAGGGGGTGGCGAGGCGGACGCCGGGCACCGGCGGCCGGCCGCGTACATGGGGGTCCCAGACGATCGGGGCGGGCGTGTGCGCCAGGGCGTCCCGCACGACGTCGGCGGTGCCCCGGCCGTAGTCGGCGACCAGGACGCCGTCCGCTCCGGTCACGGCGGCCACGGCCGCGTCGGTGGCCGCGCGGGCGCGTCCGTCGCCGTCGTCGAGGCGCAGCAGCGGCCGGTCGCCGGCCAGCACCCGGGTCTTGCTGCTGAGCGCGCCGTCCAGCGGCACCTCCACCAGGTCGACCCGGCCGGCGAGGAGTTCGCGCAGGGTGGTGCTGGCCGGGTCGTCGCCGAGGGCGGTGACGAGGGTGACCGGCCGGCCGTCGGCGGCCGCGAGGCAGGCGGCGAGGGCCGCGCCGCCGGGCCGCGAGCTGCGCCGGGTGCCGTGTACGACCGGCACGGGCGCGTCCGGGGCCAGCCGCTCGGCCCGGCCGCACAGGTCGTGGTCGAGCAGGGCGTCGCCGACCACGACCAGACGGGTGTGCGAGGCGTTCATGCGTGTCCCTTCCTGGGGGCCGCCGGGGTGCCGTCCACGGACCGGCCGACGGTCCGGGCGCGGCCGACGAGCCGCCCGACGACACCGGGTTTGCCGTCGGTGCCGTTCGCCTCCCCCGGGCCGACCGTGCCGCGCTCGACCGCCCGGTCGAAGGACTCGCAGAGCATGTGCACGGCGACCAGGTGCAGTTCCTGCACGGTGGCGGCGACCGGGGCGTCCACGCACACCGTGTCGTCCGCGCCGAGCTGCAACGGATTGGGGGCCCGTCCGGTCAGCGCCCACACGGTCAGACCGAGCCGGTGGGCGCGCTCGGCGGCGGCCAGCAGGTTGGCGCTCGCGCCGCTGGTCGACAGCAGCAGGAGCACGTCCCCGGGGCGGCCGTGGGCGGCGGTCTGCCGGGCGAACACCTCCTGGACGCCGTAGTCGTTGGCGATCGCGGTGGTGGAGGAGGTGTCGGCGTGCAGGGCGACCGCGGAGAACGGCGGCCGGTCCTCGCGGTAGCGGCCGACGAGTTCGGCGGTCAGATGCTGTGCCTGGGCGGCGCTGCCGCCGTTGCCGGCGACCAGCAGCCGGGCCCCGGAGCCCAGGCGGCGGGCGAGTTCGGCGCCCCAGCGTTCGATGCGCGGGCCGTGCTCGCGGAACGCCTCCAGGGCCTTGGCGAGGTCGTCGCAGTGCGCGCTGTCCTGGGCGGCGCACGGCTCGGCGCGCCGGTCGGTGCGCAGGTGGGCCGCGGCCTTCATCGGACCACCCCCGACAGGGAGCGGACCGGGGACACCTCGCTGTAGACCCCGGCGACCCCTTCGGCGACCCGGTCCCAGGTGTAGTGCGTCAGCACCCGTTGCCGGCCGGCGGCCCCGTAGCGGGCGAGCCGGTCGGGGTCGGCGAGCAGGGTGCGGACGACCGCGCCGAGGTCGTAGTCGTCGTCGGCCGGGACCAGGACGCCGGTGGTGCCGTCCACGACCGTGTCGAGCTGGCCGCCGACCGCGGTGGCCACGACCGGTGTGGCGCAGGCCATGGCCTCCAGCGGGACGATGCCGAACGGCTCGTACAGCGGCAGGGACAGCACCAGGTCGGCGCCGGCCATCAGCCGGGGCATCCGGGCCCGGCCGACCCCGCCGAGCAGGGTGACGCGGTCGAGGACGCCGTACTCGCCGGCGATGCCGTACAGGCGCGCCGCCTCGGGGTCGGAGCCGAGCAGGTCCGCCTCGGGCCCGCCCGCGATGAGCAGTTCGGCGTCGGGGACGCCGGCCAGGGCGCGGATGGCGCGGTCGAAGCCCTTGCGGGGCACGAGCCGGCCGACGGCCAGCAGCCGGCGGCGGGCGCCGGGCGGGCGGGTGCGGCCGGCGGGCGCGAACTGGTCCGGGTCGACACCGCACGGTACGACGCTGATCCGGTCCTCCGGCAGGCCCATGGCCTTCAGCTCGGCCACCTCGTCGCTGCACGTGGCGATGATCCGGGCGCACTCGTGGCCGATGGCCTCCTCGATGGCGAGGCGTTCGGCGGGGCTGGTGTCGGCGGCGCCCTGGTAGCGCTTCTTCACGGTGCCGAGCGCGTGGTAGGTCTGGACGACGGGGATGCCGAGGCCGCGGGTGCCGGTGAGGGCGGCGAGGCCGGACATCCAGAAGTGGGAGTGCACCACGTCGGGCGGGTTCGCCGCCCACTGCCGGGCCAGGAAGGCGCCGAACTCGGCCATGTGGGGCAGGAGTTCGTCCTTGGGCAGGGGTGCGGGCGGGCCGGCGGGCACATGCACCACCTGCACTCCGTCGATGAGGGTCACCCGGTCCGGCAGGCCCGCCGCGTCCCGCCGGGTGTACACCGTGACCCGGTATCCGTTTCTGGCGAGTTGCCGGGCGGTCTGTGCCACGTACACGTTCTGGCCGCCCGCGTCCGGTCCGCCGAGCGCGGCCAGCGGGCTGGCATGCTCGGAGACCATGGCGACGCGCCCGGCCGTGTGCGGAATGCGGCTCATCGGGTGACCTCCTTGATCAGGCGTTCCCAGTCGTCCAGGAAGCGCCGCTCTCCGTAGCGGGCCTGGGCCGCGGCCCGGGCGGCCGCGCCGGTGCGGCGGGCGTGCTCGGGGTCGGCGAGGAAGGTCCGTACGGCGTCCTCCAGTACGTCGAGGCGGTTCGAGACGACCCCGGCTCCCTCGGGTACCGCCTCCCGCACCTCGGTGGTGTCGAGTGCGACCACGGGCATGCCGAGGAACATGGCCTCCAGCAGGGACAGGCCGAGCGAGGTCCAGCGCACGGGGTGCAGATAGAGGCGGCAGCGGGCCAGCTCGCGGTGGAGTCCGTGCTGGGGCAGGTCGCGGGTGCGGCAGCGCTCGGGGGGCAGTCCGAGGTGCTCGGCGAGCCCTTCGGTGCGCATCCCGAAGACGTCCAGGGGTGCGGACCGGGCGAACCGGGGCAGCAGGTCGGTTCCCGTCGTACGGCCCCTGCGCACGGGGTCGTTGACGACGACGGCGGCGCGCCGCTCGGTGCCGGTCCAGCGGTGGCCGGGGTCGATGATGCCGTGCTCCACGACCTCGGTGGGTGCCCGGCCGTTGTCCCACATCAGCCGGTTGAAGTGGGTGACATGGACGAGGGGGATGCGGGACTGCCCGGCCAGCGGGTGGAGTTGCCGCTCGGCGCTCTCGTCGGGGCTGTTGTGCTCGACGTACACGGCGGGCACGTCCACGCCGGGGCGGCGGCCGGTCCAGCGCAGGGCGAGGTCGGGTTCGTGCGGGCGCTGGAGGACCATCAGGTCGATGGGGGTGTCCCGCAGCTCCCCCGGGGTCCGCTCCCGCACGGTGCTCGGCCAGTCCCAGGTGACGGCCCGGCCCAGCCCGTCGGGTCCACGGTCCTCGGTGACCGGCACCAGGTAGGTGTGGGGGCCCTGCACGAAGGCGGTGAGCCAGGATCCGTGCACGTGCCAGACGAGGATGTTCATGAGCGGCGCTCCTGGATGAGCTTGTGCACCGCGCGCACCACGTCCTGTCCGGTGACCTCGTCCAGACAGGGGTGGCCGGGCACCGGGCAGGTCAGCGCCCGGGTGTCCGCGCACGGCGCCGACTGGTCGCCGAGCAGGATCACGGGGACGCCGTACGGCGCCCAGCGGTCGGCCGGGACGACCGGCGCGAACAGGGAGACGACCGGGGTGCCGACGGCGGCGGCGAGATGGGCGGGGCCGGTGTTGGCGCTGATCACCACGTCGGCCATGCGGAGCACGCCGGCGAGGGTGCGGGGGGTGGTCCGGCCGCCGAGGTCCACGGCCAGGTCGCCGCTCACGCACCGGGTGAGCACGGTCTCGTGGGGGCCGCCGGTGACGACCACGCGGTGCCCGGCGTCGGTGAGCAGGGCGACCGCCTCGGCGCAGCGCCGCGGACTCCAGGCCCGGGCCGGGGCGCTGGCGCCCGGGTGCAGCACGAGGTACGGGCCGTTGCCGGTCAGGTTTCCGGTGTCCGGGGGCGGCAGGACGCGCAGCCGGCCGTCGTCGCCGGGCGGCGGCAGGAACCCCATGGCGGCGGCCGTGTCCCGGGCCGCCTCCGCCTCGTGGCGGCCCGGGATCCGCCGGTGGCGGACGTCCAGCAGCCGTCCGGCGTGGTCGACGCTGTCGGCGCCGATCCGGTCGATCCCGGCGAGCCGCAGCAGCAGCGCGGTGGGCAGCGGGCTCTGGTGGAAGGAGGTCAGGATCAGGGCGGCGTCGTAGGCGGCGGCGCGCAGCCGGCCGACCAGGGCGTCGATGTCGGCCGGGATCACCGGGGGCGGTTCGAAGCCCTCCCAGGGGGCCTCCCACACCAGGACGTCGTCGACACCGGGCAGCAGCCGGGCGGCGTCCGCACCGCGCGGGCCGCAGAGCAGGGTGACATGCGCGGAGTGCGCGGCGACGGCACGCACGGCGGGCCCGGCGAGCAGAACGTCCCCGAAGCTGTCGAGCCGGACGACGAGAGACCTCACGCCGACCACCTCCCGGGTATCAGGGGTACGTGCGTTGCCGCCGGGCCCGTCTCGGGCGCGCCGGGCGGGGCAACTCCCGGAGACTCGTCCCAGGAGAGGGACCAGCCCGGCGCCGGAGGGCTGTCGGATACGGCGGACGTGGCGGCCACCGGACGGCCCTCCCGCGAGGGGCGCCAGCCCGGCGTCGGGCAAGCCTCGGGCGCGGCGGACAGGGCAGCTCCCGGGCCTTCGTCCCGCGAGGAACACCGGCCCGGGGCCGGGCGACCATCGAGCGCCGCAGGCGTTCCGGCCCCCGGGCCTCCGGCCCGCGAGGAACGCCGGCCCGGGGCCGGGCAACCATCGAGCGAAGCGGGTATCTCAGTCGCCGGGCCTTCGTCCGGCGAGGAGCGCCGGCCCGGTGACGGGCCGCCGGTGGGCGGCTCAGGCGTCGCTGTCGCCGGGCCCCCGCCCCACGTGGAGCACTGTCCCGGTGTCAGGCGCCCATGGGCCCGGAGGGCGTCGCGCCCATGGGCCCGGAGGGCGTCGCGCCCATCTGCCCGGAGCGCGTCGCGGACCGCGGTGTGGATGTCCGGGGCGGTGACGGCGGCGAAGCGGGTCGTCTCCTCGGGGGCGGTGGCCGCGTTCGGGACGAGGACGGCGCGGGCGCCCGCCGCCTGGGCCGCCAGGACGTCGGTGGCGATGTCGCCGATCACCAGGCAGGCCGCGGGCGGGACGCCGAGCCGGGCGGCGGCCGCGAGGATCAGCCCGGGCCGGGGCTTGCGGCAGTCGCAGCCGGCGTCCGGGGCGTGCGGGCAGAACAGCCAGGTGTCCAGGCCGCCGAGCAGCGCATCGGCGCGCGCGTTGACCCGCTGCACCTGCGCCGTGCTGAGCAGACCGCGGCCGATGCCGGACTGGTTGCTGACCACCCCGGTGGCCAGCCCGGCCGACCGCGCCAGGGCGACGGCCTCGGCCGCGCCGGGCAGCAGCCGGACCCGGCCGGGATCGCCGTTGTACGGCACGTCCGCCACCAGGGTGCCGTCGCGGTCGAACAGGACGGCGGCGAGCGGTACGGCGTGGACGGTACTCACTCGGCCGCACCTCCCAGGGGGCCGGCGTTGCGGTGGCGGACCGCTCCGCGCAGCCAGTGCCGTACGGCGAGCGGCGGGATCAGCACGCTGGTGCCGAGCATGCCGGCGATCTCGCGGGCGGTGCGGGGGCCGGGCAGGATGCGGGCGAGGGCGAACTCGGCGGTGCCCAGCGTCCACAGGGCCGCGCAGGCGGTGGCGGTGCGGCGGCGGCCGGCCAGGGCACAGCCGGCGGCGGCGAGCGCGGCGCCGGTGACCATGACATGGCGGGGCAGCCGGCCGCGGGGTGCCTGGGCGCGGGCCCACCAGTCGCGGCCGTGCAGGCGGTTCATCAGCGCGTCGTCGGCGTTGCCGCGTTGCGCGGGCAGCGAGGCCCACCAGTGGGCGGGGCGGACCGGGTGCCGGGTGACCCGGGTGCCGCGGACCAGCTCCCAGCCGGCCCGCTGGATGCGCAGGGCGAGATCGGCGTCCTCCCGGAAGGCGCGGGGGAAACGTTCGTCGAAGCCGCCGACGCGGGTGAGCGCCCGGGTCCGGTAGGCCATGTCGGCGGTGGCCCAGGCGGCGTTCTCCAGGCCCTTGGTGGTGCGTTCCCAGTCGGTGGGCCGGCGGTCCAGGGGCAGGGGGACACGCAGCTGCCCCTGGATGCCGCCGACGTCCTCGCCGGCCGCCCGCAGGTCCGCGGCGAGCAGCCCGGACCAGTCGGGCAGCACCTGGACGTCGTCGTCGAGGAAGACGGTCCAGGGGGTGCGCACGGTCCGCCAGCCGGCGTTGCGGGCGGCGGCCGGTCCGCGGCCGCCGGTGCGCAGGGTGCGGACCCGGTCGAGCAGTTGCCCGGCCTGCTCCAGCGGCAGGTCGCCGTCGGGCGCGGGCCGGTCGTCGACGACGACCACCTCGTGCGGGGCGTGTGCGGTGGTGCCCTCGGCGAGGGCGCGCAGGCACTCGGCGAGGCACGGGCGGCCGATCGTCGGGACGACGACGGTGTAGGCGGGCGCGTCGGTCATGCGAAGGCCTTTCCGCGCCGGACCGCGAACGGGCCGAGCACCAGCAGGTCGACCGGTGCGGAGCCGAAGCACTCCAGGGCGTCCCGGGGGTCGTCCACCATGGGCCGGCCGGCGGTGTTGAGGCTGGTGTTGACCACCACCGGCAGCCCGGTGCGCCGTTCGAAGCCGTCGATCATCCGGGCCACCAGCGGCTCCTGGGCGCGGTCGACGGTCTGGATGCGGGCGGTGCCGTCGACGTGCACGACCGCCGGGATGCGGTCCTTCCAGTCGGCGGCCACCTCGTGCACGAACAGCATGTGCGGGCTGGGCAGCGGCCCGTCGAAGATCTCGGCCGCGCGTTCGGCGAGCACCATGGGCGCGACGGGCCGGAACTCCTCGCGTCCCTTGACCGCGTTGAGCCGCTCCAGGTTCACCGCGTGCCCGGGGTGGGCGAGCAGCGAGCGGTGCCCGAGTGCGCGCGGCCCGTACTCGCTGCGCCCCTGGAACCAGGCGACGATCCCGTCGGCGGCGAGTGCCTCGGCGGCCGTCTCGGCGATGTCGGCGGGCTCCTCGTACGGTACGGCCGCCCGCTCCAGCCAGGCGCGCAGTTCGTCGTCGCTCCAGCCCCGGCCGAGCGCCGCGGTGGGCATCGGCTCCAGGGTGTCCTTCTGGCCGGCGATGTGCGCGGCCGCGCCGAGGGCCGTACCGGCGTCTCCGGCGGCGGGCTGGACCCAGATGTGCCGGAAGCCGCTCTCCCGCCACAGCCGGGTGTTGGCGACGCAGTTGAGGGCGACTCCGCCGGCCATGACCAGGGCGTCCTCGCCGGTGCGGGCGCGCAGCCAGCGGGCGAGGGCCAGCATGGCCTCCTCCAGGCAGAGTTGGGCGCTGGCCGCGAGGTCGGCGTGGTCCTGGCTCCAGGTGCCGCCGGGCGGGCGCGGCGGGACGAGGTCGGCCCAGGGCACCGGGCGGGCCCGGAAGCCGCCGTCGTCGCCGGCCTCGACGTACGCGCGCAGCCGGCCGGCGAAGCGCGGGGCGCCGTAGGAGGCGAGCGCCATCACCTTGAACTCGTCGCTGCTGCGCAGGAAGCCGAGGTGCTGGGTGAGGTCCTCGTAGAACAGGCCGAGGGAGTCCGGGAGTTGCTGGGTGGCGAGCACGGTCAGCTCGCGGCCGGCGTAGCGGCCGGCCAGGTGGGAGCCGCACTCGCCGCGGCCGTCCAGGACCAGGACGGCGCAGTCCGGGTACGGCGAGACGGGCCCGGCGGAGGCGGCGTGCGCCACGTGGTGCGGGACGAAGCGGACCTTGGCGGGGTCGAGTCCGGGCAGGGCCTCGGCGAGGAAGTCCGGGGCCTCGCGGGCGTAGGTCTGGCGCAGCTGGTCCCAGGGGTCGTGCAGGCCCATCTCCTCGGCGGGGCGGGCGAGCGCGGGGTCGTAGGAGTAGGCGACGGCATCCAGGTCGGACGGGGTGAGGCCGGCCTGCTCCAGGCACCAGCGGGCCGACTGCTCGGGCAGCTCCCAGGCGGAGAAGGGTACGGGCCGCTTGCCGTGTTTGCGGCGCGAGAACCGCTCTTCCTCCGCCGCCGCCACGACCGTGCCGTCGGTGATCAGGGCGGCGGCCGGGTCGTGGAAGAGGGCGTTGATACCGAGGACGTGCATGCGCTGTCTCCTGGGCGGCGAGGGGGCGGGGTCAGGACCGCGGCACCGGCTGGCCGTCGGGCGCCGGCGGCTGCTGGGCGGCGAAGTAGGCGATGGTCTGCTTCAGGCCCTCCTCCCAGGGCACCTGCGGCGACCAGCCGAGCAGCTCGCGTGCGAGGGCGGTGTCGGGGCGGCGCCGGCCGGGGTCGTCGACGGGCCGGTCGACGAACGCGATCGGGGAGCGGGAGCCGGTGAGGGCGACGACGCGCCGGGCCAGCTCGGCCACGGTGATCTCGTCGCTGCCGCCGATGTTCACGGGCCGCACGGACCTGCTCTGGGCCACCCGCAGGATGCCGTCGACGGTGTCGTCGACGTAGCACAGCGAGCGGGTCTGGCTGCCGTCGCCGGTGACCGTGAGGGGTTCGCCGGCCAGGGCCTGGCAGATGAAGGTGGGCACCGCGCGGCCGTCGTGGGCGCGCATGCGCGGCCCGTAGGTGTTGAACAGCCGCACGATCCCGGCGTCGGTGCCACGGGTGCCGGCGTGGGCGGTGACCAGGGCCTCGGCGAAGCGTTTGGACTCGTCGTAGACGCTGCGCGGCCCGATCGGGTTCACGTTGCCCCAGTAGCCCTCGTGCTGCGGGTGCACCAGCGGGTCGCCGTACACCTCGGAGGTGGAGGCGAGCAGGAAGCGGGCGCCGTCGCGGGCGGCGATCGCCAGCGCGTTGCGGGTGCCGAGGCTGCCCACGTCCAGGGTCTCCAGGGGCAGCCGCAGATAGTCGGCGGGCGAGGCCGGGCAGGCGAAGTGGAGGACGAGGTCGTACGGCCCGGTGAGCAGCTCGGCGCAGCCGGTCGCGGAGACGTCGCAGTGCACGTACCGGAAGCCCGGCCGGTCCTGAAGGTGGGCGATGTTCTCGCGGCGCCCGCAGGCCAGGTTGTCGGCGCAGTCGACTTCGACGCCTGAATCCAGCAGCCGCTCGCACAGATGCGAGCCGAGGAAGCCGGCGCCGCCGGTCACCAGGGCGCGCCGCCAGGAGAACGGTGTGTCACCAGTCATGGGAGCTGTTCCTTACGTCCGCGTCGCCCGCGGCGTCCGCGTGGTGCCGCGCCTGGTCGGCGCCCCTGTCATGGGCGTTCGGCGCGTGCCGCGTCCGCGGGGCCCGATGTCGTCGGCCCGCTCGGGAAGGGAGAACACCGGGGCCGGTCCCACGGATTCTCGAGGACCGCCCGGGTCGGCCGCCGCTGGCTGGACGGCACTGGCAGCTGAGTTTCCCTGCCAGTTGGTTTCACACGTTGGATTCTAATTGTCCGCAATGCCGGGTACTCGCGCGACTCCGGAGATCTCATAGCACGGTGGAGAGGGTCATGCACGACGACGCCGCGGCGGCGGTGCTGCGCAGGCTGTGCGCGCCCGGCCGGACCCGCAACGGGTGCTGCTGACCGGCTGGTTCAGTTTCCGGGACGGTGAGGCGACGGCCGGTGACGTGCTCGCGCAGCGGCACCTGGCGCAGGCGCTGACCGGGGCGGGCATCCGGTACGACACCGCGTGGAGCCCCGTCTTCCGGCCCGGCGCGCTGTCACTGGAGACGGCGCGACCGGGGGCGTACGACGTGCTGCTCTTCGTGTGCGGTCCGGTGCACGGGCCGCAGGTGGCCGCGCTCCATGCCAGGTTCAGGACCTGTCGGCGACTGGCGGCCGGGGTCTCGGTCGTCGATCCGGCGGATCCCGCGGTCACCGGTTTCCACGAGATCCTGGCCCGGGACGGCACGTCGGCCCCGGCCCGGCCAGACCTCGCCGCCGGCGCCCCCGTGGGTCCGCCGCCGCCGGTGGCCGGCGTGGTGCTCTCGTCCGGGCAGGGCGAGTACGGCGCCCGCCGCCGGCACGAGGAGGTGAACGCGCGGAGCACGGGCCGGCTGGCCGGCAAGGACTGCGCCGGGTCGCGGCCGACACCCGGCCGGCCGCGGGCGACTGGCGGCTGTGCGGCACGGCCGAGCAGTTCCTCGCCCTCGTGTCCCGCTTCGACGTGGTGGTCACCACGCGGCTGCACGGCCTGGTGCTGGCGCTGCGCACCGGCACTCCGGTGATCGCCGTGGACCCGGTGGCGGGCGGCGCGAAGGTCGGCGCGCAGGCGCGGACGCTGGGCCGGCCGGCGCTGGTGGAGGCGGGGGCGCTGGACGAGGAGGTGCTGGACCACTGGTGGGAGTGGGCGCTGTCGGAATGCGGCCGGACGGCCGCGGCCCGCCACTCGATGCGCTGACCGGCGGCGGGAGGGCCGTGTAGCGGGCCGTACGCGGGGCACTCGGCGCGGCGACGGCGGGCCGTTCACGGCCCGCCGTGATGCCCCGCAGATCTCGCAGGAGGTAATGACATGGGTCACGGCGGAAACGTCATCAATGAGCTGACCACCGACCACCGTGAGGTCGAGGAGCTCTTCGGCCGTATCGAGGCGCTGCCGCCCGGCTCCCCGGAACGCAAGAACCTCGCCGACCAGGCCACGATCGAGCTGGTGCGGCACTCCGTCGCGGAGGAGGCCTATCTGTACCCCGCGGTGCGCGAGCATGTACCGGGCGGGGACGCGCTGGCCGACAAGGAGCTGGAGGATCACGCGCAGGCCGAACAGATCATGAAGGATCTGGAGGGCTGCCAGGCGGACGACCCGCGGTTCGACACGCTGATGACGCAGCTGATGCGCGAGATCCGGTCGCATGTGCAGGACGAGGAGCAGAACCTCTTCCCGAGGCTGGAGTCCGCCTGTCCGCCCGACGCGCTGATGGACCTGGGCGACAAGGTGCGCCGGGCGAAGAAGACCGCGCCGACCCGTCCGCACCCGTCGGCGCCCGACACCCCGCCGGCCAACAAGCTGCTGGCGCCGGGGGCGGGCCTGGTCGACCGGATGCGGGACGCGCTGAGCGGCCGGGGCAAGGAGGGCTGAACGCGCCCGTCCCGAGCGTCGACACACCCCGGGGCGCGCGCGCGGGCGGTGCTATCGGCGGCCGCGGCGCGGGGGTGGCCGCGGCGGGGGCTCACCCGCGGGGGCGGCCGGGGGGGGGGGGGGCGGGCGGGGCGCGCGCCGCCCCCCCCCCCCGCGCCCCGCGCCCCCCCCCCCCCCCCGCGCCCCCCCCCCCCGCCCCCCCCCCCGGGGTGCATCAGGCAGGGGTGCCGTCACATCCAGGGGGTGACGCGGTCGGTGGAGCCCGGCCGGTGCCGGGCCGCCCGGCACAGCAGCCGGAACGCCTGGCAGAGGGTCATCGGCCACAACACCGCGAAGCACCACAGGAGCCCGGCGTCCGAGGTGCGGACGCCCATGACGGCGACGAACAGCGAGGCGACCGCCAGCAGCGCCACCGCCAGCGGCAGCCAGACCTCGCGCCGTGCCGCGCCCATCCGGCGGGCGAACCCGCGGTCCCGGCTCAGTTCCGCCTCGATCAGCACCAGCGTCAGCCGCTCACGCGACGACAGCGGTACCTCGTCGCGCATCTCCCACATCTCCCAGTCGTCCACGGCGACGGCACCTCCTCCACCGGTCGGCGTTCCGCCCGTTCCGGACGCCGAGTTCCCCACCGGGCACCGGCCGAAGCGGCGTGCCGGGGGATGGCGGACGCGGTGGCCGTTCAGGCCGACGGCGTGCCCTCGCCCGGTTCGCCGAGGTGTTCGGCGAGTTGGAAGAGGGCGGGCAGCGCGTCGGCGATGGCCGCCCGGGCGGTGTCGTCGAGGGCGGCGAGCGCCGCGTCGATCCGGCGTTCGTGGGCGGTGGTCCAGGCGTCGAGCTTCTCCCGTCCCGCGTCGGTGAGGGTCACGACGGAGGCCCGGCGGTCGGCGGAGTCGACGTCCCGGGCGACCAGCCCGGCGGTGATCATCTGACCGATCAGCCCGCTGACCGTGCTCACGGCCAGGCGCCGCCGGGACGCCAGATCGCTGATCCGCGCGGGCGAGTGCTCGCCGAGCACCTGCAACAGCTCGACCTGCGCCATGGGCAGGGTCTCCCACGGGTAGTCGGTGCGGATCGAGGAGCGCAGCGCGCGCCGCAGCCGGGTCACCGCCTCGGTGAGAAGACGGGCCTGCGGCTCCCCGCCCCCGGTGCCGGGCGACGAACCGCCGCCGGGAGAAGGCGAGGAGACGTCGGTACGGGGCTGCGCGGACATGCGGCAAGCCTAGCCGTGCCGCCGACCCGCCCGGCCCGGCTGTCCGCGGCTCGGACGGCCGGTGCGTCCGCCGTGCCGGTGGGTGTCGTGCGTACGGGGCGGCTCAGTGCCCCGGGTCGGCTGCGGTGAGTGCGGCCAGGGCGGCGTCGAGGCGGCGGGTGGCCTCCTCGGCGACCGGCCGGAGCGCGTCCAGTCCGGTCAGGCCGACCATCGTGTCCGGGTCCAGGGCCTGTACGGCGATGCCGTCGCCGTCGGTACGGACGACCACGTTGCAGGGCAGCAGCAGGCCGACGGTGCGGTCCGCGTCCAGAGCACGGTGGGCGAGCTGAGGATTGCAGGCGCCGAGGATGACGTAGTCCTCCATGTCCTGGTCGAGCTTGGCCTTGAGCGTCGCGGTGACGTCGATCTCGGTGAGGATGCCGAATCCCTGGGCGGCCAGGGCCTCCCGGACCCGGGCGACGGCGGTGGCGAAGTCGGTGTCGAGGTGGACGCTGCGGTCGTAGCGCATGACCTGGCCTTTCTGTGCGGTGCGGAGCTGTGCCGTACCGGTCCGCGGTGTCGATGGGTACCCGACACCGGACCCAAAATACCCCCCGGGGTACTCATGCTACCGTCGAAGCAGATACCCCCGGGGGTAATTTTTCACCGGATTCACCGGAAGGGAGCACTCCCGTGTTCTTCATCGACACCATCGAGATCGCCGGGCTCGGCAACCGCAGCTATCTGGCCGGCGGTGCGCACAGCGCCGTAGCGGTCGACCCGCCACGGGACATCGACCAGGTGATCGCGGCAGCGGCACGGCGCGGGGTGCGGATATCCCACGTGGTCGAGACACACCTGCACAACGACTACGTCACCGGCGGCCTGGAGCTGGCCCGCCTCACCGGCGCCGCCTACCTGGTGCCGGCCGCGGCCGAGGTGTCGTACGAGCGGACCCCGGTGCACGACGGCGACCGCACGGAGATCGACGCGGCCGCCGCGCTGACCCTGCGCGCGCTGGCCACCCCCGGCCACACCCCGCACCACACCTCCTACGTCCTGGAGGAGAACGGCACGGCCGTCGCGGCGTTCACCGGCGGCTCGCTGCTGATCGGCGCGGTCGGCCGGCCCGACCTGGTCGAACCCCGGCTGACCCGGCACCTCGCCCGCGCCCAGCACGCCTCCGCGCACCGGCTGGCTGCCGAACTGCCCGACGACACCACGGTGCTGCCCACGCACGGCTTCGGCAGCTTCTGCTCCTCGGGGCGGGCGGAGGGCGAGGCCACCACCATCGGCAAGGAGAAGGCGTCCAACGCGGCCCTGACCCGGGACGTGGACACCTTCGTCGCCGAACTGCTGGCCGGGCTGGACGACATCCCCGCCTACTACGCCCACATGAGCCCGGCCAACGCCGCCGGGCCCGCGCCCGTCGACCTCACCCCGCCCGCCGTCGCCGACGCCGAGGAGATCGCCGCCCGGCTGGCCGCCGGCGAGTGGGTGGTCGACCTGCGCGACCGCGTCGCCTTCGCCGCGGGCCATGTCGCGGGCTCCTTCAACTTCGAGGCCGAGGGACAGCTCGCCACCTACCTGGCCTGGCTGATCCCGTGGGGCAGGCCGGTGACCCTGCTCGCCGAGTCACCCGGGCAACTCGCCGCCGCCCAGCGCGAGCTGGTGCGCGTCGGCATCGAACGTCCGGCCGCCGCGGCCACCGGGGAACCGGCGCGCTGGGTGCGCGAGGGCGAGTCCCTCGCGTCCTTTCCGCGGGCCCGCTTCGCCGACCTCGCGCGGCACTCCGGGCACGGCGTCGTCGTCCTGGACGTCCGCAGGGACTCCGAGCGGGCGAACGGCTTCATCGAGGGTTCGGTGCACATCCCCGTGCACGCGCTGCGCCGGCGCCTCGGCGACGTCCCCGAGGGGCAGGTGTGGGTGCACTGCGCGGGCGGCATGCGCGCCGCCGTCGCCGCCTCGCTGCTCGACGCGGCCGGCCGGGACGTCGTCGCGGTGGACGACTCCTTCGACGCGGCCGAGCGGGCCGGGCTCACCGTGCGGACCCCGTGACCGGGCGCGCGGAGCACCCGGAGCGCACAGGAGCGAGAGAAATGAACATCTTCCGAGGCCGCGGCGGCCCCGGGGGCGCGACCGTGCAGGAGGCGGCCGCCCGCACCGGGCATGCCGCCGGGAGCGACGGCACGGCCGTACTGCCCGGCGTCCGCGAACCCCACGAGCGGCAGGCCGGGCGCGCGCCGGGTGCCGGTGCCGGGCTGCCCTCGGTGGCGCAGGCCGGGCCCGTCGCGGTGATATGCCGCTCGGGCAACCGGTCCCGGCAGGCCGCCGGACTGCTGCGCGCGAGGGGCGTCGAAGCCGTCGACGCCGTGGACGTCGTCGGCGGCATGCCGGTCCGGGCCGCGGCGGGACTGCCGACGGTGGACGGGGACGACAGGGCAGGGACCGTCACGTGAGCGCGGTGGTGCTGGCGCTGGTGGCGGGGGCCGTCATCGGTCTCGCGCTCGGCGCGCTCGGGGGCGGCGGCAGCGTCCTGGCCGTCCCCGCCCTGATCTATCTGCTCGGCTTCACCCCGGTCGCGGCCACCACCGCCAGCCTGGTCATCGTCAGCGTCACATCGGGCACCGCGCTGTTCGCGCATGCCCGCGACGGCCGGGTCCAGTGGCGTACGGGGCTGTTCTTCGCGGCGGCCGGGATCGGGCCGGCGATGCTCGGCGGGGCGCTCGCCGGGCGGCTGCCGGCCGCCGCCCTGACCGTCGCCTTCGCCGGGGTCGCGGTCGCCGCCGCGCTCCCCATGCTCCGGCGCCGCCCGGCGCCCGGAGCCTCCGCGCCGGTACGGCCGGGGCGGGCGGCGGCGGCCGGGGCCGGGCTGGGCACGGTCACCGGCGTCCTCGGTGTCGGCGGCGGCTTCCTCGCCGTCCCCGCGCTGGTCAACGTCGTCGGCCTGCGCATGCGGGCGGCGGTGGGTACCAGCCTGCTGGTCATCAGCGTCAACTCGCTCGCCGCGCTGGCCCTGCGCGCCGGTACGGCGAGCGGCCTCGACTGGTCCCTCATCGGCCCGTTCGCCGGGGCGGCGGTGCTGGGCGCGTGGGACGGCAAGCGGCTGTCGGCGAAGCTGCCCGGAGCCGCGCTGCAACGGGTGTTCGCTCTGGTGCTGCTGGCCGTGGCCGGGTTCATGCTGGTCGACGCGGTGGTCTGAGGCCCCCCGCCGGCCTCACGCCAGCGACAGGAAGAGCTTCTCCAGCCGGGACCGCATCTGCTCCGAGTCCTCCCCCGTCTTGCGGCCGGACTCGATGTCCGCCACGCACTGCTGGAGCCCGGTGGCGATGATCGCGAAACCGGCCCGGTCGAGTGCCCGCGAGGCCGCGGCCAGCTGGGTGACGACCTCCTCGCAGTCGCGGCCCTCCTCGATCATCCGGATCACCCCGGAGATCTGGCCCTGCGCCCGGCGCAGCCGGTTCAGCACCGCCTTCAACGACGCACCCTCAAGCTCCAGTTCCACGATCACTCCTCCACAGCAATACCCCTAGGGGTACTGTACGTCCCGAATCGGGACGACGACGACAACCTCCGGCCCTCACAAGGATCACAGCTGTCATGACACCTCCCGTCACCCCCAGCACCCTCACCACCGACCAGGCCCACGAGCGACTGCACGAGCTGACCGTCATCGACGTACGCACGCCCCGCGAGTACGCCTCCGGCCATCTGCCCGGTGCCCTCAACATCCCCCTGGACCGCCTTCGCCGCGCGCTGCCGGAGATCCGGCAGGCGGCCCGGCGCGGCGAGGTCCTCACGGTGTGCGCGTCCGGCGCCCGCTCCGAGAACGCCTGCCGCATCCTGGCCGAGCAGGGCGTACCGGCCGCCACCCTCACCGGGGGCACCAGCGCGTGGGCCGCCGAGGGGCACGATCTGCACCGGCCCGCGGCCTGCGCCACGCGGGCCGGCTGGAGCATGGAACGGCAGGTCCGCTTCACCGCGGGCACGCTGGTGCTGCCGGGGCTGCTCCTCGCCCTGCTGGTACACCCCGCCTTCGCGTTGCTCTCGGCCGGTGTCGCGGGCGGCCTCGTCTTCTCCGCCCTCACCGACACCTGCGGCATGGCGGTCCTGCTCGGCAAGCTCCCCCACAACCGCCCCCGCACGGCCGACCTGGACGTGGCACTCGCCGCACTGCGGGCCCGCTGAGAGCCGCCCCGCACGCTCAGGGCGCCGCCGGTTCGACGGCGACCGCGGGGTGCCGTTCGAGAGGGTTGCGGCCCGTGCAGTGCGAGGCGACTGCCAGCAGTGCGGCGCGGCGCCGGTCGTCGCGTTCCGGCGGCGGGACCGCCACGACGCGCATGGAGGCGACACGGGGCGGTCGGCGCCGGCCATGACGAACTCGGTGCTCACCCGGAGCCCCGCGCGCGGCAGACCGTGAGGTCGAGGCAGCGGCCGGCGCAGAAGGCGAGGCACGCTGCCAGGGCGGCGGCGAACAGTGCGGTGGGGGTCGGCCCCGTGTCCGGGCCGCCCGCCTCGGGGTGGCCGGCCGGCCCGGAGGCGGTGCCCGCGGACATCGACGGCGCAGGCGTCACCGGCGACACGGGTGGCAGCGAGCCGGTGTACCTCGGCGCCGTGCGGCTGGGCGGTTGCGCTCTGCGGTGGGACACCGGTCGCGGCCGGGCCTCTTCCGCCGGGGGCAACGAGAGACGGGCGGGGTACGACGGCAGGCCGACCGGCGCTGCCCCGCGGCCCCGCGCGTCAGCGGTGGTCGTCGGCGGCTTCCGCCACTCCGAGGAGCAGCCGGGCCAGGTCGCGTGCCTCGTCGGGGGTGAGCGCCGCCCACACCCCGGGCTCGCCGCCGCAGTCCTCGCCCACGTCCAGGGTGATCCGGCCGACGGCCCGGTCCGGCAGGCCGAGGTGGAGACGTCGTACGGCGATCCTTCGCCCGCACGTGGTCACGAGGTGTTCCTCGGCCGGGTGCGGCTGGTCCGTGTGCGCCGTTTCCATGGGTCCCACGCTCCTCCACCGGTCGTCCCGGCGGCCGCCGGACAGGACGGCCCCCATACCCCTGTGGGTACAGCCGGGTACACAGAGCAGCGCCCGGTGCGCCGGAATTGTTCCCGTGCGACGGTCCCGGGCTCACACGCGGCGAGGGCGGCCGCCCGGGCTCAGCCATGCCGAGGCGACGGCCAGGGCGGAGGCCGCCAGGAGGGTGCCGGCCGCCCATCGCGCGCCGTGCTGCCCCCCGCCGCCCACCAGGTGCAGGGCGAGGGTGACGAGGGCGACGCCGAGCGCGGTACCGAGTCCGCGGGTCATGTTGAGCAGCCCCCCGCCGGTCCCGGAGCAGCGAGCCGGGATCGCACCCATGATCATGGCGTTGTTGGCCGGGGTGAAGGTGCCCAGCCCCAGCCCGGTCAGCACCAGCAGGGGCACCAGCCAGCCCGTGGTGAGCGGTACGACCAGCAGCGCGGCCACCGCCAGGGCGAAGAGGGCGGCCCCGGCCAGGCACCGCTCGCGGTCCGCCGACACGGACGGCAGCAGCCGGTCGGCGCCGGTCGCGGCCAGCGCGAACCCGGCGGGCAGCGCCGTGAGCACCAGGCCCGCGGTCAGCTCCGAGGAGCCCCGCGCGGTGAGCACGACCGGCACCAGCACCAGCGGCCCGAACAGCACCAGATAGCCGCTCAGCGCCCCGAGCAGCCCGAACGCCACCGCCCGCACTCGCAGCAGGGCCAGGTCCAGCAGCGGCGCCGCGGCCCGCTGCTGCCTGCGCACAAAGGCCCAGCCGGCACCGGCGGCCGCCGCGAAGAGCAGGGCCACGCCCCAGCCGGGCACCGCGAGGCCGGAGGCCGCGGACACGCCCATCAAGGCGCTCGTGCTGGCGACCGCGAGCAGCAGCAGCCCGGGCCAGTCGAAACCGGCGGCCTTCGTCCGGGCCCGGGTGCGCGGCAGCAGATAGTGGCCGCTCACCAGGGCGACCAGGCCGACCGGCACGTTCACCCAGAACACCCATCGCCAGCCCAGCGTCGACACCAGCACCCCGCCGACCGTCGGTCCCAGCGCCAGTCCGAGGGCCTGGGCGGCGGCCTGCACGCCCAGCGCGCTGCGCATCCTCCCGCGCGGGGCGCTGGTGGTCACCAGGGCCACGCTGTTGGCCTGCATCAGGGCCGCGCCGGCCGCCTGGACCACGCGGAAGGCGACGAGCGCGAGCAGCGTGGGGGCGAGGCCGCAGGCGGCGGAGGCGAGGGTGAAGACGGCGAACCCGTACAGGTACAGCAGCTTGCGGCCGTGCGCGTCGGCGAGCCGGCCGGCGGGCACCAGCAGCGCCACCAGGGTGAGCAGATAGGCCAGGGACACCCATTCCACCGCCGCCAGCGAGGTGTGGAAATCGGTGCGCAGGCTGCCGTACGTCAGCGTGACGATGCTGGCGTCCAGCTGGCCCATGAAGGCGCCGAAGCAGACCGTGCCGACGGCCAGCCACCAGCCGTTGGGCCGCGACCTTATCCCTTCGGGCCGCGGCCGCTCGGCGGTGAGCAGTGCGGCCCAGCTCCTGGTGGGCGGGTGGGGACTCGTACGGGTGGCCATACCCCCAAGATTACAACGGTCACCGAAATATTCTGCCAGCGACCTATCCGCCTCCCCGGCAGCCGCCGCTATGCACCCGCGGGCCCGTCGAGGAAGCGCAGCAGTACGGCGGCCTCCGCGCGAAGCCGTGCGGCCCGGTCGGCGTGCGCGGGAGCGGTCAGGTGCGCCGCGGCCGCCAGCCGCTCGGCAGCCTCGGCGCGCACGACGTCCACCACGCCGCGCTCGCTCAGCTCGCGCCGCGCCGCTTCGGTGACGCCGACACCGACCGGCGTGTGCTCGAGGGCCGAGCCGCGCGGCCCGGTCTCGTCGACGGGCACCGCCTCGGCGTTGTCCAGCGCGGCAAGGGTCGCGCGCAGAGCGCTCACCGCGGCCTTGTCACGGGCACGCATGGCTTCGGGCAGTGCTTGACGCATACGAAGACGCAAAGACATTCCGGTGACCTTAGGACGTCACCCCCGGACCCACAACGCAATACCGGGGCCCGCGGCCTCCATGACGTACGCCCCGACTCGCTCTCCTGACACCCCGTAACCATGCGGGCGGTCCGAGGTGACGTCATGTCACGGAAGGATTTCGGTCATGTAGCTCTTGTGTACGGCCGTCCCCCCATGATCTTTCCGCGTCCGCGCCCGTGCATAGTGGGGTGGCTCCAGCCAAGCCGGAGCATGACAAGAATCAGCCACAGGGGGACCCAGCTCCATGCCATTCATACGCCGCCGCGGCATCGCGGCCGCCGCCGCCGTGATCGCCGCGGTCATGGTGACCACCACGGCCTGCAACAACAAGGACAGCGAGGGTGCCAAGGCGTCCGCCTCGTCGTCGCAGGGGGCGGGCCAGAAGGATCCGGGCGTCGACACCGGAGAGGACGGCGGGACGTCGCTCGGCGGCTTCAAGCTGCCGGCCGGTGTGCCCACCCAGCTGACCGGCCAGGCCATGCAGAAGTGGAAGAACGGTGGCTGGAAGGACTTCAGCCACTGGAAGTCCCGGGCCGAGGATTTCACCAACCCGTACATCAAGGACTTCTGGACGCCGGAGCGGGTCGCCAAGGCCGCGGCCAGCATTCCCGGGGTCACCGTGGCGCGCAACACCAGCACCGGTGGCGGCCGCCGCACGTACATGTACGCGCCCGACGGTCTGGTGAAGCGCAAGGCCGCCACCCGGGTCGCGACGACGTACCACCACTACGCGGCGCCCGTCGGCAAGCTGTTCTTCAGCACGCCGCAGGGTGACATGGTGTGCTCCGGTGCGGTGGTCACCGACCCGGCGCACCCGGGCAAGTCCAACCTGGTGTGGACGGCAGGGCACTGCGTGCACGCGGGCAAGGGCGGCGGCTGGTACCGCAACATCGCCTTCGTTCCGTCGTTCGACAACACCGGCCGGTACAACATCAGCCAGGCCGGACAGAACATCCGCTCCAGGGCCGTCTCGCCCTACGGCATCTGGTGGGCGGACTGGGCCACCACCTCCGGGACGTGGATCAAGGGCGGCGCCCACGAGGGGACGGTGGCCTCGGCGTACGACTACGCCGTGATCCACGTGAAGCCGGAGAGTGGCCACAAGTCCCTCCAGGAGAGCATCGGTTCGGCGCTTCCGGTGTGGTTCAACGCCCCGGCCGCCAACAAGATCAAGAACATGAAGGTGCGCGGCTACCCCGCGGAGTCCCCGTACGACGGCTCGAAGATCTACGACTGCCGTGGCGCGACCAAGCGCGCGGTGCTCGGGTACAGCTACCCCAGCTCGTACCCGGCGCAGTACATGATCGGCTGCACGATGAACGGCGGCGCCTCGGGCGGCCCCTGGTTCATGAGCCACAACGGCCGTACGTACCTCGTCTCCAACAACTCCCTGAGCGACCGCCGGACCTACGTCACCGGTCCGCGCCTCGGCGCGAACGCCAAGGAGGTCTACCTGGCGACCAGCCGGAAGTTCCGGTAAGCCGACGCGACGCGACGCGGGCCCCCCCCGGCTGCCCGCGCGGGCCGGCCGGTGGGGGGGGCGCGCGCGCCCCGGGCTACTAACCGTGGCGCGGGGTGTC
>NZ_JBHXVE010000003.1:382388-407186 GCF_042672505.1 Streptomyces sp. NPDC127190
GCTCGCCCCGCCCCCCTGCCCGCACCCCCCCCGCCCCCCCCGCCGCCCCCGGGCGCTCCCCGCGGGGCCCCGCGTCGTGTCCGGGCAGCAGGCCGCCTCGGCCATGATCCGGTGGCCGGAGGTGACCTTCGCCGGTGCAAGGTCGATACTTCCAGCAGGGGACCCGCTCCGACACTCCGACCAACCGCCAGGATCAAGAACCGTCATGAACGCCGGTGACCTGCGAAAAGGCAGGTCCAGGGCGCAAGCGCCTAGCTGCCGAGGAGACACCATGAGGATGCTGATCAACGTGCCGGAGACCGTTGTGGCCGACGCGCTGCGGGGGATGGCGGCCGCGTATCCGGATCTGGCGGTGGACGTGGAGAACCGGGTGATCGTGCGCCGCGACGCACCGGTGGCCGGGCAGGTCGCGCTGGTGTCGGGCGGCGGCTCGGGGCACGAGCCGCTGCACGGCGGGTTCGTCGGCCCGGGCATGCTGTCCGCCGCCTGCCCCGGCGAGGTGTTCACCTCGCCCGTGCCGGACCAGATGGCCCGGGCCGCGGCGGCCGTGGACAGCGGCGCCGGGGTGCTGTTCGTCGTGAAGAACTACACCGGTGACGTGCTGAACTTCGACATGGCCGCCGAGCTGGCCGAGGACGAGGGCATCCAGGTCGCCAAGGTGCTGGTGAACGACGACGTGGCCGTCACCGACAGCCTCTACACCGCGGGGCGGCGCGGCACCGGGGCGACGCTGTTCGTGGAGAAGATCGCGGGCGCGGCCGCGGCCGAGGGGCAGCCGCTGGAGCGGGTGGAGGCCGTCGCCCGCCAGGTGAACGAGAACTCCCGCAGTTTCGGGGTGGCGCTCAGCGCCTGTACGACCCCGGCGAAGGGCAGCCCCACCTTCGATCTGCCCGAGGGCGAACTGGAGTTGGGCATCGGCATCCACGGCGAGCCGGGCCGGGAGCGGCGGCCGATGATGACCTCCGGGGAGATCGCCGACTTCGCGGTGCACGCCGTCCTGGACGACCTGCCACCGCGCGGTCCCGTGCTGGCGCTGGTCAACGGCATGGGCGCGACTCCGCTGCTGGAGCTGTTCGGGTTCAACGCCGAGGTGCAGCGGGTGCTGCGCGAGCGCGGGGTGGCGGTGGCCCGCACGCTGGTCGGCAACTATGTCACCTCCCTGGACATGGCGGGCGCCTCCGTGACGCTGTGCCAGGTCGACGAGGAGCTGCTCAGGCTGTGGGACGCGCCGGTGAAGACCCCGGCGCTGCGCTGGGGGATGTGAGCGGGCGGACGAGGCCGTCCACACCTCCGGCACATCGGTCAACCGCCCTACCACGCAAGGAGATCCAGTGCTCGACGCCGACTTCTTCCGCCGCTGGATGACGGCGGCCGCCGCTTCCGTCGACCGCGAGGCGGAACGGCTCACCGCCCTCGACTCGGCCATCGGCGACGCCGACCACGGCAACAACATGCAGCGCGGCTTCACGGCGGTGCGGGCCGCCCTGGAGAAGGAGACGCCGGCCACTCCGGGGGCCGTGCTGATGCTGACCGGGCGCCAGCTGATCTCGACGGTCGGCGGCGCCTCCGGACCGCTGTACGGCACGCTGCTGCGCAAGACCGGCAAAGCGCTCGGCGATGCCGCCGAGGTCGGCGAGGAGCAGCTGGCCCAGGCACTGCGGGCGGGCGTGGAGGCCGTGATGGCGCTCGGCGGGGCCGCGCCGGGCGACAAGACCATGATCGACGCCCTGGTGCCGGCCGTGGACGCGCTCGGGGACGGGTTCGCCGCGGCGCGGGCCGCCGCCGAGCAGGGTGCGGAGGCCACCGTTCCGCTGCAAGCCCGCAAGGGCCGGGCGAGCTATCTCGGGGAGCGCAGCATCGGCCACCAGGATCCGGGGGCGACCTCGTCCGCGCTGCTGATCGCGGCCCTCGCCGACACCGCGGAGGGCTGACGGGTGGCTGAGGAGAAGCTGGTCGGAATCGTGCTGGTGTCGCACAGCGCGGAGGTGGCCGCGGCCGTCGCCGAGCTAGCGAAGGGCCTGGCGAGCGGGGCCACCGCGGTGCCGGTGGCCCCGGCGGGCGGCACCGAGGGCGGCGGGCTCGGCACCAGCGCCGAGCTGATCTCCGCCGCCGCGGCCTCGGTCGACCGGGGAGCGGGGGTGGCGGTGCTCACCGACCTCGGCAGCGCGGTGCTCACCGTGAAGGCGCTGCTCGCCGAGGGCGACGAACTCCCGGAGAACACCCGGCTGGTGGACGCGCCCTTCCTCGAGGGAGCGGTGGCCGCGGTGGTCACGGCATCCACCGGCGCCGACCTGGCCGCGGTGGCCGCCGCGGCCGCGGAGGCGTACGACTACCGCAAGGCCTGACACCGGCCGCGAACTCCCTGCGGGGGGGGCTCCACCCACACCGACACGGGCGCCCTGCCAGGCCGTACCCGGCCCCGCCCTGGCAGCCGGTGCAGGCGCTCTTTCCCCCGGCGGGGGCCCGCGCCGGTGCTCGCCGACGGACAGGCGTCGGCTGCACGTGCCCTGTCCCCCGCGCCAGACCCCGGTCGGACGCGCCGGCCGTGGAGGCATACGACCACCGGAACCGGGTGCGCGTGGCCGCCCGCCGAACGCCCTGCGGAACTCCGCCTCACGTCGGTGCCGGGGGACGCCGGACGCACACACCCACCCCTGCCGGACCGCGCTCGCCCACGACTCCAGCCGCCCTGACTGAACGGACACACCCGGCGGCGGGTACGCGCACTCCCCGCCGGCGTATGGCCCGCAACCCTGCTCGCCCGCGCCGCCCCACGACGTCGGCCGTCCTGAAGGGCCGGCCGGTACTCGCCGACGGACCAGTCACGACTGCCCACGCCCCTCCCCCTCCGCCAGGGGACCGCCCCGCGGCCCACCTGGCCAAGCAGCTCCCGGCGCCGGGCGGCCCCGGGTCACTCGTCGGTCGTGAAGCGTCTGGCCAGGCGCTCGCCCGTCGTCGCCGTCGCCGCGTGGTCCTCGATGGGGTCGACGTGGGAGTTCTTGAAGATGATGTAGGTGACGCCGGAGTCCGTCCCTCCGTCGCGGGGGTCGGGTCGGATGCCGAGGCCCAGGGCGGTGGCGTAGGAGGCCTCGCCGATGAGGTCGCGGGGGCCGGTGTCGCCGACGACGGCGTACTGCACCCGGTCCCGGTAGACGACGGCGGCGACGGAACCGCCCCGGATGCCGTGCGCGCGGTAGTCCCAGAGGGGGCTGGGCGCCGGGACGACGACGTAGGGCAGTGTCTCGGCGTTCAGATGGCGTCCGTCGGACTGCTGGAAGGCGGTCGTCGGGGCGAACAGCGGGTCGGTGCGGCTGTTGCAGCGGGTGGTGGGCCGGCCGTCGCAGTCGATGTCCAGGTCGGCCTTCCAGAAGACGGCGGTCCGGGTGTTGCAGACGGGGACGGTCGCGGGGCGGTCGGCGTCGGTGCGGTACCGGCCGTGGGAGATCCGGACGCACTCGGCGACCCGGGTCAGCAGGTCGGCGGCGGTGACGGCGCCCTCACTGCGGGCGGGACCCTGTCGGGCCGGGACGGCGGAGGCCGGGGCGGGCAGGGCGGCCGGGGCCAGCAGCACCGCGCCGGCCGCGGCCAGCGTCAGCGTCGGGACACGCACACGCACGTGGGGTGGGCCTCTCTCCTCGGGGACGGTGGAGACTTCCAGGCCACTGTGGGGCGGCGCCGGGCACCCGGCCGTCAGGACCGCTCCGAAGGGGCCGGATGGAGCACGCGTCTGACACCCCGTGAGGCGACACCCGGGGACGTGGCACTGGACAGCGGGCGGACAACAGGGGTCGGGGTCCGGGCCGGTGCGGCTCCGGACCCCGGCCGCCCGCGTCGGCGCAGTACCGGCGACGACAGCGAGTCCGCGCCAAAGGCATGAACTTCCCTGCCCTGTCCGGGAGTTCAGCCGTAGGGAGACTCAGCATACGGAACCGCTCCGGCCGCCCACCAACGCGGCCCTCTTGCCCCGGCCGCACCAGCGGGGCCATATTGGTCCGGACCTTTCCCGTCCTGCCGTGGGATACCGGCACCGTCCCCGGGGAGGCACACGCCGTGCGCCGCGTGCCCGTTCCGCTCGCCCTGGTCTGTGCGGCTCTGCTGCTGGTGGCGGCGTGCGGCTGGGGCGCGGCCGCCGCCGGCGACGACGGCCGTATGCCCGGCGCCCCGGCCGGGGTCACCGCGACGGCGGGCAGCGCCACGACCGTGCACGTGATGTGGAACGCGGTCACGGACGGCCCGGGCATCCGCTCCTACGAGGTATACCGGGGCACCACGAAAGCGGCCGAAGTACCGGGCTCACAGCACATGGTGGACGTCATCAGGCTCAGGCCGTCGACCATGTACGCGTTCTCCGTGCGGGCCCGGGACACCGACGGCCGGCTCGGACCGCCGAGCCGGCCGGTCAGGGCGCGCACCCCCGCCCTGGCGGCGGCCGACCGCACCGCCCCGACCCGGCCCGGGCGGCCGAGCGGCCGGGCCCTCGGCAGCCGGGCCGTGCGGCTGTCCTGGGGCGCGTCCCGGGACGACCGCGGCGTGGTGTCGTACGACATCTGCCAGGGCGGGGTGAAGATCCACGGGGTGGGCGGCGACCGGACCACCGCCGTGGTCACCGGGCTGCGCCCCGGCACCGGGTACGTCTTCACGGTCCGGGCCAGGGACGCCGCGGACAACGCCTCCCCGGCGAGTACGCCCGTCCGTCTGACCACGCCCGGCAGCGACGACGGCCGGGACACCGCGCCCACCGGCTTCACCGCCACGGCCCACCGGTCCGACGGGGCCTACTACCTCGACCTGGCCTGGGACCCGCCGCGCGTGGACGGCGTCGTCACGGAGTACCAGGTGCGGCTCGACGACGCCACGGCCACCTCGCTGGTGTGGGGCGGCACTCCGCCGCGCGGCCGGGCGCACTACAGCTTCTACGCGGGCCGGACCGCCGGGCAGGAGCACCGGGTACGGCTGCGGGCGCGGCTGCCGGACGGGACGTGGGGCGGCTGGACGGCGCAGCGGACCGTGCGCACAGCCGGCTGACTCCCGCACCCCCTCGGCGGGCCGCCGTGCGCCGGACGGTGGAATCCGTCACCTGGCCGGGTGCGCTCCGTGTGCGGGCGGGCCCCGGGCCGCGTTGGCTGCCACTGAGGCAGCACGGACGTTTCCCGACCCTCGGCGGCGCATGGGACGTACCGCCAACCGTGCCGCTGGAGGCCAGACGATGCGCAACTCCAGACTTCCGCTCCGCTGCGGCCTGACCCTGGCGGCCGCCGCCACGCTCCCGGCCGCACTCGCCGGACCGTCCGCCGCGGCATCGGGCATCTCCGTCAGCACCACCGGCTCCACCGTCTCGGTGGTCACCAGCGCGTGCACCCAGATCAACGGCAGCTGGGGCACCGCGGCCCTGCTCACCAGCCGCCAGGCGAACTTCTCCCAGGGCCGTCAGGTGGCGCTGGCGGGCACCACCATCAGCCAGTCCGCGGCCTGGACCCAGGTGAGCCCGGGGACGTACACGGTGGTCGTGGTCTGCTCCAGCGGCAGTACGGCGGGCACCCAGTCGGTGATCGTGTCGTCGTCGCCGAGCCGGCCGACGATCTCGTCGACGTCCACGCCGACGCCGTCCCGGGGCGTGATGGGCGGCCTGGGCGGCGCCGCCCGTGACTACGGTCCGCTGACCCTCGGCATCGGCGCCGCCCTGGTGGGCGCCGGGGTCATCGCCACCGGCTGGGTGCTGCGGCGGCGCTCGAAGCCGTACCGCCTCTGACGGACCGCCCGCCCGGCGTTCAGTCGGCGTCCGGCAGCCCGGCGACCTCCGCCACCGCGTGGCTCAGCCACTGGGTCCAGAAGGTCTCCAGGTCGATGCCGGCCCGCAGCACCAGATGGCGCAGCCGGTCCTCGGGGGCGTCCCGGTCCGGCGGGAAGTCCCGCTTCTCGATCTCCTGGTACTCGGCCAGCTGCCGCTGGTGCAGCTCCAGATGGCGCCGCAGGTCGTCGCCCAGACCGGCCGCGCCGACGACCGCGGCGGCGCGCAGCCGGAGCAGCAGCGGGTCCCGCTGCGGCTTCGGATCCTGCGCGGCGGCGGTCCAGCGGGCCAGCTCGGCACGGCCCGCGGGCAGGACCTCGTAGCTCTTCTTCTGCCCGCGGAGCGGCTGCTCCGGCGGCAGGGTGCGGATGAGCCCCTCGGCCTCCAGCTTCCCCAGCTCGCGATAGATCTGCTGATGGGTCGCGGACCAGAAGTAGCCGATCGACTTGTCGAACCGGCGGGTCAGCTCCAGCCCCGACGACGGCTTTTCCAGCAGGGCGGTGAGGATCGCGTGCGGGAGAGACATGGGCTCATCCTAGGGACGTACGGCCGCCGTCCTACAGGGCCGCGGCCAGCTCGGTGCCCTGCTTGATGGCCCGCTTGGCGTCCAGCTCGGCCGCCACGTCCGCGCCGCCGATCAGGTGTGCGCTGCGGCCGGCGGCGACCAGCTCCTCGTACAGGTCCCGGCGCGGCTCCTGCCCGGTGCACAGCACCACGGTGTCGACCTCGAGGACCGTGCTCTCCTCGCCGACGGTGATGTGCAGGCCGGCGTCGTCGATCCGGTCGTAGCGCACGCCCGGCACCATGGTGACGCCACGGTGCTTCAGTTCCGTGCGGTGGATCCAGCCGGTGGTCTTGCCGAGGCCGGCGCCGACCTTGCTGGTCTTGCGCTGGAGCAGGTGGACCTGGCGCGGCGGGGCCGGCCGCTGCGGGGCGGCGAGCCCGCCGGGGGCCTGGTAGTCCATGTCGACGCCCCAGGCGCGGAAGTAGGTCTCCGGGTCCTCGTGGGCCTTGTCGCCGCCGTCGGTGAGGTACTCGGCGACGTCGAAGCCGATGCCGCCCGCGCCGAGCACGGCGACACGCTCGCCGACCGGGGCGCCGTCGCGGAGCACGTCGAGGTAGCCGAGGACGCGCGGGTGGTCGATGCCGGGGATGTCCGGGGTGCGCGGGGTGACCCCGGTGGCGACCACGACCTCGTCGTAACCGTCCAGGTCGGCGGCGGTGATCCAGGTGTCCAGGCGTACGTCGACACCGTGCGCGGAGAGCTGGTGGCGGAAGTAGCGCAGCGTCTCGTCGAACTCCTGCTTGCCGGGGACCTTGCGGGCCACGTTGAGCTGGCCGCCGATCTCGCTCGCCGCGTCGAACAGGGTGACGGCGTGGCCGCGTTCGGCGGCGGAGACCGCGCAGGCGAGTCCGGCCGGGCCCGCGCCGACGACCGCGACGCGCTTCTTCAGCCGGGTCGGGGAGAGCACCAGCTCGGTCTCGTGGCAGGCGCGCGGGTTGACCAGGCAGGAGGTGATCCTGCCGCTGAAGGTGTGGTCCAGGCAGGCCTGGTTGCAGCCGATGCAGGTGTTGATGGCGTCCGGTGTGCCGGCGGCGGCCTTGGCGACGAAGTCGGGGTCGGCGAGCATCGGGCGGGCCATCGACACCATGTCCGCGTAGCCGCCGGCGAGCAGCTCCTCGGCGACCTCGGGGGTGTTGATGCGGTTGGTGGTCACCAGAGGCACGGACACCTCGCCCATGAGCTTCTTGGTGACCCAGGTGTAGGCGCCGCGCGGCACGGAGGTGGCGATGGTGGGGATGCGGGCCTCGTGCCAGCCGATACCGGTGTTGATCAGGGTCGCCCCGGCGGCCTCGATCTCCTTGGCGAGGGTGATCACCTCGTCCAGGGTGGAGCCGCCCGGGACCAGGTCCAGCATGGACAGCCGGTAGATGACGATGAAGTCCTCGCCGACGGCCTCGCGGACCCGCTTGACGATCTCCACCGGGAAGCGCATCCGGTTCTCGTAGGAGCCGCCCCAGCGGTCGGTGCGCTGGTTGGTCTGCCGGGCGATGAACTCGTTGATGAGGTAGCCCTCGGAGCCCATGATCTCCACGCCGTCGTAGCCGGCCTGCCGGGCGAGGCGGGCGGTGCGGGCGTAGTCGTCGATGGTGCGCTCGACGTCCGCGTCGGTCAGCTCGCGCGGCACGAAGGGGCTGATCGGCGCCTGGAGCGGGCTCGGTGCGACGAGGTCCTGGTGGTAGGCGTAGCGGCCGAAGTGCAGGATCTGGAGCGCGATCCGGCCGCCCTCGCGGTGCACGGCCTCGGTGACCACGCGGTGCTGCTCGGCCTCGGCCTCGGTGGTGAGCTTGGCTCCGCCCTCGTACGGTCGGCCCTCGTCGTTGGGGGCGATGCCGCCGGTGACGATGAGTCCCACTCCCCCGCGCGCGCGGGCGGCGTAGAAGGCCGCCATGCGCTCGAAGCCACGCTCGGCCTCCTCCAGGCCGACGTGCATGGAGCCCATGAGCACGCGGTTGGGCAGGGTGGTGAATCCCAGGTCGAGCGGGGTCAGCAGATGGGGGTAACGGCTCATGGGGCCCTCCGTGCGGGGTGTGGTCGTCTCTTGTTGTAGAGGACGCCCCTACCTTTGTGCAACTAGTTGCATAACCACGGAAGGGTGACACCGGCCACTCTGTACCTACTAGTATGTACAGAGCTCGCGGAAGACCGTTCCGGAAAGGACGTACCGCCATGCCCTTCGTCCGTATCGACGCGCTCGGCACCGACCCCGCCCGCCTCGGCGCCCTCGGCGACGCCGTCCACGAGGCACTGACCGAGACCCTCGGCGTGCCGCCCGACGACCGCTTCCAGGTGCTCACCGGCCACGACGGCGTCACCGGCACCCTGCGCTACGACAGCTACCTGGGCCTGCCGAAGGACGCCTCGGCGGTGTTCGTGGCGATCACCCTGCGCGCCGGACGGAGTCCGGAGCGGAAGCGGGCGCTGTACCGGCGGATCGCCGAGCTGGTCCACGAGCGCACCGGCACCGCGCCGCACAACGTCGTCGTCACGCTCACCGAGAACACCGACGTCGACTGGTCCTTCGGCGACGGGCTGGCGCAGTACGCCCCGGCCGGCGCGGAGCCGGCCGGGGCGTAGGACCCGGGGAGCGGGGTCGTCAGCGGCTCTGGAGCCGCAGATGGAGGTCCCGCTCCTGGTCGCCGGAGGCCGTGCAGGTCTCCTCGACACTGAAGATGGCGTCCAGGGTGTGCCGGAACCGGTCCACGGCCCAGTAGCCGCCCTGCACGTCCGCCTGGACCGGCGAGTGCAGCTCGACCGGCGGACAGTCCCGCCCGCGGGCCTCCGCCACGTCATAGGTACCCAGCCACACCATGGGCCGGGTCTCGTGCAACTGCTGAGGGACCTCGTCCGCGCCCCGGTCGGACGCGAAGCAGGAGTTCAGCGCATCGAAGACGATGCGAGCGTCCTCCTTGGAGCATCCGCTGATCTCCACCGTGACGGTTTCCGGATGCGACCGCTCCGTGTGGGTCATGACCGCTCCTTTCCTGCCGTACCGCGAGGGCACGGGGTACCCCGGCACACCGCGTCCAACCCCAGGAAAACACCACCCGCGGCCGCGCACACCTCAGCCACGGGAGAATGTGTAGGTCTTGCTGTCGGTGAGCACGCAGAACCCCGGGGACACCACGATCACCCGCAGCACACCGGTACGGCGGTCGTAGTCGATGCCCTCGCTCTCGAAGGTGCCGGAGCAGGAGCTGCGCAGCGGGAGCGGGCGCAGGGCCGTCACATGGCCGGTGACGTCGGCGGAGCCGTTCGGCGGGGCGGAGAGGTCGACCTGGAGCAGCGGCTTGGTCATCCCGAAGAGGCTGCCGTCCGGGTCGTCGGAGGAGCACAGCAGGGTCGTCGGACCGGAGAAGTCGCAGCCCTGGACGTCGCGGACGGCGTGGTCCAGGACGACGGTCGAGGCCTGCGGGAGGTTCGCGCCGGGCGAGGTGGCGGGGTTCTCGCCGGGCGTGGGGAAGACCAGGAAGCGGGTCATCGTGCCCCATTCGCCGGACAGCATCCACTGGCCGTCGGGCGAGATCGTGTCCCAGGAGTTGTTCAGGGCCTCGCCGGGGCTCAGCGTGTGGACGTACTCCGACCAGGCGCCGTCGGGCCCCTGCACGCGGAACATCTTGGAGTTGCCGGAGTCCTGCTGGTAGGGCTCGATGTAGTAGCCCTCGTAGGAGGCGTCGGGGTCGCCGACGTGGTTCCAGCCGCGCAGGGAGACGCCGAGCGGGATGGTGCCGATGCCGGTGTAGTGGTTGGGACTGTTCGCCGGGACCTCCACGGAGGCGAGTCCCTGGCTCTCGGTCAGCGGGTCGGCCCGGTCGGAGCCGGTCTCGGTCCAGGTGTCGGCGGCGAAGGCGGGTGCGGGTGCGGCGAGGGACACGACGGCGGCGGTGGCCAGGGTGACGAGTCCGGCGAGGACTCCATGGCAACGTTGCCGGGCGGACGCGGGCATGGCCGACTCCTCGGGCAGGGGTGGGGGCACTCGGTCGGCGGACAGTCTGGCGTGGCGCGATAGTCATGTACAGACCAATGGAGCAACATGAGCGTGAACTCTCACGGCCCGCGGGATCACGCTGTACGGTCTCGACAGGAGCCCCCGCACGCGTGTACGGCGGCAGGCTGCTTCCGGCGGACGTCCGCCGCGTGGTGAGAGATGGTGGAGGTAGACCGGTCAAGGCGGCGGAGAGTCGGTGTGAGCACGGCAGGACAAGGGGAGTCGGCACGGGGGACGGCGTGCCGTACGAACGGGCGAAGGCGGTGCGGGGCATGAGTGCAGCCGAGGCTCCGGCAGCGGACAGCGGCGAGCCGGCACGCGGCCCGTTGCGGCCGGGCGGCCTGCTCGACGTGCTCGGCGTGGCGTCGGTCGTGCTGGACACCGAGGGCCGGATCGTGCTGTGGAGCCCGCAGGCCGAGGAGCTGTTCGGGTACTCCGCGCAGGAGGCCCTCGGTCAGTACGCCGCCCGGCTGATGGTGCACAAGCGCCACAGCGAGCTGGTCGGCAGGCTCTTCGCCGATGTCATGCGCACCGGACAGAGCTGGGCCGGCGGTTTCCCGGTCAGACACAAGGACGGCAGCACCCGGCTGGTGGAGTTCCGCAACATGCGGCTGCTGGACGACCGCGGCGATGTGTACGCGCTCGGCCTCGCCGCCGACCAGTCGACCGTACGGCGGCTGGAGCAGGACGTCGCGCTGTCCGAGCGGATGGTGAAGCAGTCGCCGATCGGCTACGCCGTCCTGGACACCGAGATGCGGTTCGTCTCGGTCAACCCGGCCCTGGAGAAGATCAACGGCGTACCGGCCGCCGAGCACATCGGGCGCCGGCTGCACGAGGTGCTGCCGATGCTGGACTCCGGCCCGGTGGAGGCCGGAACCCGGCAGGTGCTGGAGACCGGCGTACCGGTGATCGACGACACCACGATCGGCCGTACCCCCGCCGACCCGGACCACGACCACACCTGGGTGCACTCGCTGTACCGGCTCGACGACGCGATGGGCAACGTGCTGGGCGTGGCCGTCTCCGTGGTCGACATCACCGAGCAGCACCGGGCCGCCTTGGAGGCGGAGGCGGCCCGGCGCCGGCTCGCCGTCATCGCCGACGCCTCCGCCCGCATCGGCACCACGCTGGAGCTGGAGCGCACCGCCTGCGAGCTGGCCGAGGTCGCGGTACCCGAACTCGCCGACGTGGCCGCGGTGGACCTGCTGGAGGCGGTGGTGGGGGGCCGGCGCAGCACGCTCGGCCCGGCGGAGTCCGCGGTGATCCGGGCGCTGGCGGTGCGCCCGGAGGACGACTCGGACGCGGTCCGGGCCGCCGACCCGCCCGGCCAGATCGCCCGGTACGCCCCCGACCGCCTGGTCACCGAGTGCGTCCGTACGGGTGAGGCGGTGCTGGTGCCGCAGGTGAAGGACGAGGACCTGCCGCGCATCGCCCGCTCCGCCGAGGCGGCCGCGCTGCTCGGCCGGGCGGGACTGCACTCCTATCTCGCGGTGCCGCTGATCGCGCGCGGCGAGGTGCTCGGCGCCCTGGACCTCAAACGCACCCGCAATCCGGCGCCGTTCGACGAGGACGACGTCCTGCTCGCGCGGGAGCTGGCCGCCCGCGCGGCCGTGCAGATCGACAACGCGCGCTGGTACCAGAACGCCCGCAACACGGCGCTCACCCTTCAGCGCAGTCTGCTGCCCAGCCATCCCCCGGTCACCACCGGCCTGGAGGTGGCCTCGCGCTACCAGCCCGCCGGGGCCACCAGCGAGGTCGGCGGCGACTGGTTCGACGTCATCCCTCTGGAGGGCGGCAAGACCGCGCTGGTGGTGGGCGATGTGATGGGCAGCGGCATCAGCGCCGCCGCGACCATGGGCCGGCTGCGGACGGCGACCACCACCCTGGCCGCGCTCGACCTCGACCCGGCGCGGCTGCTGGAGCACCTGGACAAGACGACCTCGGCGCTGGACCACTCCATCGCGACCTGTGTGTACGCCGTCCACGACCCGCATCTGCGGCAGTGCCGGATCGCCAACGCCGGCCATCTGCCGCCGGCCCGGATCCGGCCCGGCCGCCCGCCGGAACTGCTCGACCTGCCCACCGGGGTGCCGCTGGGCGTGGGCGGGGTCGCCTTCTCCACCGTGACCGTCGACTTCGAGCCCGGCGACGTGCTGGTGTTCTACACCGACGGGCTGGTGGAGACGCGCCGTCACTCGCTGGACGAGCGCCTGGACTTCCTGCTGTCCCTGCTCGACGACCCCGCGCGCCCGCTGGAGGAGGTCTGCGACTTCCTGCTGCGGACCCTGCACCACCCCGACAACCACGACGACGTGGCCCTGCTCATCGCCCGGGCGCAGGAACTGCCGTAGCCGGCGCGGAGGTCAGCGCCGTACGCCGATCACGACGTGCGCGGGAAAGTCCTCCGACACGGCCAGACGGGCCGTCAGGCCCGCGTCGGTGAAGGCCTGGACGGCGGCCGGTGCCTGGCGCTCGCTGGTCTCGGAGAGCAGGCGGCCGCCGGGCGCGAGCCACTCGGGCGCCCCGGCGGCGACCCGGCGCAGCACATCGAGCCCGTCGGCGCCGCCGTCCAGGGCGACCAGCGGCTCGTGGTCGCGGGCCTCGGCGGGCAGCAGGGGAACCTCGCCGGTGGGCACATAGGGCACGTTGGCGGTCAGCACACCGACGCGGCCGCGCAGTCCGGCGGGCAGCGCGTCGTACAGGTCGCCCTGGTGGGCGTGGCCGCCGAAAGCGGTGAGGTTGCGGCGGGCGCAGCGTACGGCGGCCGGGTCGATGTCGGCCGCGTGCACCTCCGCGCCGTCCAGCGCGGCGGCGAGGGCCGCGCCGAGCGCACCGGAGCCGCAGCACAGGTCGACGACCACGGTCGCGTACGGCGCCTCGGCCAGCGCCTGCTCGACCAGGAACTCGGTACGGCGGCGGGGCACGAACACGCCTGGTTCCAGGGCGATCCGCAGTCCGTGGAACTCGGCCCAGCCGAGGACCTGTTCGAGCGGGAGTCCGGCGGCCCGCCGCTCCACCATCGCGGCGGCCTCCTCGGGGCCGCGGGCGGTGGCGAGGATCAACTCCGCCTCGTCCTCGGCGAAGACGCATCCGGCGGAACGGAGCCGGGCGACGACGGCGGAGGGGTCGGCAGGGGACAGCGGGGAGACAGGAGACAGCGGGGCGGCACTGGGAAGAGAGGGCACGGAAGAGGGCACGGAAGCCTTGAGCCTTTCGGGAGCGCGAGAGGGGGGCGCTCCCGCGGTCACCGGTGCCGGTGCACCGCGCCGTCGGGAAGAGAGAGCACCCCGGCTGGCACAGCGGTGATGGGTCCCACCTCCTCGGCGACAGGGGCCGCACGGTCCGCGGCCGGACGGCCACCATACCCCAGCCGCACGGCCGTTCCCCCGGCGCGCCGGGCCCGGAAAAAGCGCTGGCGCGGTGCCCGGCCGGAGAACTACGCTCCCCGCGATGACGACTCACCGAGCAGACAGATGGGGGGTCCCGTCCACGGAAGGTGAGCGCTGATGCTCATCCCGACCGTGCACGAGGATTCCCGCCTCTCCCTGTGGCTGCGCGTACGCGAGTACGCCGTGCCACCGTCCATGATCGAGGCCGCCACCGGCCGCCGTGAGGCCGGTGACTGGGCCGGAGCCTGCGCCGCGGCCCGGATCGACGTCGACCTCGATCTGCGTTCCGTCGCCCGGGTCCACGGCCGCGAACTCGCGTCCCTGGTCCGCGCCGACCTCCGCCGGCTCGCGCCCGACCTGCTGCGCTGGCACATGCCGAGGGTCGCGCCCGACGGGCTGCTGCGCCCCGGGCTGACGCTCACCCTGGCCCGCTACCCGGGTTCCGGCCGGGAGGGCGCCGTCCACCTCGTCGCCCGTACCGCCCCGGCCTGGGCCGACGGCGGCCAGCGCATCAGCCTCGCGCTGTGGGACCCGGCCGGGGCGTCGGACGGCGGCCATCCGCGTCCCCGTCCGCACCGACGCTTCCGGCTCGATCTGCACCGCCACCTGTGGGACGCGAGCAGACACCTGGAGCTGCGGACCCGGTCGGGCGCGGACGGACCGGCGCCACCGGACCTCGACCCGCTGGGCCTGGCGCCGCCGGGGCTCGGCTGTGCCGTGGCCCGCTGGGCGGCCGAGGCGGCGCTCCTGTGCCAAGCCGAGGGCCGCTCCGACGGCGCGTTCACGGTACGGCTGGGCAGCCGCCGCCGACTGGTGCTGGAGCTGGTGCCGCAGGGGCCCGTTTGCGGCGTGTGCCGGATATCGGGGCCAGTGGGGTCTGCGGGGCCGGTGGGGTCCGTGCCGGTGGCGGAGCGAGCCCGATGCGCGCTCTCCGGGGACACGGAGGGCGGCGGTGCCTTCCGCACCGGGTGGCCCGGCCGAGGCGGACGGTGGTCCGGCCGGGGCGGAGCGGTGGAGCCGGTGCCTGCCGACTCCGGCGCGGGCCCGTCGCGGCACCCAGGCCGGCCGGATGCCGCCGGGGCGACCCCGGCGGCACACCCGCTCCGGACCGGCCCGGATGTCTGCCGGCACTGCGGCGGGCCCGGTCGGTTCGCCACCGACGCGCCGTGGGCGGGGCTGCGGGCCGTCACCGGGCCCGTGCCGGGCGGAACCGGCGGGCTGCCCGTGTTGCCGGACGCGGCCGTCCGGGTCGCGCCCGACCTGGAGTTGGTGCGGGCCGGGCTGCTCGGCGCGGACCGGCTGCATCCGCTGGTCGCCGCCGCGCTGGCCCCGGGCCACCCGGCTCCCGGCACGGTCCGCGCCACCGACCCGGCGGACCTGGCCGGCCGGGTGGAGTGCCGGGGCGCCACGCACCGGATCGGCCTGGTCGACGGCGTCCTGGCGCCGCTCGACCACGACCCGGACGAGATCCGCCGCGAGGAGCTGCTGGCCGCGTTCGGCGGTTCGCCGCTGCCCTGTCTGCGGGCCGTCGACGCGGCGCACCGCCGCCCGGACTGCCTGCCCGGTGTCCGGGAGCGCCTGGCCCACGGCGACACCACCGGTGCGCTGGCCGTGGTCGAGGGCCTGCTGGGCCCCGGCGCCGTCCTGCGGGACGGGCCGCTGCGCGACGAGCTGGCGGCGGCCGCCGAACGCCGCATCGCCTACGGGCTGTACCGGGCGGGTCTGACCGGCCCCGACCGCACCGGATCCGCCGCCCGGGACCGTGGCACGCCCTCGGCCGTGCGGGACCGCCGCCCCAGCCGGGGCCGGTACCGCAGCACGGCCACCTTCTACTGAACTCCCTTCCGCTTTCGCCCACTTCACACCCCAAGGTGACCTCTCCATGCCTTCCTGTGTCTCCGCTGCCCTGCCCACTGACGCCCCCGAAGCCCTCGACGCCTCCCGGCTCGCCGTGGCCGACGCCCTGTTGGACCTGTTGCGCGACACCACCACCGAGCCCCGAACCGACACCCAGCTCGAGGCGCTGACCCTGGCGGTGACCGCCGACCTGCCGGTGCTGCTCTGGGGCGAGCCGGGCATCGGCAAGACCGCGGCGCTGAACCAGCTCGCCGCGGCCCTGGAACTCCCGCTGACCACCGTGATCGCGAGCGTCCACGAACCGTCCGACTTCGCCGGGCTGCCCGTCGTGGGAGACGACCCCGCCGTGCAGGGAGTCCCGATGGCCCCGCCGGACTGGGCGGTACGGCTGGTACGGGCCGGGCGGGGACTGCTCTTCCTGGACGAACTGTCCACCGCTCCCCCGGCCGTGCAGGCGGCCCTGCTGCGGCTGGTGCTGGAGCGCCGGATCGGCGCGCTGCGGCTGCCGCCCGGCGTGCGCATCGTGGCCGCCGCCAACCCGCGCTCCTCGGCCGCCGACGGCTGGGAGCTGAGCCCTCCGCTCGCCAACCGGTTCGTGCATCTTCAGTGGGCGCACGATCCCGACGTCGTCGTACGCGGCCTCGGCGGGACCTGGCCGCTGGCCACGCTGCCCCGGCTGGATCCGCAGCGGCTGCCGGAGGCGGTGGACTTCGCGCGGCGCGCGGTGTGCGGGTTCCTCACCGCCCGGCCGGGGCTGGTGCACCGGCTGCCCGGCGGGGAGAGCCGGCGGGGCGGCGCCTGGCCGTCGCCGAGGAGCTGGGAGGCCACCGTGCGGCTGGTCGCCTTCGCGACCGCCGCCGGGTCCTCGCGGGACGTGCTGGCGCTGCTGGTCCGGGGCACCGTCGGGGACGGCCCGGGCCTGGAACTGCTGGCGAGCCTGGACCGGATGGACCTGCCCGACCCCGAGCAGCTGCTCGCCGACCCGCGGGCCGCGGAGCTGCCCGAACGCGGGGATCTGCGCCAGGCGGTGCTGGACGGGGTGGTGGCCGCGGTCCGCAACCGGCCGGATCGGGCCCGCTGGGACGCGGCCTGGACCCTGCTGGTGCGGGCCATGGAGAGCGGGGCGCCGGACGTGGTGGTCGTCCCCGCGACCACACTGGCCGCGCTGCGCCGGGACGACTGGGACGTACCGACGGCGATCGAGCGGCTCGGCGCGGCCATGGCTCTCTCCCGCCGGGCCGACGAGGCCGCCCGAAAGGCCTCGCTCACCGGCGGGGGCCGCCGATGAGGGCGGGGGCGGTGGGGGTGGCGGGAACGCCGGGGACCGCAGGGGCGCGATTGACCGCCGGGGCGCCGGTGACGGAGCGTTCGCCGACGACGGCGAGGGCGCCGGGGACGACGGGTACAGGCATGACGGCGAGGACGCCCGGGACCGCGACGACGCCGCATCCCGTGACGGAGCGTTCGCCGATGACGGTGGAGACGCCGGTGACGGAGACAGCCGTGACGGCAAGGACACCCGGGACGGCGAGGACGCCGCATCCCGTGAGGGAGGGATCGCCGACGACCGCCGGGGCGCCGGGGACTGCGGGGGCGCCCGGGACTGCGGGGGTGCCCGGGACGGAGGGGGCGCCCGGGACTGCGGGACCCCGCGCCGGATGGGATGCCCGTGACGCCGGGGCCACAGGCGTCACGGCCATGACGCCCGGGACGGCGAGGACACCGGACCCCGTGACGGAGGGTTCGCCGATGACGGCGGGGACGCCCCTGAGGGAGGAGACAGCCATGACGGCGGGGACGCCGGACCCCGTGACGGAGCGATCGCCGCTGACGGCCGGGGCGCCGGATCCGGTGACGGAGGGTTCGCCGATGACGGCCGAGGCGCCGGACCCCGTGACGGAGCGGTCGCCAGGGACGGCCGAGGCGCCGGATCCGGCGGCCGTCCTCGACGTCGGCAAGCTGTACGCGGCGCGACTGTACGCCGCCCGGGTGCGGCCGTACCTGGCCACGGCGCTGTTCGCGCTGCACCCGGTGGCGTCACGGCAGGTGCCGACGATGGCCGTGGACCGGCACTGGCGGTGCTATGTGTCGCCGGCGTTCGTGGACCGGATGCCGGTGGAGGAGCTGGCCGGGGTGTGGGTGCACGAGGTCGCCCATCTGCTGCGCGACCATCACGGCCGAGGTGACCGGCTGGCACGTGCGGAGGGCCTGACCGGTCGCGGGGACCGGCTGCGGATGAACATCGCCGCGGACTGCGAGATCAACGACGACGTGTTCGGCGACGGTCTGGTACGGCCCCCGGACGCCGTGACCCCGGAGAGGCTGCGGCTGCCCGAGGGCCTGTTGATGGAGGCCTATCTGCGGCACATCCGGCTGGACGCGATGCCGGACGGGCTGGCCTGGCTGGACTGCGGCAGCGGTGCCGACGGGCTCGCCCGGGAGTGGGATCTCGGGCCGGAGGGCGCCCACGGGCTGAGCGAGCAGGAGCGGGACGCCGTCCGCTTCCGGGTGGCGCAGGGCATCAACGGCCGCCCGGGCAACGCTCCGAAGGGGTGGCGGCGCTGGGCCGAGGAGGTGTTCCATCCGCCGCTGCCCTGGCGGGAGTTGCTGGGTGCGGCCGTCCGCTCGGCGGTCTCGGGCGGGGGTGCGGGCGATGACTACAGCTACGGCCGCCCGGCGCGGCGTGCGGCGAGCCTGCCCGGTGTCGTCCTGCCCAGCCTGCGGCGCAGGCCGCCGCGGGTGTGTGTGGTGGTCGACACCTCCGGCTCGGTCAGCGACGCGGAACTCGGCAGTGCGCTGCTGGAGGTGGCCGCGATCGGCCGGGCCGTGGGTGGCCGGCGGGACCTGGTCGGTGTGCTGTCGTGCGATGCGGCGGCGCGGGTCGTGCAGCCGCTGTGCCGGGCGGAGGGCATCGAGCTGGTGGGCGGGGGCGGGACCGATCTGCGGGCGGGGTTCGCGCGGGCGCTGCGGGAGCGGCCCGATGTGGTGGTGGTCCTCACCGACGGGCAGACCCCCTGGCCCGAGGAGCGGCCGCCCTGCCGGACGGTGGTGGGGCTGTTCCCGCGCGCCGGGGCGTGGAGCGAGGAGGACCCGTACGACGAGCCGACCGCGCCGCCGGCGTGGGCACGGGCGGTGCGGATCGGGTCGGCGCCGGGGTGACGGACCGGCAGGGAGCCTCCGCCCGTCTCCGAGCGGTGCGCTCCCTGTCTCCGTCGGGGCTCGGTCAGACGCCGACCGTCTCCTCGACCTCCTCCTCGGCATCGTCGGCCGCCTCGGTCTCCTCGGCGGGGGTGCTGGCCGCTACCGGTGCGGTCTCGGCCACGGCCGGGTGCTGGCCGGCCGCGTGCCGGGCCCGCCGGGGCCGCTCGTACAGGGCCGCGATCCCGCTGACGACGAGGCCGGCGAGCAGCCAGACCACGAGGGTCCACGCGTTGCGGGCGAGACCGTCGCTGCCGAAGTAGAGCAGGCTGCGGACGCCCTCGACGAAGCCGGCGCCGTTCCAGAAGGCATGCAGGGTGCCGAAGAAGCCGTTCTGGAGCTCGGGTCGGAATAGGCCGCCGGAACTCGTGAAGTTCAACATCACGAACAGCACCATCATGGTCAGCGTGGTCCACCGCTTCAGGAAGGTGTGCAGGCCGACGCCGATGAAGAGGATGCCCGCCGAGTACAGCCAGGCCATGCCCCACACGCCCGCGAGGTCGTGGTGCGCGAGGTGGAACACCGGCCCGGCGAGCAGCGCGCCGATGCCGCTGACCACGGCGGAGACACCGAGCGCGAGCAGTGCGCGTACCCGCATCGGCAGGGCGGCACCGGCGGCGCCGAGGGCGGCGACCGAGGCGTAGGAGCCGATGCTGAGCGCGATCAGCAGGAAGAACAGGCCCTGGCCGGTGGGGTCGTCGGCGACCGGGGCGGCCACGTCGGTGACCTTCAGCGGGACGCCCTCCTTGGCGGCGACCGGGGTGAAGACCTTCTCCACGGCGGTAGCCCCCATGTCGGAGGCGGCGCTCGCGACGAGCAGCTCGGGGGACTTGGCGCTCGGCACATAGGCGCCGGTCACATCCCGGGAGGTGAGCAGGTCGACGGCCTCCGCGCGGGTGGCGACGGTACGGACGTCGAGCTTGTCCCCCGCGGTGTCCTTGACCGTCTGGGCGAACACCTTCGCCTGCGGTCCGGCACCGACGACGGCGACGGGCATGTGGTGCGGCTCAGGGGTCACAAAGGCCCCCATGTAGGCGAGCCCCATGCCTATGCACATCAGCAGCGGGGTGATCAGGTGCGTCAGCACATGGCGCAGTGCCGGTGACCTCATCGCGCGCGACCTCCAAAGGTTGGCTTATACAACTTTCACTTCAAGTTGTACTATACAACTAGAACGCCGGAGGAGGTATTCCCGTGAGCGCAGCGGAGTCGGCCGTGGAGGCGATCCAGCGCGAGATGACCATGTTCGCCCGCCGGGCCCGGGCCTCGGCGGGCCGTATGCACCCCGAGCTGTCCCTGGTGTCGTACACCCTGCTCAGCCACCTGGAGGAGCAGGGCGGCTGCCGCGCGACCGACCTGGCGGCCCACTACGCCCTGGACAAGTCCACGGTGAGCCGACAGGTGGCGGCACTGGAGCGGGCCGGACTGATCGAGCGCCGGCCGGATACGGAGGACGCCCGGGTGCACGTGCTGCACCTGACCGCGGCCGGCCGGGAGATCCTGGCCCAGGTCACCCGCAGCCGCCGGGCCGCCTTCCAGGAGCGGCTCGCGGACTGGCCGGAGGCGGACCTGGTCCGCTTCGCGGCCTATCTGGAGCGGTACAACGCGGGCCCGCCCGCCGGCGGGCACAGCTGATCCGACCAGGGACGGAGCAGCCGGAGTGGCAGCGTACGGTTGAACCATGAACGTCACGCGAGGCTTCACGGGCCGTCCGCGCGTCCACAACCCCGGTCTGCCACCGGGGCAGTACGACGCGCGTGACGACTGGCCCGTCCTGTCCGCCGAGGTCACCCCCGACCTCGACCCCGCCGACTGGTCCTTCCGCATCGACGGCCTGGTCGAGGAGGAACGGACCTGGGACTGGGAGGAGGCGCACGCCCTGCCGGCGTCGGCCTACACCGGGGACATCCACTGTGTGACCGGCTGGTCGAAGTTCGGCGTGCGGTTCGGCGGGGTGTCGCTGGACGCCTTCTTCCATAGGGTGCGGCCCCATGTGTCCGCCACACATGCCCTCGCGTACTCGCACACCGGCTACACCGCGAACCTGCCCCTCGCCGACCTCACCGGCGGCCGGGCCTGGATCGCCTGGGAGTACGACGGCGCGCCGCTGGCGCCCGAGCACGGCGGCCCGGCGCGGCTGCTGGTGCCCCATCTCTACTTCTGGAAGAGCGCGAAGTGGATCGCGGGCATCACGCTCCTCGACCACGACGAGCCGGGCTTCTGGGAGCGCAACGGCTACCACGCGCGCGGCAACCCGTGGGAGGAGCAGCGGTACTCCGGTGACTGATCCGACGACGACACCCCCGGCCGCCCCGAGCGGCCCCGCGACACGGTTCGCCGTGCCCGACCGCATCGCGGTGAGCACGAGCACGGCGACGACGTGGCAGACGGCCACCCTGACGCAGATCCGGCGCGAGACGCCGCGCGCGGCCACCTTCCGGCTGGCGGTGCCCGGGTGGGCCGGGCATCTTCCCGGGCAGCATCTGATGCTGCGGCTGACCGCGGCGGACGGGTACACGGCGCAGCGCCACTACTCGATCGCGTCCGCGCCGGACGACTCCGGCCACCTGGAGCTGACCCTGGACCACGTGCCGGGCGGCGAGGTCTCCGGCTGGTTCCACACGGTGGCCCGGCCCGGGGACACGGTGCAGGTGCGGGGCCCGCTGAGCGGCTTCTTCGCCTGGCCGGGCGACCGGCCCGCGCTGTTGCTGGGCGCCGGCTCGGGGGTCGTACCGCTGATGTCGATGGTGCGGCACCACCGGGCGCGCGGTCTGAGCGTGCCGCTGCGGATGCTGGTGTCGGCGCGCGGCCCGGAGGAGCTGATCTACGCCCGCGAGCTGGGCGCGGAGACGACCCCCGTGCTCACCCGCAGCGCCCCGCCCGGGGTGGCGGTGGGACGTATGACGGCCGCACATGTGGCGCCGCTCCTGGCCGAGCAGCCCGCCCATGGGTGGGAGGCCTATGTGTGCGGCTCCAACGGCTTCGCCGAACACGCGTCACGGCTGCTGGTGGCGGCGGGCCAGCCGGTCGAGCGGATCCGCATCGAGCGCTTCGGCTGAGCGCCGGGTCGCACCGCCGAGCGGGCCGCGCGAGCGCCGGGCGCATACCGCCCCCCGCGCTCCAAAGGGCCCGAAGTCGCGGTTCCGGATGTGCGCGAGGTGCGCCGTACGGGGTACGAGACGGGTGTGGATGCTCGTGCACGGCTGTGCGTCCGGACGGGCCGGTGAACCGGCCCGTCCGCCGCTCCCGCCGCGGCGATGGCACGGAGGTGGACATGCGGACCCGGATGCATGGCTGGCGCTGGCGGAGCAATCCGCTGCGGCGCCGGTCGGACGTCGTGGAGGCGTGGACCGTGCTGATCGTCGCCGTCCTGCTGTTCGTGGTGGCGCCCCTGGTGGGCGTCGCCGTGGGTCTGCGCGCTCATGACCAGGCCGCGTCGGCGGCGGCAGCCCAGCGGGCCGAGCGGCACCGGGTGCGGGCCACGGTGGTCGGCGACCCGCCGCAGCGACTGTCCGCGGCCGAGGGCGACCGGGCCCGCCCTTACCGCGCCGAGGTGCGCTGGTCCGAGCCCGGCAAGGGCACCCGCACCACCTGGGCCCGGGTGCCGGCGGGGAGCCGGACCGGGGACGTGGTCCCCGTGTGGTTCGACGCCCAGGGCCGCAGCGTGCCGCCTCCGCCGGGGGACGCGGCGGTGTGGCAGCACGCGGTCTCCGTCGGTCTGTGCGCGGCGGGCGGCGCGGCCGGCGTGGTCCTCCTCGGCCACGCGGTCGAGCGCCGGATCGCCCTGCGCCACCGGCTGGCCGAGTGGGAGCGGGAGTGGGCGCGCACCGGACCGAAGTGGACGCAGCCGCGGACCTGACCCACCCGAATGACCCGACCACTCCCCCTCGTCCGGAGCACCGGACACCCCCGCTCAGCAAGCGCTTACTCACCCCTGGACCAGCACCGCAATCGCCGTACGGCCGCACCGATGACTCGGCCTGGGCCTGGCCAGTGATCCGATCACCCGCGTACGGTGAGCCGACACGCTCTTCTTCACAAAGGCGGTTGCCGATGGCCCTGTTCGACCTTTCCCTCGAGGAACTCCGCGACTACCGCAGCGAGTCCATCGAACCCGAGGACTTCGACGCCTTCTGGGACAAGACGCTCCAGCAGGCGCGCGAGCACGAACTGGACGCCCGCTTCGAGCGGGTGGAGACCGGACTGTCCACGGTCGAGGTGTACGACGTGACGTTCGCCGGGTTCGGCGGCCACCCCGTCAAGGGCTGGCTGAAGCTGCCGGCCGGTGCCTCCGAACCGCTGCCGCTGGTCGTGGAGTTCATCGGGTACGGCGGTGGCCGCGGGCTGCCGCACGAGAACCTGCTGTGGGCGTCGACCGGCCGGGCGCACTTCATCATGGACACCCGGGGACAGGGCAGCGCCTGGGGCGGTGGCGGCGGCACGGCGGACCCGGTGGGTGCCGCACCGGCGTACCCGGGGTTCATGACGCGCGGCATCGACGCGCCGGAGAACTACTACTACCGCCGTGTGTTCACGGACGCCGTGCGCGCGGTGGAGGCGGCCCGGTCGCACCCGCTGACCGACGCGGCGCGGACGGTGGCGACCGGCGGGAGCCAGGGCGGCGGCATCACCATCGCCGTGGGCGGTCTGGTGCCCGATCTGGCCGCGATCGCGCCGGACGTGCCGTTCCTGTGCGACTTCCCGCGCGCGACGGTTTCGACGGACCGTCACCCGTACCGGGAGATAGGCCTGTTCCTCAAGACCCACCGCGGCCGTGCGGCGGAGGTGCAGCGCACGCTGTCGTACTTCGACGGGGTCCACTTCGCGGCCCGCGGCCGGGCGCCGGCGCTGTTCTCGGCGGCCCTGGAGGACCAGACCTGCCCGCCGTCGACGGTGTTCGCGGCGTTCAACGCCTGGGCGCACGAGGACAAGGCGATCGAGGTGTACGACTTCAACGACCACGAGGGCGGCGGCCCCTTCCAGGAGGCGGCGAAGCTGCGCTGGCTGCGCGCGTACGCCTGAGTCCGCGGGCCGGGAGCGGTCGGGTTTCGGCCGAACCGCCGGGCAGCCCTTCCCTTGTGGTTTAGACCAATGCTAAGTGTGGTCGCGCAATGAGCCCGCACGGCTACGTCTGGTCACCAACAGGAGGCGCGGCATGGCCCGCACCACCCCCCTCGCTCTCCCCCGGCACGCGGACCTCCCGCGCTATGCGCAGGTCGCGACGCTGCTGCTCGACGAACTGCGCGACGGCACCATCCCGCCGGGTGAACGCCTGCCGGGCGAACGGCACCTGGCGGCGCACTTCGGTGTCAGCCGGGAGACCGTCCGGCAGGCGCTCGACATGCTGCGCCGCGGCGGTCTGGTCGCCACCGACCGGCGGGGCAGCCATGCCACGCTGCCCGGCCGGCCCGTGGGGGCGCCGTGGTCGCCGACCTTCCCGGTCGGCGCCCGGCCCGCGGATCCGTGTGCCGTCGACCGGGCCACGGTGACCTGGGAGACACCGCCGCCGGAGCACGCGCGGGCGCTGGACCTGGCCCCGCACCGGCCGACGCTGGTGCACCGCTACCGGTCGGCCGCGCCCGACGGCCGCACTCTGCGGACGGCGGTGACGTCGTTCTCCGCGGTGGCCCTGGCCGAGGTGGCCGAGCTGGCCCGCTACCGGGACCGGGCGGACGGGGCCACCCCCGCGCAGCTGCGGCGGGCCTACGACTGGATGCGCAAGGCCGGTCTGACCCTGCACCACCGGGACACCATCAGCCAGTCGGGCGCGGCTGCCGCGGTCCGGGTGACCCGGCGGGTGCACGACCAGTACGCCCGTCCGCTGGAGATCACCGATCTCGTGGTCGACGCCCACCAGGACGAACTGGTCTACGAGTTCATGCTGCCCGCCGCGGGCTGACCGGCGCTCGCCACCAGCAGCCGGGGGGGGGGGGGGGCAAAAGAACCCAAGACAAACAACCGAAGGGCGGGGACGGAGAAAGAGGGGACAGACAGCGAAAAAACACCGCAAACACCA
>NZ_JBHXVE010000003.1:407196-439967 GCF_042672505.1 Streptomyces sp. NPDC127190
TGGCGCGCGCGCGGGGGGGGCCCCGCGCCCCCCACCCCGCGGGGGGGCGGGGGCCGCCCCCGCCGCCCCCCCGCCGAACCCGGGCAGGGCGCGCAGTTCGACGGTGAAACCGGCGCGCGTCAGCTCGCGGCACACGTCGCCGAGCCGGAAGGTCCGGTAGTACATGACGAACGGCGGCCGCCACAGCGCGTTGCGCACCCGCATCACCGCGTCGAAGCCGAGCAGCATCCAGGAGGCAGGGTGCCAGGGGCGGGGCGGGGCGAGCACCGGGAAGGCGAACCGGCCGCCGGGCCGCAGTACCGAGTGGACCTGGCCGAACAGGCCCGGCAGCTCGCGGGGCAGGAAGTGCCCGAACGCCCCGAAGCTGACCACGAGATCGAAGGCGGCGGTGAACGGCAGGGCACGAGCGTCGCCGCGCACCCAGGCGAGGCCGGGCCCGCCGGCCGGGGCGGTGACCCGTCGCCGGGCGACGTCGAGCATGCCGGCGCTGAAGTCGACCCCGGTGACGCTGCCCTGGCACAGCCCGGTCAGCATCCGGGTGCCGGCCCCGGTGCCGCAGCACAGGTCGAGGCCGTCCGTGAAGGGGCCGAGGGGGGCGAGGGCCCGCGCGACGGACTCCAGCACCGGGTCCGGGGTGCGGAACGGGGTGTGATCGAACTTCGGGGCGAGCAGGTCGTAACCGCGCTCGACGGACGACAGCGCCTGCACGGCCAGTTCGCGCAGCCGGGGGCCTTCGGGACCGAACATCGCTCAGCCCAGGTCCACCCGCTGCCGCACGACCGCGAGCGCCCGTTCGCACCAGCGCAGGTTCTCCTCCTCGAAGGTGATCCCGGCCATCAGGGTGAGATACGGGCCGACGCGGTCGGCGGTGCGCAGGTACTCCTCCTCGGTACGCCCGGCGAGCAGGCGCTCGCGCACGCGCCGGTAGCGGTCCAGTTTGCCGCGCGCCCAGCCCCTGCGCTCCTCGATCAGGGCCCGGGTGGCCTCCGGGTCGCCGTCGTCCATGGCCTGGATCTTGATGAGGACCTCGTCGCGGACCGCGGTGGGCCGCTTCGGAGGTGCGGCCGCGAAGGACTTCAGCTCGGTGCGGCCGGCCTCGGTGAGGGTGAACATCCGCTTGTCGGGCCGGCGTTCCTGGCGCACGGTGCGGGCCTGCACCAGGCCGTCCTGGGCGAGTCGCTCCAGTTCGCGGTAGAGCTGCTGCGGGGTGGCGGGCCAGAAGTTGGCGAGGGAGACGTCGAACACCTTGGACAGCTCGTAACCCGAGGCCTCGCCCTCCAGCAGGGCGGCCAGAACGGCGTACTTGAGCGACATGTGGACAGGCTAACAGCCGTTGATTAGTCTCACCCGCACCTATTCAAATAGTTGAGTATGCGAGGTGGGCGGATGCGTGCGTTCCGTGAGGCCGTGGAGGCCGGGGACATGGACGCCGTCGAGGCGCTGCTGGCCGAGGACGTCGTCTTCAGCAGCCCGGCGGTCTTCAAGCCGTACCCGGGCAAGGCGATCACCGCGGCGATCCTGCGCGGGGTGGTCCAGGTGTTCGAGGACTTCCGGTACGTCCGGGAGATCGGCGACCCGGCCGGCTCCGACCAGGTGCTGGTCTTCACCGCCCGGGTCGGCGACCGCGAGCTGACCGGCTGCGACATCCTGCATGTGAACGAGGACGGTCTGATCGACGACCTGATGGTCATGATCCGCCCGCTGTCCGGCGCGCAGGCGCTGGCGGCCGCCATGGGAGCGCGGTTCGAGCAGATCGCGCAGGAGGCGCGGGCGCGGTCCGTCTGAGCGGCACGCCACCGGGCCGGCCCCGTCGCGGAGGTCCGGCCCGGTCCGATGCCGTCCGTCAGCCCTTCAGCTGGTCCAGCGTCGACTTGGTGTCCTTCTTCAGCCAGTCCTCCACGTCGCTGAGCGCGGGCGGGTTCTTGTCCTGGTCGTAGGAGCTGAGGTAGGCGCTGTAGCCCATCTGGTACGTCGTCCAGCCCTCGCGTACGGCGAGGGTGACGTACCGGGAGCCGGAGGAGGAGTTCTTGGTGGTGTCCCACACCACGAGGTAGGCCTCGTCGCCTATGCCGTCGACGGTGGTGACGTGGTAACCGCTGTGGCTGTCGCCGTACTTCTTCCAGGTCGCGGTGAACTCCGGCCCGGGGTCGGTCTTCTTGTGCAGGTCAAGTTGCATCGACAGATAGGCGTCCGAGTACGTCGAACCGCTCTTCTTCAGCCCCAGGCTGCAATAACTCTCCTCAAGGGCCGGGTCCTTGAGGTTCGACTTGGTCGGCTTGGAGTCGTCCTCCGGGTACTCGCTCTTGAACGACGAGTAGTCGCCGGCGGTGCACAGGTTGCCGGGCGCCTTGTAGCCGCGCAGGTCGGCGCTGTCGCCCTTGCCGAGGAGGAAGACCCCGCCGGCCCATGCCACGGAGGCGACCACCGCGCCCACGACCGCCCACAGCACCGCCTTCCCGGCCCCGCCGCTGCCGCCGCCACCGGGCGGAGGGACGGGCACCGGGCCGAACTGGGGCTGCTGGGCATAGGGGTTGCCCGGCTGCGCCTGCGGCTGACCCGGAGGTACCGGGCCGGGCTGGCCGACCAGCGTGGGCTGTGCGTAGAAGTTCCCCGGCGGCGGCGACTGCGGGTTCGGATAGGGGTAGGCCGTCGGCTGGGCCGGGACGCCCGGCTGCGGCGCGGGCTGCTGCGGCTGCGGAGGCTGCTGACCGGCCGGCTGCGGGGGCTGTGGTGGCGTGGACATGTCCCGAAGATAGTGCATGGCCGACGCGTAAAGTCCCCGGAAGTCCGGGATCGTTATGGTCTGGGGACATGTGGTACGGATCCATGACACGGCCGCCCGCCTGCCCCGCACGGGCCGGGGCGGCCGGTCCCGGCCAGGGCCCCGGCCCGCCCTTGTGCACGAGGGCTCATCCGGATGTGCCGGACCGCCGGGCCAGAGCGTCCCGCACGACGGCCGCCACCGCCGGACTCTGCCGTGCCGTGCGCTCCAGCCATGTCGCCGTCACCAACTCCGCCCGGTCGGCAACCAGTTCGCCGGCCGCCTGCCTCAGCAGTGCTTCGACGGTGGCCGACACCTCGCTCACCACCCGCCTGCGGTCGACCGACAGCACCAGCCCGGGTGTGGTGGCCGGCAGATCGACCACCGCGCCGCGCAGCGTTCCGCCGGCCGGGTCCGCGGCGAGCCCGCGGTCGAGTTCCGCCTCCGTGACCAGGCCGTCGACCAGCAGCGCTCCACCGTCCTCGCACCACAGGACCCGGCCCCCCAGACACGGAACCGTCCACCCGGCGGCCCGCACTCCGCGGAACTCACCGGGTGTCCACACGGAGGTGACGTCGTCCCCGTGGCGGAAGGAGGTGGGGACGGCCGCGATGCCCAGCACCCGCTCCAGCGCCGCCGCCAGGGACGGCTCGCCGCAGGCCGTCGGCTCGTCCAGCAGCAGCCGGACCCGCGTCCCCGGTTCCCCGCGGTCCCGCGCGCGGACGATGCGGTAGGCCGAACCGCGGCCGTCGGCGGCGAGTCTCAGCTCCGGGCCGCTCTCACCGTGCCGGTCCATCGGACACGTCGTCACCTCGACCTCCTCGGCCAGCATGAAGTAGCTGAGCACGCCGATGCCGAAGCGGCTGTTGTGGTGCAGCACGACCGGCGGGACGCACCGCTGCCAGTTGGCCGACTCCGCGCGGAACCCGGCCGACTCCACGAATCTCGCCCCGGCCCGCGAGAACAGGTTCCGCAGCTCTTCCTCGCCCATGCCGACGCCGTTGTCGACGCACTCCACGAACGGCCGCCCGGCGTCATCGCGCCCCTGGGTGAAGGTGATCTCGGGGTCGTAGGCGCGGGTGACTCCCCGGGCGCGGGCCAGGTACTCGTAGCGTGCCCGGCGGTAACGGCAGGCGTCGACCGCGTTCTGGTAGAGCTCCCGGAGCGCCACCCCCCGGTCGCCGTAGAGGTGGGTACCCATCAGCAGATCCGCGACCGCGGGCGAGGCCAGGCGGAGGTCCGGGGCGGGAGGTGGCTCGTCGCGCACGACCGTCAGGTGCCCGCGCCGCTGCCCGCCGCCACCCGGGCGACCCTCGTCCTGTGCGAGCCCGTCGAAGACCTGCACCCCGTAGAGGTCGGCCGGCCTGCGGGCCCTGGACGCCTCGGGGTTGACCCTGCTCACCAGCGCACGGAACGCGACGAAGGCATCGGTGCCGGTGCGCTCCAGCACCTGCTCGAAGGCGTGCCCGGCGCTGCCCGCCTGCTTCTCGGCGGCGGCCCGGATCGCGGTCATCATCTCCGTCAGCCGCTCTTCCGGGAGCACCGTGCCGGCGAGCTGATCGGCCGTCCGGCGGATCCAGCCCTCGAAGGCGGCCGCGTCGGCCAGGTCCGACTCGTTCATCGGCCGTCGGCCTCCTTGCTCTCGGCGTTCCCGGTGTTCCCGGCGTGCCCGGTGGTCCCGGCGCGCTCGGCGTTCCCGGCGGTCTCGGCGTTCCCGGCGGTCTCGGCGTTCCCGGCGCGCTCGGTGTTCCCGGCGCGCTCGGTGTTCCCGGCGCGCTCGGTGTTCCCGGCGCGCTCGGTGTTCCCGGCGGTCTCGGTGTTCCCGGCGGTCTCGGCGTTCTCGGCTTCCCACAGCGGCCGCAAGGAGCGGCGTGCATGCCGGATGTGCGATCTGACGGTCGCGGGCGTCTGGCCGGTGTGCTCGGCGATCTCCGCCGACTTGTAGCCGTCGTAGAGCCACGCCATGACCCACCGCTGCATCGGCGGCAGCGCGCGAAGGTAGCGCAGCGTGGTACCGATCGCGCCCTCGTCGCCGTGGTCGGCGGGGACCGACAGCTCCAGCTCCAGCGCCGCCTGGCCGTGCAGCTCGCGGAGCCTGCGCTCCCTGCGCACCGCCGCGGCGGCCTTGCGCCCGGCCACACACCGCACCCAGGCCCCGGGATCGGCCACGCGCCCGGTCCCCCACACCTCGAGCAGCGCGATCATGGCCTCCTGCGCCGCGTCCTCGGCCAGGTCCTGGTCGTACCCGGACATCCTCAGATGGCGCACCAGGCGTGGAAGGTCCCGCCGGCAGAAGGCCGCGAAGCGGTCCGGAAGCGGGTCGGTGAGAGACAAGTGCGGGGTCTCCGATCCAGTGACACATGCCGAGCCGAGTCGTTCGCCGCCGGGGCGGCCTACCGGCCACGCCTGATCCAGCCCCGGCCCAGCAGTGCGGCGACCGCGAGGGTAGCAACGGTCAGCAGGGCGGAGCGGGTTGCCGCGTAGACCGCGATCGTGACCCCCGGTACCGCGTGCAGCACTGCGACGAACTCGGCCGTACGGCCCGGGAGTTCCGCCGTCGGCCCGTGCTCTGCCGCGGAGGCGTCCCGCGGCGGCGTCGATGATTCGCTCATACCCCTCAGTGCGCTGCGCTCGCGAAAGCGTGCAAGGGGAAGCGGCGACCGGCGCTACGGCCGCGGGAATGGATGCGGGCGTCGGTATGTTGACGGACACGGAGTCACCGGTATAGTGCGATCAGCGCATGTGCGTGCCCCGTCGTACGGGCACCGGTGCCGCTTTCTTCTCCATCAGCCCCTCGGCCGAGGCTTACGACCGGCCCGGGCTTCTGATCAACACCTCTCGTGACCAGGGCTTCCATGCCCGTCCAGGGGCCGTTCCCGCCGCCCGGAGGCACAGTCAGGCCTCCCGCTCGCGGCCACTTCCCTCTTCTCCCCCGCTTCCCCCTGCTTGCTTCCGTCCGTGAAAGGACCAGCCACCATGACCACCACACTCGAACACCGTCCGGCCGGCGCGCAGGCCGCAGCCGCCCCGATCGTCGCGGGCGTCCTCGACGTCGACACCCAGGGCAAGGGGTGGCTGAGGGCCACCGCGAGCCTCCTGCCCTCGCCCGCCGACCCACAGGTCCCGCCGGCGCTGATCCGCCGGTACGGGCTGCGCAGGGGCGACCTCGTCGAGGGTGTCCGCGGCGCCCAGCGCGCCCTGACCGAGATCGCCCGCGTCGAGGGACGGGCCCCCGCGGACCTCCGCGCCCGACGGCACTTCGGCGATCTCACCCCGCTCCACCCGCACACGCGCCTGCGACTGGAACACCCGGCGGCCGGGCTCGCCGGACGCGTCACCGATCTCCTCGCCCCGGTCGGCAAGGGCCAGCGCGGCCTGGTCGTGGCCCCGCCGAAGAGCGGCAAGACGGTGCTGCTCCAGCAGTTCGCGGCCGCCGTGGCGGGCAACCACCCCGAGTGCCGGCTGATGGTGCTGCTGCTGGACGAGCGGCCCGAGGAGGTCACCGAGATGCGCCGCTCGGTGCGCGGCGAGGTGTACGCCTCCACCTTCGACCGGTCGGCGAAGGAGCACATCGCCCTGGCCGAGCTGGTGATCGAGCGGGCGAAGCGCCTGGTCGAGGCCGGCGAGGACGTCGTCGTCCTGCTGGACTCGCTGACCCGGCTGTGCCGGGCCCACAACAACGCCTCCGCCGCCGGCGGCCGCACCCTGAGCGGCGGTGTCGACGCGGGCGCGCTGCTCGGCCCCAAGCGGTTCTTCGGCGCCGCCCGGCAGGCCGAGGAGGGCGGCTCGCTCACCATCCTCGCCAGCGTGCTGGTGGACACCGGCTCGCGTGCCGACGGCTACTTCTTCGAGGAGCTGAAGAGCACCGGCAACATGGAACTGCGGCTGGACCGGGAGCTGGCCGGGCGCCGGGTGTTCCCGGCCGTCGACCTGGACACCACGGGCACCCGACGCGAGGAACTCCTGCTCTCCCCGGCCGAGTTGACGGCCGTACGCGGGCTGCGCCGGGCGCTGCGCTCGCGCGAGGGCGGACCGGCCGTGGAAACCCTTCTGGAGCGGCTGCGCGCCACCCCGGACAACGCCGCGTTCCTGCGGCAGGTCCGGCCGACCCTCCCCGGCGGCTGAGGTCCGGGTGCGTCGTCCGGGTTGCTCCTGTGGGCCGAACGGCCCGCCCGGCGCGGCACCCACCCCTCCCCGTTCCTACGTTGATCACATGATCACCGGACTTTCTTCCAGGGCGGCTACGACGGCCTGCTCCCTCTGTGTGGCGGGTGTGCTGGCGCTCGCCCCGGCCGCCGCCGCGGGCCGCCGCGCCGGGGATCCCGCGCCGCCCGCGCCCCGGGCGGCCACGCCCGGCCCCTCCCTGCTCTACGGCTCCGGCGTCCAGGTCCGGCCGCACCCGGGCGTGCCCGAGCTGCCGGACGTCTCGGCGCTGTCCTGGCTGGTCGCCGACGCGGGCAGCGGGGAGGTGCTGGCGGCGGCCGACGCCCACCGCAGGCTGCCGCCCGCGAGCACGCTGAAGACCCTGTTCGCCCTCACCGTGCTGCCCCGGCTGCCGAGCGGGCTCCAGCACACCGTGCGCTACGAGGAACTGGCGGACGTCGGCCCGGGCAGCAGCCTGGTCGGGGTCGAGGAGGGGCACAGCTACCAGGTGGCCGACCTGTGGCGCGGGGTCTTCCTCAGCTCCGGCAACGACGCCGTGCATGTGCTGGCCTCGCTGGGCGGCGGCTGGGAGGTCACCGCCCGGCGGATGCAGCAGAAGGCGCGCTCGCTCGGCGCCCTGGACACCCATGTGGAGTCCCCGGACGGCTACGACGCCCCGGACCAGGTCTCCTCCGCCTACGACCTCGCCGTCTTCGGGCGGGAGGGGCTGCGCAACCCCGACTTCGCCCGGTACTGCTCGACCGCCTCCGCCCGGTTCCCCGGTGACGGGTCGTCGTACGGGATCGAGAACACCAACCGGCTGCTGACCGGCGAGGACGGGGTGGCACCGTACCCGGGGCTGATCGGGGTCAAGAACGGCTACACCAGCAATGCGGGCAACACGCTCGTGGCGGCGGCGCGCCGGGGCGGGCGCACCCTGGTGGTGACGGTGCTCAACCCTCAGGCCGGCGGCGGCTTCACGGTGTACGAGGAGGCCCGCGCGCTGCTCGACTGGGGCTTCTCGGCGGCGGGCCGGGTGGATCCGGTGGGCTCGCTGGACGCGCTGCGGCCGGTGTCCCGGCCGGCCGCCCCGGCCGTACCGGTCGCGGCGGCCACCTCGGGGGCGCGGGACGAGGACCCGGGCTGGCCGGGCATCGGCGTCGGCCTCGGCGTCGCGGGGCTCGGTGCGGGCGCGGTGGCGGTGGTGCGGCGGGCCAGGAGGGCTGCGCGCGGCTGACCGGCCGGCAGGCCGAGCAGCAGGCCCAGGGTGATCCAGGTGTAGGCGTTGCCGCCGAGGAAGCCGCCCGGCCCGGTGGCGCCGTCCACCCACAGCCAGACCACGCTGGTGCACAGCACCGCGTACAGGGCCGCCGCGACGCGCCGGTGGCCGGTGCGCAGCAGGACGGCGAAGCTGGGCAGCAGCCACACCAGGTGGTGCACCCAGGTGATCGGGCTGACCAGGCAGGCCGCCGCCCCGGTGAGCGCGAAGGCAGCCGCCCAGTCGCCGGCCCGGGCCGCCCGGTGGGTTCGCCGGGCCCAGACGCACAGGGTGAGCAGGACCGCCGTCGCCCACAGCGGGCGGCCGGTCTCGCCGAGGCGGGCCAGCACGCCCTGGAGGGACTGGTTCGAGACGTAGTCGAGGCGGCCGACCCGGCCGGTCTGCCAGAGCGCGTCGGTCCAGTAGTACCGGGACGCCCCGGGGTCCGCCCAGGCGGCCAGCCCGGTCGCCGCGGCGGCCACGGCCACGGCGGTGGCGGCGGCACGCCGGCGCCCGGCGAGCAGCAGCAGCCCGATGAACAGCGCGGGCGTCAGCTTCACCGCGGCGGCGAGCCCGATGCCGGCGCCCGCCCAGCGGTCCCGGCCGGCCGCCAGCAGCCAGGCGTCGCCGAGGACGAGCGCGAGCAGGACCAGGTTGACCTGGCCGAAGCTCACGGTGTCCCGCAACGGCTCGAACAGCGCGAGCAGACACAGCGCCAGCGCCCAGCGGAACCAGCCGTACCGGCGCCGGTCCGGGCCGGCGAGGATCCCCAGGACGGCCGCCAGCGCGGCGAGGTTCAGCAGCAGGGAGACCGCGACGGCGGCGGTGCGGCCGAGCGGGGCCAGCGGCAGCATGGCGAGCGCGGCGAACGGCGGGTAGGTGAAGCCGTACGAGGTGCCCGGCACGTGGTAGTCGTAGATCCGGCCGCCGTGCGCCACCCAGGTGTGCACGGTCCCGTAGTAGACCCGCAGGTCGAAGAAGCCGCGCAGCAGCGGGACGGTCGCCGTGAAGGCGGTCACCGCGGCGGCCAGGGCGAGCACGAGCAGCAGACGGCCCCGATCGGTGCGGGGCTGCGGCAGCCGGATCATGCGGTACGTCCCGGGGCCGGGGCCTGGGCCGCCTGGTGGGCCTGCCAGAGCACGACCAGACCGAGCGCCCCGCCGGAGACCGCGAGCAGCAGTTGCCCGGTGTCGGCCGGGCCGCCGCTGGGCAGCACGGCGAGGGCGAGGACACCGGCCAGGGCGGCACCCCGGTGCCGTACCGGTGTGCTGGGCGCGGCGGCGGCGATGAGGAACAGCCCCCACAGCACGTACCAGGGGCGCAGCGCCGGGCCGAACACGGCGACGGTCAGCAGGCTGAGCCCCAGCGCGTACACCGGCCGGGGGCGCAGCCGCAGCCATATCAGGGCGACGGCGACGGCGGTGGCGGCGAGGCCGAGCAGCTGCCAGGCGGGGACCGCCAGCGGGGCGAGGCCGCTGCCGAGGCGGCTGAGCAGGGCGCCGGTGGCGCGGCCGAGCAGGCTGGTCAGGGCCCAGTTGTGCGGGGAGACGGGGGTGCTCAGGGCGCCGATCCAGCCGTAGCCGGTGCCGGCCACGGCCGTGGCGGCGACGGTGGTCACCGCGGCGGCGGCCGCCGTGGTGAGCACGGCGGGCAGCGGGCGGCGCCCGGCGCGCACCCGGAGGGCCACGACCGCGAGCAGGCCGAGCACGGCGGGCGCCTTGACCAGGGCTGCCAGGGTGACGAGCACGGCGCCGGCCACGGGTCTGCGGCCCCGCGCGGCGACCAGGCCGAGCCCGAGCAGGCCGAGCATCAGGGCGTCGTTGTGGGCGCCCGCGACCAGGTGCAGCAGCACCAGCGGATTCAGAGCGCCGAGCCACAGCGCGGCGGAGGGGTCGGCGCCGCTGTGCCGGGCCAGGCGGGGCAGCGCGAGGGCCATGAGCGCCACTCCGGCGAGGGCGAGCAGGCGCATGCCGAGCAGACCGGCGGGCAGCCGGCCGTGGGTGAGAGCGGACAGCGCGGAGGCCAGGGCCAGGAAGGCGGGGCCGTACGGGGCGCCGGTGTGCCGCCACATCGGGGCCACCTCGTCGGCGAGCGGGCCGCCCAGCTGGGCGGGGCCGTGGGTGTAGACGTCCAGATGGGCGTCGACCATGGCGCCCTGTGCCAGGTAGCTGTAGACGTCCCGGCTGAACAGCGGCGGGGCGAGCAGCAGCGGGGCCGCCCAGACGGCGAGCACCAGCAGCAGGGCGCGCGGGCCGGGCGGCCGGGGGCCACGGACCAGACGGCCCAGCAGCACCCAGGCCGCGGTGAGCAGGACGACGCCGAAGTACACCCCGACCAGGCCGAGCGCGGCCCGGGCCGAGGCGGGGTCCAGCAGGTCCTCGACCGGCAGCGCACCGGCCGTCTCACCGCCCAGCGCGAGACAGCCGGTGCCGGCCAGTCCCAGCAGCCGGCAGCGGCGGAGGTCGACGGGGAATGCCTTGGCCCACACCGGGGCAGCGTGGCAACGCGGGGTGACCGGGAGGCGACGCGCAGCTCTCCGGACGGGGGCGGCGGGGTGGCCGGTGCATGGTGGGCGCCCCGGCCCGGCCCCGCCCACCGGTCCGGCTGCCGGGCGCTGCGGCGTGGGGGCGCCTCCGTGGCCGTGTCCTGCGCCGGCATGGCCGTAGGCCGACGTGGATCCGTGTGGACGACGACGACCTGGAGCTCTGGCGGTATTTCGAGGGCGACGAGGGGGAGGGGGCGGGCACAGCGACCGAGGTTCGTCAGAACACCGACAGGCCCGTCAGGGTGGTGAAGCGGTCCAGGGCCGCGACTCCGGCCACGGAGTTGCCGCGTTCGTCCAGGCCGGGGCTCCACACGCACAGCGTGCACCGGCCCGGTACGACCGCGATGATCCCGCCGCCGACCCCGCTCTTGCCGGGCAGGCCGACCCGGTAGGCGAAGTCCCCCGCCGCGTCGTAGGTGCCGCAGGTCAGCATGACCGCGTTGACCTGCTTGGCCTGGCTGCGGGTGAGCAGCCGGCTGCCGTCGGCGCGGATGCCGTGCCGGGCCAGGAAGGTGGTGGCGAGGGCCAGGTCGGCGCAGGAGGCGGCGACGGAGCACTGCCGGAAGTACTGGTCGAGCAGGGTCGGCACGTCGTTGTCGATGTTGCCGTAGGACGCCATGAAATGGGCGAGGGCGGCGTTGCGGTCGCCGTGGGCGGTCTCGGAGGCGGCGACGTCCTTGTCGAAGTCCAGCCCCGGGTTGCCGCTCTCGGCGCGGAGGAAGGCCAGCAGCTCGCCCGCCGCGTCGCCGGTACGGGTCTGGAGGCGGTCGGTGACGACGAGGGCGCCCGCGTTGATGAAAGGATTCCGCGGGATGCCGTTCTCGTACTCCAGCTGGACCAGGGAGTTGAAGGGGTTGCCGGAGGGCTCGCGGCCCACGTGCTCCCAGAGTTCGTCGCCCTCGCGGGCCAGGTCCAGGGCGAGCGTGAAGACCTTGGTGATGGACTGCGCGGAGAAGGGCTGGCGCCACTCCCCCACCCCGTAGACGGTGCCGTCCAGCTCGGCGACCGCCATGCCGAAGCTGCGCGGGTCGCAGGCGGCGAGGGCCGGTATGTAGTCGGCGGGACGGCCACGGCCCGGCGTGCGGTCCATCTCCTCGGCGATGCGCTCCAGGACCGGCAGGAAGGTGAGGGACGACGTCATTGTCATGATCACCATTGTGCCTCCGGACCGGCCCCGGAGCCCACTCGCGACGGGGCCGATATCCGCTCGTTACCGCAGGTCACAGGTCAGACGAGCCCCGCCCGCCGAAGCGAGCGGGGCTCCCACCGCAGCTATGCGCAAGCGGTGACCGGAACCGGGTCCAGCGCCCGCACGGCCCGCACACAGCCCACCGGCTCGCCCCCGCCCAGCAGCGGCTCCCCCGCGAACTCGGTGAGCAGTGCGGGGTCGACGCCCGCGCGCGCGAGCGCGGCGGCCGCCACCGGGATGCGGGCCCGGTTGGCCCCGTCGGCGATCTTCACCGCGATGGCGCGCCCGTCGGGGAGCGCGGCCACCTGGACGCCCTCGAAGCCGTCCTTGGCGAGCAGTCCGGGCACCGCCCGCATCAGCGCGGCCACGTCCCGCCCGGTGCCGGAGGCCATCTCGGCGTGCTCGCGCATCGCGTCGGCGACCCGGGCCTCGGGCGTGCCGGGCGCGGCCGACACGATCCGGGACAGGGCGCGGGCGAGGCCGTGCAGGGAGATGGAGAACAGCGGCGCGCCGCAGCCGTCCACGGTGACCCGGGCGACGCGCTGTCCGGTCAGGTCCTCGACGATCTCGGCGATGGCCTGCTGGAGCGGGTGCTTCGGGTCGAGGTAGTCGCCGAGGGACCAGCCGTTGAGGTGGGCGGTCCACAGCATGGCCGCGTGCTTGCCGGAGCAGTTCTGGGCGAGCCGCGAGGGCAGCCGGCCCTCGCGGACCCAGGCGTCCCGGACGACCGGGTCGAACGGCATGTCGGGGACGTTGCGCAGGTCGTCCTCGGCGAGCCCGGCGAGTTCCAGGATGCGCCGGGTGCCGGCGAGGTGGCGCTCCTCGCCGGAGTGGCTCGCGGCGGCCAGTGACAGCAGCTCGCCGTCGAGCGGCAGCCCCGCCCGCACCATGGCCACGGCCTGGAGGGGTTTGACCGCCGAGCGCGGGTAGAAGGCCGCCTCGATGTCGCCGAGCTGGAACTGCACCTGGCCGTCGGCGCCGAGGACGACGACCGAGCCGTAGTGGATGCCCTCGACGACCCCGCCGCGGATGAGGTGGGCGACGGGGGCGTGGAGGGGTTCGCGGACTACGGGCGCGTCGGCGGGGGAACTGCTGTACATCACTGCCTGCATCGATGAGTTGGAGAGCGCCGGTGGGCGGGTCACGCGTCGGCGCCGGTGGACGTGCGCGCTGTCCGGGCGCGGACGGCGTACCAGCCCGCGACCAGCGCTGCGACGATCAGCGGCAGACAGAGCACGGTGGTGCGTCCGGCGCCGCCGTCGGCGTACATGAGGACCAGGACGGAGGCGAGGAAGGCCAGCGTCACGATCTCGGTCCAGGGGGAGCCCGGCAGCCGGTACGACGGCCGGGTCAGCTCGCCCTTCTGGGTCTTCTTCCAGAAGAGCAGGTGACAGATCATGATCATGCCCCAGGTCGCGAGGATGCCGATCGCCGCGAAGTTGAGGACGATCTCGAACGCGTCGGCGGGGACGACGTAGTTGAGGGCCACGCCGAGGACACAGATACCGCTGGTGAGCAGGATTCCGCCGTACGGGACCTGGCTGCGGCTCATCCGCCCGGTGAACTTCGGGGCCGAGCCGCTCATCGCCATGGAGCGCAGGATGCGGCCGGTGGAGTAGAGACCGGAGTTGAGCGAGGACATGGCCGCGGTCAGCACGACCAGGTTCATCACGTCGCCGGCGGCGGGGATGCCGATGTGCGACAGGACCGTCACGAAGGGGCTCTCGGCGGCGCTGTACTTGTTCCAGGGCATCAGCATCGACAGCAGGACGACGGAGCCGACGTAGAACAGGCCCACCCGCCACATGATCGAGTTGATCGCCTTCGGCATGATCTTCTCGGGGTTCTCGGTCTCACCGGCGGCGACGCCGACCAGCTCGACGGAGGCGTAGGCGAAGACGACGCCCTGGATGATCAGCAGCATGGGCAGCAGGCCGTTGGGGAAGACGCCGCCGTTGTCGGTGATCAGGGCCGGCCCGGGGTGGTGGCCCGCGACCGGGTGCTGGGTGACCAGCAGGAAGATGCCGATCGCCATGAAGACGACGAGCGCGCTCACCTTGACGATCGCGAACCAGAACTCCAGTTCGCCGAAGATCTTCACCGAGATCAGGTTCACGGTGAGCACGACGGCCAGGGCGATGAGCGCGATCACCCACTGCGGGATGTCGGAGAACATGCCCCAGTAGTGGGTGTAGGTGGCGACGGCGGTGATGTCGGCGATGCCGGTGGTCGCCCAGTTGAGGAAGTACATCCAGCCCGCGGTGTAGGCGCCCTTCTCGCCCAGGAACTCCCGGGCGTACGACACGAAGGCGCCGGAGGACGGGCGGTACAGGACGAGTTCGCCGAGGGCCCGTACCACCAGGAAGGCGAAGACGCCGCAGACGGCGTAGGCGATGAAGAGGGAGGGCCCGGCGTCGGCGAGCCTGCCGCCCGCGCCGAGGAAGAGGCCGGTGCCTATGGCTCCGCCGATGGCGATCATGTTGACGTGCCGGTGCTTCAGGCCTTTGCTGTAGCCCGCGTCTCCGGCGTCGACATGGCCGGCCGAGGGGCGCGTCTCGTCTTTGAGGTGCTGCTCGCTCACGCCTCGGGTCCGCCTTCCGTGGGGAGGTCGTGCGTCCGCTGGGGACGCACGATGTCGGTGAGGGTCGTCTCGACGCGGTCCAGGTGGTGGCTCATCGCCGCCACCGCGTCGTCTTCGGAACCGTCGGCCAGCGCTTCGACGATCGCCCGGTGCTCGCGGTTGGACTGCTCACGGCGCCCGCCCAGCTCGTTGAGGAAGGCCGACTGACGCGCCAGTGCGTCGCGGATCTCCTCGATGACCCGGCGGAAGACCGGGTTCTGGGCGGCCTCGGCCACGGCGAGGTGGAAGAGGGTGTCCATCGCGACCCACGCGGTGGTGTCCGTCTCCCGCTCCATGCGGTCGAGGAGGTGGGCCAGGTGGTCCAGGTTCTCCGGGGTGCGGCGCAGGGCCGCGTAGCCGGCCACCGGGATCTCGATGTGCCGGCGCACCTCCAGCAGATCGCTGGCCGCGTAGTCGCCGAAGGTGGGGTCCTCGACGGCGGTCGCGACGACGAAGGTGCCCTTGCCGGTCCTGGAGACCGTGAGGCCCATCGTCTGGAGGGCGCGCAGCGCCTCGCGCAGCACGGGCCGGGACACCTCGAGGGTGCGGCACAGCTCGGCCTCGGAAGGGAGCTTGTCACCGATGGCGTACTCGCCGCGTTCGATGGCGCCGCGGAGGTGGCCGAGTACCGCTTCCATGGCGCTGACGCGCCGCGGGACCGGACCACCTGTCTGGCTGTCTGACAGGTTCACGGATGCGATCCTGCGGGTTGCGGGCAGGCACTGTCAAGACATCAAGTAAGGAAACATTCAGGGGGTGCGGCGCCTGAATGCAGGCATCCGCACCCCGGGTGATCGGCAGGGCCGGCTCAGGCGCTGACCACGCCGGCCGCGCAGAGGCCGAGGATCGCCAGGCCGGCGATGATCCGGTAGATCACGAAGGCGTTGAAGGAGTGCTTGGCGACGAACTTCAGCAGCCAGGCGATGGAGGCGTAGGCGACGACGAAGGACACCACGGTGCCGACGGCCAGCGGGACGGCGCCCACGCCCGCGCCGAGGGCGTCCTTCAGCTCGTAGATGCCGGCGCCGGTCAGGGCCGGGATGCCGAGGAAGAACGACAGCCGGGTGGCGGCGACCCGGTCCAGGTCCAGGATGAGCGCGGTGGACATGGTGGCGCCGGAGCGGGAGAAGCCGGGGAAGAGCAGCGCGAGGATCTGCGAGCAGCCGACCCACATCGCGTCCTTGAAGGACGTGTCGTCCTCACCGCGCTTGTGCCGGCCCATCTGGTCCGCGCACCACATCACCACGGAGCCGGCGATCAGCGAACCGCCCACCACCCACAGCGAGGCGAGCGGCCCCTCGATCAGCGGCTTCGCCGCCAGGCCCACGACCACGATCGGGATGGTCGCGGCGATGACCCACCAGGCGAACTTGTAGTCGTGGTGGTAGCGCTCCTCCTTGTTGGTCAGCCCGCGGAACCACGCGGTGACGATCCGCCTGATGTCCTTGAAGAAGTACAGCAGTACGGCGGCGATGGCGCCGACCTGGATGACGGCGGAGAACCCGACGACGGACTTGTCGTCCACCGGGATGCCCATGAGCCCCTCGGTGATCTTGAGATGGCCGGTGGAGGACACGGGGAGGAACTCGGTGAGCCCCTCGACGACTCCAAGGACGACGGACTGACCGACGGAGATGGCGCTCATGGCATCCAGTTCTGGGGAAAGGTGGTCGACACTGCCGTAGACGGTACTTGCCGGGCGGCCGGGCGCGGCAAGCGCCTAACCCCAGAGCGCTCCGGCGAGTGAGACTCCGGTAAAGGCCGCGGTCAGGCCGGCCAGGAGGCTGGCCACGACGTTGACGGCGGCGTAGCGTCCGGAGCCGGCCTCGGCGAGGCGCAGGGTCTCGTAGGAGAAGGTCGAGTACGTCGTCAGCGCCCCGCACAGGCCGGTGCCGAGCAGCAGGCGCAGATGGGGGCTCGCGGCCCCGGCGGAGACGGCGCCGGTGACCAGGCCGAGGACCAGACAGCCGACGACGTTCACGAGGAAGGTGCCCCAGGGGAAGACAGAGTCGTGCCGGGCCTGCACCGCGCGGTCGGTGAGATAGCGCAGGGGCGCGCCGATCACGGCTCCCCCGATGACCAGCAGCCAGTTCACAACGACCTCTTACGCTTCATGTCCGTTTCGCCCGGTTTCGTCGCACGGCCGGCGCGACCACTCCGGGGCGTCATCCCCGCCCCCCGGCGAGCACCCGGCGGGCCGCGGCCGAGGCCAGCCACACCGCGGCGAGGGCCGCGAGCGGGGTGGCCGCGAGATAGGCCAGCCCGGTCCCGGCGCGGCCGGCGTCGACCAGCGTGCGGATGTCGACGGCGTAGGTGGAGAAGGTGGTGAAGCCGCCGAGGACGCCGGTGCCGAAGAAGGGGCGGACCAGGCGGTGGGCGGCCCACACCTCGGTGATGAGGACCATGAACACGCCGATCACGGCGCAGCCGATGACATTGGTCGCGAACGTGGCCCAGGGGAAGGTTCCCGGCGGCGTGGGCCAGGCCAGGGCGAGCCCGTAGCGGGCGGAGGCGCCGACGGCGCCGCCGAGGGCCACCACCGCGACGACGGGCGCCTGGGCACGCCACGCGGACCGCCGCCGCGGCTCCGGGCGGGCGCCCACACTCTCGGCTTGCGGGGCTGTCATGCTGGTACGTCTCCTGTTCGGCCCGCCCTCTACGGGTGATCACGGCCGGGCACCAGGGTACCGCCGCCTCAGCCGGGCGTCGGCCGGGCGCAGACGGCGACGCCGGGTTCCCGCAGGCTGCCGAGGACCAGGTGATCCCCGGTCGCGCAGACGCTGGTGACCATGCGGAAGCCGGAGCGGCGCCGGGTGAGGTGGTGCAGGGTCCGGCCGTGGTCGTCGAGCGCGAGCACCCCGATCGTGCCGGCCGGGCGGTACGGCGCGCGCACGGCGGCCCGGGCGGCCGTGCGGCGGACGGCGGGCGAGCCGCGGTGCAGCAGGCCCAGCGCGGGCACGCGGGGGCTGACCAGGGCGACCCAGAACGGCCCGGCGGGGCCCTCGCGCCACAGGTTGTCCGGCATGCCGGGGAGGGCGGCGAAGAGATCGGCGCGCCCGGCCCGGGGGCCGGTGAGGTGGTAGCGGGTGAGGCGGCAGGCTCCGGTCTCGGCGATCACCAGGAAGGAGCCGTCGGCGCTCACGGCGAGACCGTTGGCGAACTGGAGCCCGTCGAGGAGGACTTCGGGCGTACGGCTGCCGGGCGACAGCCGCAGCAGGCGTCCGGTGCCGGTGTGTTCGACGATGTCGCCGATCCACCGGTCAAGCGGGTACCGGCGGCTGGCCACGGTGAAGTACACCGAGCCGTCGGGCCGGGCCACGGCATTGCTGCAAAAGCGGAGCGGCTCCCCCGCCACCGTGTCCGCGAGGACCCGGACGCTGCCGTCGCCGGGGCCGACGCGGAGCAGGCCGCGCTCGGCGTCGCACACCAACAGGTCGCCGTCCGGGAGGAGTTCCAGGCCGAGCGGGCGGCCGCCGGTCTCGGCCAGGGTCTCCACCCGTGCGGTGTGTGCCGCGCCGAGATGGTGGATCCGCAGGATGCGGCCGTCCTCCGTGCCGGTCAGCACGCGCCCGTGGGGGTCGGCCACCACGTCCTCGGGGCCGCGGGCGCCCAGGCCGACGTAGTGCAGCGGGACCAGCGGGGTGACTTGGTGCATACGTACGGCCCTTCCGGCTCGGATCGGCCCATCCTGCCAGGCGGCCGCGGGCTCACCAGCCCTTTTCGAACATCCGGGTGACCTCGGCGATACGGATCTCGTCACGCCGGTAGTAGACGCGCCAGCGGCTGCGCCGGGTGCGGAGCAGGCCGAGGCGGGTGAGGAAGTCGAGATGGGTGACGGCCGTCCGGCGCGAGACGCCCAGCCCCGCGGCCACGGCCCGCGCGGTCACGCCCGTGTCGGCGGGGTCGCCGTGCGGCCGTCCCGGTAAGTGGGCGGCCGGGTCCTTCATCCAGTCCAGGATGTCCTGCCGCATGCGTCCCGAGGGAGTCCCCAGCATCCGTACCGCCTCCGTCCCGCCTCCTCATGCGACGTCTTCCCACTGTGCTGCCGCTGACGCGCGCGCGGGGGGCGCTCCCCCGCCGTTGTCCGATAGCACACGGCACTGCGACCGGGACCGTACGCAGGGCTGTCCCGGGACGGCGAAGGGCCCGGCCGTCCCCTCTTACGGCCGGGCCCGGTCAGGGGTGGATCAGCGGTGGCTGAACCACGTCATGGAGGAGACCGCCTTGTCGTCGTAGCCGAACAGGGCCTGGTTCTCCCAGCCGTTGCCGGAGGTGGCGTCGGCCGGGTCCCAGCCGTTGCCGCTGACGGCGGTCCAGGTGGCCTCCCAGTAGAAGACGCCGAGGCCGCGGTGGTTCGGGACGGCCTCCACGATGCTCGCGACGTCGTTCATCCACTTGGTCTGCCCGGCCGCGGTCGCCGGGTAGCCGGGGACCAGCTCGCTGGTGAGGTCGATCTGGTTCTCCAGCGAGTCGTTCTGGGCCAGCGTGAAGGGGTAGGCCGTCTCGGCGACGAAGACCGGCTTGCCGTAGCGGGCGGCCGCGTCGTCCAGGGTGGTCTGGAAGTCGGAGAGCGGGCCGTGCCAGTAGCCGTAGTAGGACAGGCCGATCGCGTCGAACTTCACGCCGTTGGCCACCGCCTTGTCGAACCACGCCTCGGTGCCGGCCTTGTCGCCGCCCCTGGCGAGGTGCAGCGCGACGAGCGTGGAGGAGCTGACCGCCTTGGTGGCGTTGTAGCCGGAGTTGAGCAGACCGGCGAGCTGGCTCCAGTGGTCGGTGGATCCCTCGGACCACAGCATGCCGCCGTTGATCTCATTGCCGATCTGGACCATGTCGGCGGTGGTGCCTTGAGCCTTCAAGGCGTTCAACACGTCGTACGTGTGGTTGTACACATCGGTCTGGAGCTGGCTGTACGAGTGGCCCGCCCAGGCGGCCGGCTTGGTCTGGGCGCCGGGGTCGGCCCAGGTGTCCGAGTAGTGGAAGTCGACCAGGAGCTTCATGCCCTGCGCCTTGATCCGCCTGGCCATGGCCAGGACGTGGCTCTTGTCGTTGAAGCCGTCGGCCGGGTTCACCCAGACCTTCAGGCGGGCGTAGTTCATGCCGTAGGACTTCAGGATGGCGAGGGCGTCGCCGGTGGTGCCGGTCGCGGTCCTGTAGACGCCGCCCTTGGCCTCGCTCTTGGCGAGGGAGGAGATGTCGGCACCATGGATGGATGTACCGGTGGTGCCGGACGTGAAGGTCAGATCGTCAACATTGATCCAGTTGCCCGCGTTCGCATCACTGTTGATGCTGATGGTGCACTGGTTGTTGGTCACCGCGATCGGGGTGACGATCCGTATCCATCCGCTGGACGAGATCGGCAGATCGGTGCGCTGTTCGGCGCTGCCGCAGTTCTTGAGGGCTATGTACGCGGAGTTCTGGCCACCGCTGGAGCGGACCCATGCGGTGAGCACGTAGCTGCCGTTGGTCAGGCCCGAGAGGTACTGGTACGTCTCCACCTTGTAGGCGGAGGACGAGTAGTGGGTGAGCCGGTAGCTGCCGCTGTGGCCGCCGGCCTCCGTGAAGGAGGCGCCGGTGTCGCCGTACTCCGACCAGCCGGCGGGGGCGGCCACGCCGGTTCCGTCGGACTCGAACCCGGCGTTGGTGAGCGTGCTCGCGGCGTGTGCTGCCTGCACGGGCAGGATGGTGAGCGAAAGCCCCGCGGCGAGCGGCAGCAGCAGGGCCCGGATGGTGCGTCTGGGATGGAACCTCATCGTCCGTCGTCCCTTCGACGTGAATGGGTGGGGGTCCTCCACCGGGGAGGGAGGAGAACCCCTCCGCCCACGGCTCTCGTGGCTCACGCGGGCGGAGGGGAGCCGGCTCAGCCGTCGAGTCGTACGACCCGGACAGCCCCCGCCGGGACCGCGAGGCGGCCCGCGGCGCGTTCGCCCGTCAGCAGCTCGGTGCCGGGCGTGTCCAGCGGCACCTTGGTGTCGCCGGCGGTGTGGTTGACGACGAAGAGGTAGCTGCCCGACTCGCCGGTGCGGCGCACGACCTCGACGTCGCGCGGCAGGTCGGCGCGCGGGGCGAGCGCGGCGTCGTCGGCCGCCCGGCCGATGACCGCGTCCAGTTCCGGCGCGGCGAGGCGGGTGGAGACGTACCAGGCGGTGCCCTTGCCCAGCCGGTTGCGGGTGACGGCGGGGCCGCCCGCGGTGAGGCCGTCGGCGTACGTCCAGACGGTCTCGGCGCCGCGCGGCACCACGAACTCCGTCCACACGTCCCCGGTCAGCTCGGAGCCGTCGGGGCCGGTCAGCCGCACCCGCTCGGTGTCGAGCAGCGGCGAGAACTCCTCCACGGTCAGTCCGAGCACGTCGCGCAGCGCGCCCGGGTAGGCCCCGTCGTGGACGGCGTCGTGCTCGTCCACGATGCCGGAGAAGTACGACACGACGAGCGTGCCGCCGTTCTCCACGTAACGCCGGACGTTGTCCCCCGCGGCCTGCGTCATCAGGTACAGGGCCGGCACGACGACCAGGGGGTAGGCCGACAGGTCGGTCTCGGGGTGGGCGAAGTCGACCGTGAGGTGGCGGTCGTACAGGGCCTCGTAGAAGGAGTCGGCGCGCTCGCGCGCGTCGTGGTCCTCGCTGGGGCGCCAGTCGAGGTTCTGCGCCCACCAGGACTGCCAGTCCCACAGCATCGCCACGTCGGCCACCGTGCGGGTGCCCCGGACGGCGCCCAACGCGTCGACGGCCGCGCCGAGTTCGACGACCTCGCGCCAGACCCGGGTGTCGGTGCCGCCGTGCGGGAGCATCGCGGAGTGGTACTTCTCGGCGCCGCGCCGGGACTGGCGCCACTGGAAGAACATCGCGCCCTCGGAGCCGCGGGCCACGTGCGCGAGGGAGTTCCGGGCCATCTGGCCGGGGGCCTTGGCCGGGTTGCGGGGCTGCCAGTTGACGCCCGAGGTGGAGTGCTCCAGGAGCAGCCAGGGGGCGCCGCCGGCGACCGAGCGGGTGAGGTCGGCGGCCATCGCCAGGTTGACGTGGGTGCGGCGGCCGTCGGTGATCAGGTAGTGGTCGTTGGTGACGAGGTCGACCTCGCGGCCCCAGGCCCAGTAGTCGACGGAGTCGCACTGGCTGAGCGCCGTCATGAAGTTGGTCGTCACGGGGACACCGGGCGAGAGGCGGTGCAGGATGTCGCGTTCGGCGCGGAAGTTCTCCCGCATCGTGGCGTCGGCGAACCGCCGGTAGTCCAGGGCCTGGCCCGGGTTGCCCGCGGTCGGGGTGGCCCGGGGCGGGTTGATCTGCTCGAAGCTCGTGTACCGCTGGCCCCAGAAGGCCGTGCCCCAGGCCTCGTTGACCGCCTCGACGGTGCCGTAGATGTCGGTGAGCCAGCGGCGGAAGTGGGCGGCGCAGGAGTCGCAGTAGCAGGACGAGACGGGGACGCCGTACTCGTTGTACACGTGCCACAGGGCGAGGGCCGGGTGGTCGGCGTAGCGCTCGGCGAGCCGGGTGGTGATGTTCGCCGCGGCCGCGCGGTAGTCGGCGTTGCTGTGGCAGACCGCGCCGCGCGAGCCGAACTCGTAGCGCACGCCCTCGGCGGTGACCGGCAGGGCCTCGGGGTGGGCCCGGTAGAACCAGACCGGCGGCGCCACGGTGGGCGTGCCGAGGTCGACCCGGATGCCGCCCGCGTGCAGCAGGTCGAGGATCCGGTCCAGCCAGCCGAAGTCGTAGCTCCCGGGCTCCGGCTCCAGCAGGGCCCAGGAGAAGATGCCGACGCTGACCATGGTCACGCCGGCCTCGCGCATCAGCCGGACGTCCTCCTGCCAGACGCTTTCCGGCCACTGCTCGGGGTTGTAGTCCCCACCGAAGGCGAGCCTGGTGAGGCCCCTGGGGCTGGTGTCCGGCATGTGAGGTCTCCCGGTCATCGATCATTTGGGAACGTGCACACACAACATCGGCGGTGCAGGCCCAACATAACCGCACAGCAACAACCATTGACAAGTGTCCGGGATGTTTCTCTACTGTGAACGCTCACAGAAGCATGACAGGGGTTCGCCCCCACCGTTCAGCCGGGTCATGTGAACGTGCACATCTGCATGGCAGGTCCCCGCAGCGGGCGGGGGCCCAGGTCAGGGGAGAAACCATGCCGCACACGAAGCGCCGTCGCCTCGTGACAACCGCCGTAGCCGTCGCGCTCGGCGCCACCGCCCTCGCCGCCTGCGGCTCCGGGGACGACAGCAAGTCCGAGTCCGGCCCGGTCTCGCTGACGTACTGGACCTGGACCCCCGGCATGGACAAGGTCGTGGACCTGTGGAACAAGGGGCCGGGCAAGAAGGAGCAGATCACCGTCACGGTGAAGAAGCAGGCGTCCGGCGACACGCTGATCACCAAGATCCTCACCGCGCACAAGGCCAAGAAGGCGCCGGACCTGGTGCAGGCCGAGTACCAGGCACTGCCGACCCTGGTCAGCAACAACGCGCTGGCGGACATCTCCCAGCAGGTCGGTGACGTCAAGGGCAAGTTCGCCGACGGCGTGTGGCAGCAGACCACGCTCGGCACGGACGCGGTCTACGCGGTGCCGCAGGACATCGGCCCGATGATGTTCTACTACCGCCAGGACCTCTTCGAGAAGTACGGGCTGAAGGTCCCCACCACCTGGGACCAGTTCGCCGCGACCGCCCGCGAACTGAAGAAGAAGGCGCCGGACAAGCAGCTGACCACCTTCTCCGCCAACGACTCCGGCCTCTTCGCGGGTCTGGCCCAGCAGGCCGGCGCCAAGTGGTGGACCGCCTCCGGCGGCAAGTGGAAGGTCGCGATCGACGACGCGGCCACCCGGAAGGTCGCCACCTTCTGGGGCGGCCTGGTCAAGGACGGCCTGGTCGACAACCAGCCGATGTACACCCCCTCCTGGAACAAGGCCCTCGACACCGGCAAGCAGATCGCCTGGGTGAGCGCCGTGTGGGCGCCGGGCACCCTCACCACCGCCGCGCCGGACACCAAGGGCAAGTGGGCGATGGCCCCGCTGCCGCAGTGGTCGGCGACGAAGGACGTGACCGGCAGCTGGGGCGGCTCCTCCACGGCCGTCACCACCGACTCCGCGCACCAGGACGCCGCGGCCAAGTTCGCCGCGTGGCTGAACACCGACCCCGCCGCCCTCGACGCCCTGGCCAAGGACAGCGGCATCTACCCGGCGTCGACGTCCGCGCAGCTCAGCGGGGCGTTCTCCAACCCGCCGGAGTACTTCTCCAACCAGGCCGACTTCTACCCGAAGGCCGCCGAGATCGCCAAGACCACCGCGCCCTCGGCCTGGGGCCCGAACGTGAACGTCGCCTACGCCACGTTCAACGACGCCTTCGGCGCCGCCGCCAAGAACAAGTCGGACTTCACCTCCGCCCTGAAGCAGATGCAGGACGCCACGGTCGCCGACATGAAGAAGCAGGGCTTCGAGGTCTCCCAGTGACAAGCCCCGCCCGCCGGAAGTCGTACGGGGTCAAGGGGGCCCCGTATGCCTTCCTTTTCCCCGCCACACTCCTCTTCGGACTCTTCTTCGCACTGCCCATCGGCTACGCCGTCTTCCTCAGTTTCCGCAAGACGCACATCTCCGGGCTCGGCCTCGGTGCGAACGCGCGGCAGGAGGTCTGGGCCGGGGTCGAGAACTACACCGACGCCTTCAAGGACAGCGAGCTGCTGCACGGCGCCCTGCGGGTGCTCGGCTACGGCTGCATCGTCGTCCCGGTGATGCTGGGCCTCGCCCTGCTGTTCGCCCTGATGCTGGACTCCGACAAGGTGCGGTTCACCCCGTTCACCCGGCTCGCGATCTTCCTGCCGTACGCCGTCCCCGGCGTGGTCGCGGCGCTGCTGTGGGGCTTCCTCTACCTGCCGGACGTGAGCCCCTTCTACTACGTCCTGGCCAAGCTCCAGCTGCCGCAGCCGAACCTGCTGGACGGCGGTCCGCTCTATCTCGCCCTGTCGAACATCGCGGTCTGGGGCGGCACCGGCTTCAACATGATCGTCATCTACACCTCGCTGCGGTCCATCCCCGCCGAGGTGTACGAGGCGGCCAGGCTGGACGGCGCCACCCCGTTGCAGATCGCCCTGCGGATCAAGATCCCGATGGTGGCGCCCTCGCTGGTGCTGACCTTCTTCTTCTCGATCATCGCGACGCTCCAGGTGTACAACGAGCCGACGACCCTCAAGCCGCTCACCAACTCCGTCGACACCAGCTGGAGTCCGCTGATGAAGGTGTACCAGGACGCCTTCCACCGGAACGACATCTACTCGGCGGCGGCCGAGGCCGTCCTGATCGCCCTGGTCACGCTGGTCCTGTCCTTCGGTTTCCTGCGGACCGCGAACCGCCGCAACAAGCAGGAGGCGCGATGAGCACCCTTGCCGTCCACAAGGCCGCCCCGGCGGCCGGCGCCACCCCCGGAACGGCGCGGCGCCCGCCGCTGCGCCGCCGGATCGCGCTGGTGCCGACGATCACCCTGCTGCTCGGCGCGGTCTACACGCTGCTGCCCGTCGCCTGGGTGGTGATCGCGTCCACCAAGTCCGGGCGCGAGCTGTTCTCCACCTTCACCTTCCTGCCGGGCACCGGGTTCACCCAGAACCTCAAGGACCTGAACGCCTACCGGGACGGCATCTACTGGGAGTGGATGGGCAACTCCGCCCTGTACGCCGTCCTCGGCGCCCTGCTGTCGACCGCCGTGTCGGCGTTCAGCGGCTACGCGCTCGCCACCTACCGGTTCAGGGGCCGCGAGACGATGTTCAACATCCTGCTCGCGGGCGTTTTGATGCCGCCGGTGATCCTCGCCGTGCCGCAGTACCTGCTGCTGGCGAAGGCGAACCTCACGGACTCCTACCTGTCCGTGCTGCTGCCGCAGATCCTCTCCCCGTACGGCGTCTATCTCGCCCGGATCTACGCCTCCGCCGCCGTCCCCGCCGATGTGGTGGAGGCCGGGCGGATGGACGGGGCGAGCGAGTGGCGGATCTTCACCCGGATCGCGCTGCCGATGATGATCCCCGGCATGGTCACCGTGTTCCTGTTCCAGTTCGTCGCCGTCTGGAACAACTTCCTGCTGCCGTACATCATGCTCAGCGACGACGAGAAGTTCCCGCTCACGCTGGGGCTGTACACCCTGCTGGAGCAGGGGGCCAACACGCCCGCCCTGTACACCCTGGTGATCACGGGCGCCTTCCTCGCGGTCCTTCCGCTGATCGCCCTCTTCCTGGTCATCCAGCGGTTCTGGAGCCTGGATCTGCTGTCCGGGGCCGTAAAGTCATGACCATGAGCAATCCGGGGGGACGGCGAAGGCCGCCGACGATCCACGACGTGGCGCGCGAGGCCGGTGTCTCGCGCGGCACCGTCTCGCGCGTGCTCAACGGCGGCCACTACGTCAGCCCCGCCGCGCAGGAGGCGGTCAACGCCGCCATCCGCAAGACGGGATACGTGGTGAACCGGCATGCCCGGTCGCTGATCACCGGGCGCTCCGACTCCGTCGGCTTTCTGCTGACCGAGCCGCAGGAGCGGTTCTTCGAGGATCCCAACTTCAATGTGCTGCTGCGCGGTTGCACCCAGGCGCTGGCCGCGCACGACGTCCCGCTGCTGCTGATGCTGGCGGGCACCGACGACGAACGGCGGCGGATAACGCGGTACATCACCGCCGGGCATGTCGACGGGGTGCTGCTGGTCTCCAGCCACTCCGGGGATCCGGTCGCCGAGGAACTGCGCGCGGCCGGTGTGCCGCTGGTCGCCTGCGGCAAGCCGATGGGGCTGGGCTCCAAGGTGAGTTACGTCGCCGCCGACGACCGGGACGGCGCCCGGGACATGGTCCGGCATCTGCTGTCGCTGGGCCGGCAGCGGATCGGCGTGGTCACCGGCCCGCTGGACACCCCCGGCGGTGTGGAGCGGCTCGCCGGGTACAAGGAGGTGCTCGCCGAGGCGGGCATCCCCGTGGACGACCGGCTGATCGTCTCCGGCGACTACAGCCGGGCCAGCGGTGAGGCGGGTGCGGAGCGGCTGCTGGCGCAGGCCCCGGACCTGGACGCGGTGTTCGTCGCGTCCGACCTGATGGCGCAGGGCGTGCTGACGGCCCTCCAGCGGGCCGGTAAGCGGGTGCCGGATGACATCGCTGTCGGCGGCTTCGACGACTCGCCGGCGGCGACCGCGTCCTCCCCGGAGCTGACCACCATCCGGCAGCCGTGGGACCGGATCAGCAGTGAGATGGTCCGGGTGCTGCTGGCGCAGATCGGCGGGGAGGACCCGGCGGCGGTGATCCTTCCGACGGAGTTGGTGCGCCGGGAGTCCGCCTGAGCATGCCGGGGTGCCCGGAACCGGTCAGGATCGAAGAAGCACGGGCGGGCGTCCCGGGCCTAGCGTGAAAGCACCGGCGGGCACCCCCGCCGGTGCACACAGCTCAGAAGGAGTGACGTCCCATGACCGCCGGCCTGCAAACGATCATCTACCCCGTCAAGGACCCGGAGCGGGCGAAGGCCCTGTTCACCGCGTTGCTGGGGGTGGAGCCCTTTGTCGACGCGCCGTACTACATCGGGTTCAAGGCCGCCGGGCAGGACATCGGCCTCGACCCCAACGGACATGCCCAGGGGCTGACCGGGCCGGTGCCGTTCTGGCACGTCACCGATCTGCGCGAGCGGCTGACGGCCCTCCTGGCGGCGGGCGCCGAGCTGCTCCAGGACGTGCGGGACGTGGGCAACGGCAGGCTCGTGGCCTCGGTGAAGGACCCCGACGGCAACCTGGTGGGGCTGCTTCAGGATCCGGTCGGCTGACCGGCGTCGTACGGCCCGCCGGAGCCACTAGTTGCACACTCAACGAGTGGCTGGTTCGGTGCTACGGTGCGGGTATGGCAGTCACGACGGCCGACGCCCGGCTCGAGGAGCGGTGGCGGGACATCCTCGCCGTGCACGCGCGCACGATGTGCGAGATCGACCGGGTGCTGCACCCGTACGGGCTGGGCGCCAGCGACTTCGAGGTGCTGGACATCCTGGCCGCCGAGTCGCCCGCGGAGGGCGACCAGTGCCGGGTGCAGAACCTGGTCGGCCGGGTGCACCTCAGCCAGAGCGCGCTGTCCCGGCTGATCGGCCGGCTGGAGAAGGACGGCCTGGTGGAGCGCTCGGTGTGCGCGGAGGACCGGCGCGGTGTGTGGGTGGCCCTCACCCGCAAGGGCCGCGAACGGCACGCCGAGGTGCTGCCGTTGCAGCGGGCGGCACTGGAACGCACGCTCCCGGGTCAGCAGAGCTAGAACAGCAGCTCCGCGCCGTCCGGCAGGATCTCCGCGCCGTGTGCGGTCACCCGCTCGTGGGCCGGTGAGCCGGGGTCCAGCAGCGGGTTCGTGTGGTGCAGGTGGGTGTAGATCCGGCGGGGGACCGCAAGGCGGGCCAGGGCGGCCAGGGTGCCGTCCGGGCCGTCGACGGGCAGATGGGCCGGGGGCGCCTGTCCGGTTCCGGGCCGCGCCACCGCCGTACCGGAGGCGTCCGCGGTGAGAAAGGTGCCGTCCAGCAGCACGCAGTCGGCGTCGGCGCACAGCTCGTCCAGGACGGGGCTCCAGGTGCCGACGCTCGGCGCGTACACCAGCACTCCCCCGGTGGCCAGGTCCTCGACGCGGTACGCGGTCCGCCACGGCCCGGCGGGCTCGGGGGCCGCCCCCGGTACGTACGCCGGGGTGCTCGCGCCGACCGGGCGGGCGGTGACGACAAGGCCGCCGGCCAGCACGAAGCCGCCGTCGGCGAGGCTGTCCGCCCACTCCCAGGGGGCGTAGCGGCCGAGGGCGGCGCGGGCCGGTGCGAGGGCGGCGCGGACCGGCCCTGCCGCGTACACCTTCAGGTCCGCCGCCCCCCGCAGCACCCCCAGGCCCATGGTGTGATCGGCCTCGGCGTCGGTGAGCAGGACCCCGCGCAGCGGGCCGGTCCGGCGGCTGGATCCGGGCCACATGGCGGGGGTGGCCGCGAGCTGGGCGCGCAGATCGGGCGAGGCGTTCAGCAGCCACCAGTCGCGCCCGTTGCCGGTCACGGCGGCGCACTCCTGGGTCCGGGCGGGCAGCTTCCCGTCCCGGGCGGCGGCGCACCGCTCGCAGGCGCAGTTCCACCGCGGGAAGCCGCCCCCGGCGGCCGTGCCCAGCAGGACGACCCTCACGGCCATCGGCTCCTTCACCTCGCCCCGGTCTCTCCCGCTGGGGTCTTCCCGGCGGCGGGGCGGGTGACTACTCCGCGGCGGGGGCAGTTCCGGCCGTCCTGCCGCGGCCGCTCACCGCACCAGCAGGGTGCGCACCCCCTGTGACGTCAGGGTGAGGGCGTGGGGTGAGCTGCCGTCGATGGCCAGCGAGAGATCCTCCTCGGGCCATTGCGAGGCCAGGGCGCCCAGGGGGATCAGGCGGTAGCGCGAGACGAAGGGCAGCAGGTCGGCCATCTCGCCCTCGGTGGTGAACACGGGGACGACCTGGTCTCCTCCGGGCTGTTCGAGGACGGGCAGGGCCACCGTCGTGGCGTCGGCGCCCTCCCCGTCGACCGCGTCGTCGGGCACCGGTACGAGTACATCGCTGTGCGCGAGGGTGTCCAGGGCGGCCTGGTCCTCGGCGTTCTCGGTCAGCGCGTCCAGCGCCTGCTGGGCCGGTGTCGGCAGGGCGTCGTGTGCGGGTGTCTCCATGGCAGGTCCCCTGGTAGCGGCTGTGGTACGGCCTCCCGGACGGCTGCGCGCCGGGCGGCTTGGGCCTCGCGTACCCGGTGCGGGCCGGGCCATGCGCGCCGCGTGCACCGGAGCCGCGTGCACCGGTCTCCTGGACAGCACCGTCCTGCGCGGCGGTCAGCCGAAGGCGGCGGCCAGGTGGCAGCGGGCGGGGTCGAGCAGGCTGACGAGGTGTTCGACGAAGGAGCCGTCGACGGCGCGGCTGGTGCGCCGCAGCTCCAGGAACCAGTCCCCCGGCGCCCGCCGCAGCGCCTCGGCCTCCCGGGCGTCGATCGGCCGGCCGCCCATCCGCTGCTCGCCGTGGTCGGGCCGCAGCCCGGCCCGCAGCAGCGCCTCGGCGGGCGACTGGGCGCCGGGCCGCTGGGCGGGCAGCTCGCGGATGCCGGGCACCGGCGGCAGAAAGCTGCGCTCGTACGTCAGGACGGTGCCGTCGGCGGCCAGCGCGGTCCGCTCGACGCACACGAACATGTCCTCGTCCAGGCGGAGTTCGGCGGCGAGGGCGCTGTCGCGCGTCTCGTGCACGGCGAGGGTGCGGACGGCGCCGTCGCCTCCGTGGCGGGTCACCACCCGGGCCCGGCCGGGCCGGTCGTCCGGCGGCCGGCCGTCGAAGAGGACGTAGGACCCCTTGCCGGTGCGGGTGGCGATCAGGCCCTGTGCGCTCAGGTCGGCGAGGGCCGCGCGGACGGTCGTACGGCTGACTCCGAACCGCCGGGCCAGGGCGTGCTCGCCCGGCAGCCGCTCCCCGGCGCGGCTGCGGCCGGTGCGGATCTCCCGGGCGACGGTCCTGCTGATCTGCTGGTGTTTGAGCGGGACACCGGTCACGGCCCGGCCCCGGCGAGCACCTCGGCGATGCTGGTGACCCGGACCAGCGGCCGGTACAGCTCCATGATCTGGAGCGCCTTGAGGTGGGAGTCGTCGTCGGCGCCCGCGCAGGCGTCCGCGACGACCAGCACCTCGGTGCCGGCGTCGGCCGCGGCCAGCGCGGTGGACAGCACACAGCAGTCCGTGCTGACCCCCGCCAGCACCAGCCGGCCGCCCACGCCGACGCGGGCGGCCAGCTCGGGGGTCCACTTGCCGAAGGTGGCGGCGTCCAGGACCGTGCCGGGTACGTCGGCGAAGCCGTCGGTGAGCTGCCAGAGCGCGGCGTCCGGCGGCTGGAGCGCGAAGGGCCACTGCTCGTAGTAGGCGCGCCAGGCGCCGGCCGGGTCCCGCGGGGCCAGGAAGCGGGTGAAGGTGACCCGGCCGGTGAACGCCGGCAGCAGGGCCTTGACGCCGGCCGCCGCGTCCGCGTAGCGGGGGGTGGCCCAGGGGCTCGCCGGGTCGGCGAAGACCCGCTGCATGTCGATGACGGCGAGGTGGCCGGCGTTCACGGGCTGAGCACTTCCTCGGTGGCTGTCGGGCTCGGTGCCTGCGCCTCCTGCGCCCGCACCCGGCCCCGGCGGAGCAGCAGCGTGCCCAGGAAGGCGAGGGCGAGGGCGGCCAGGACGCCCAGGTTGGCGAAGGCCCAGGCGCCGGTCTTGCCGCCGAGGCCGAACGGCGCCAGGAGGTAGCCCTGCCAGGTGAGCCAGGACGCGGCACTGTTGGTGACCAGCCCCCAGCCGAGGGCGGTGGCGGCGAGGGTGAGCAGCAGGGGCGTCAGGGGTGCGTCGCCGTAGCGGCCGTGCGGGCGGTAGAGGTCCGTCTCGTCGTAGTCGCGGCGGCGCAGCGCGAGGTCGGCGAGCATGATCCCGCACCAGGCGGCGATGGGCACGCCGAGGGTGGTGAGGAAGCCCATGAACTGGCCGAGGAAGTCGCCGGCGAAGAAGACGATGTAGACCGCGCCGGCGATCATCAGGACACCGTCGAAGAGGGCGGCCACCGGGCGGGGCACCCGCACCCCGGCGGAGAGCAGCGCGAGGCCGGAGGAGTAGATGTCGAGGACCGTTCCGCCGACCAGGCCCAGCACGGCGACCACGGCGAAGGGCACCAGGAACCAGGTGGGCAGGATCGTGGTGAGCGCGCCGATCGGGTCGGCCGCGACGGCCTTGCTGAGCGTCTGCGAGGAGCCGGCCAGCAGCAGCCCGAAGACCAGCAGGAGCAGCGGGGCGACGGAGCCCCCGAAGGTGGTCCAGCCGATCACGCCCCGGCTGGAGGAGCTGCGGGGAAGGTAGCGGGAGTAGTCGGCCGCCGCGTTGACCCAGCCGAGGCCGAAGCCGGTCATCATGAACACCAGCGCGCCGATGAACTCCTGCGGCGATCCGGACGGCAGGGAGCTGACGGCGGACCAGTGGATGTGGTCGGCGACGAGGCCGAAGTAGACGACCGTCAGAATGCCGGTGATGACGGTGATCGCCGTCTGGAGCCGCATGATCAGGTCGAAGCCCATGACTCCGCCGAGGACGGTCAGCGCGGCGACCACCACGAGGGCGGCGACCTTGGTCTCGGTGCCGCCGCCCCAGCCGAGGCGGTCGAAGACGGTGGCGGTGGCCATGGTGGCGAGCGCGGCGAGGACGGTCTCCCAGCCGACGGTGAGGATCCACGAGATGACGGACGGCAGCCGGTTGCCGCGCACGCCGTAGGCGGCCCGGCTCAGCACCATCGTGGGCGCGGAACCGCGCTTGCCGGCGACCGCGATGAATCCGCAGAGCAGGAAGGAGACGACGATGCCGAGGACGCCCGCGACGAGCGCCTGCCAGAAGGAGATGCCGAAGCCGAACGCGAAGGCGCCGTAGCTCAGTCCGAGGACGGAGACGTTGGCCCCGAACCAGGGCCAGAACAGCACGCGGGGTGTGCCCTTGCGCTCCGCGTCCCCGATGACGTCGAGTCCGTGCGTCTCCACCTGCATCGGGCGCGCGGTGGATCTGTGGTCGAGGGGGTCCTGCTGGTACGTCATCTCCGAGCCACCTGCCAAACCTGTCCAGACGTGTCCGCTGCACGCTAGGCGGGGGCCCGGAGAGCGTCAAGAGGGTGCCAACTGCCGTATGACACAGGCATGTTGTTTGGCAGCAAGCTGCCATTCCGGCGGTGCGCGCCGGGTGTCGTGGCGCATGGCGTCAGCGGTCGAACTCCTCCTGGATCGGTGTCCTCGGCTCCTCCCGCAGATGCTGGGCGAGACCGGGCTTGCCGCCGTGCCGGGCCTGCCCGGTGCCGTCCTCCTCGGTGTCCTCCCCCTCGGCCTGGGAGGGGGTGGTGCGCGGCGGTTGGCCGGCCGTCGCGGTGTCCGGTTCCCGCTCGCCCTCGGCCTGGGACGGGGTGTCTTCGCTCATGGGGGCCTCACCTGCCTCTGTGCGGCCCCCCGAGTACCCGGACGGCGCCGCTCCCATGACCGGACGGAATCCATGAATCCGCTTCGCTCCCGGGGGTACCTGACCGGTCCGGCGCGGCACCTCGCGCCGGGGACATGACCGAGCCCCATCTCACCGCCTGGAGGAACCATGGCGGAGGTCAGCAAGGCGGTCTTCCGGGACAAGTGATCCCGGGCCACCGGGCACAGCCGCGGGGGGGGGGGGGGGGCGGGCCGGCCGCCCGCGGCCGGCGCCCCCGGGGGCGCGCCGGGCGCGCCGGGCCCCCCGGCCCCCCCGGCCGGCCCGCGGGCGTGCGGCGGGGAGC